>CAZEJK010000062.1:11627-24128 GCA_964512045.1 uncultured Thermoanaerobaculia bacterium
CACAACATCACCGCGGTTGGGGATGAGGACCAGTCGATCTACCGCTGGCGTGGCGCTGATGTGGACAACATCCTCGAGTTCGAGAGGCACTTCCCGGGAACCCACGTTGTGGCTTTGGAGGAGAACTACCGGTCCACCACATCGATCCTCGCGGCCGCTGATGGCGTCATTCGCAACAACCGCGCCCGCCGGTCGAAGACACTGTTCACCTCTCGGTCCGGCGGCGAGCCGGTGTGCGTGTACATCGCTCCGGACGAAGGCGGCGAGGCGCGCTGGGTTACCGACCGTATCGAGACGCTGCGTGAGCTCTCGGCGACCGCATCCGTGGCCGTGCTGATGCGAACCAACGCGCAGACTCGACCGTTCGAGGAGGAGCTGACGCGACGACGTATCCCATATCGTGTCGTGGGGGGGCTCCGGTTCTGGCAGCGGGCCGAGATCCGCAACGCTGTGGCCTACCTGAGACTCCTCGTCTCGCCAACGGACGAGCTGGCGTTTCGGCGGGTGGTCAACGTGCCGGCACGCGGCATCGGAGCCGCTGCGCTGGATGCGCTCGATCGGGAGGTGGCGCGCACCGGACAGCCTGTGGTCACCGTCGCACGCTCACTTCCCGAGGAGCTTCCTGCGCGGGCCTCGACCGCCTTGAGACGCTTCTTCGCCACCCTGGACGAGCTTGCCGACGCAGCCAACAGCTGCTCCGCTGCCGAGCTGGTGGAACGGACGATTGCCACAACCGGGCTGGCCGACCTGTACAGCAGCCGGTCACCGGAGGACGTGGCGCGTCGCGAGAACCTCGACCAGCTGGTGGCATCGGTGGCTCAAGCAGAGGCCGGGGGCATCGACCTGGCGACACATCTCGATGGCGTGGCACTGCTTTCGGACAGCGACGAGCCCACCGGCGCCGACGCGGTCAACTTGATGACGCTGCACGCTGCCAAAGGGCTGGAGTTCGACACGGTCTTCCTCGTCGGGCTCGAGGAGGCCCTGCTGCCGCACGCGAACGCCGACGACGAGGCCGGTGTCGAGGAGGAGCGGCGGCTGGCCTACGTGGGGATGACCCGTGCACGCACCACGCTCGCGCTGACCGCCGCCCGGCAGCGGTTTCTCTACGGTCGCCGAAAGAGCTGTCAGCTGTCGCGGTTCTTCGATGAGCTGCCCCGTCACCACGTCATCGACGAGACCCCTGGTGCATCCTGGTCCCGGCCTCCGGTACCGCAGGTCGAGGCCAGCCCGGACGCCATGACATCTCCCGCATCGTCCCCGTCGCCTCGACGACCACGAAAGGCGATCGCGCCCACTGCCGTGGACGCGTCGGGAACCGGATGGCGACCGGGCGACCAGGTCCGACACAGCCGTTTCGGGACGGGCAGTGTGCTCGCGTGTCGCGGCCGGGGACCGCAGCTCAAGCTGGTGGTGTACTTCCCGTCGGCGGGGAAGAAGACCCTGGTACCATCGATTGCGAAGCTGGAGAAGCTGAACTCGACGTGATCCCGGCCGCCTTCGCAGCGGTCAGGACCCGTCACCGTCCCTTGAGAAGTCCTGGCCGGTAGGCCACAATCCCCGCCGGAGGCGCGTATGGAAACCCCTCGATGGCACCACACAACGGTGGTCGCAGTCCGACGGTTCGGCGCGGTCGCGCTGGGCTGTGACGGACAGGTCACCCTCGGAAGTACCGTCCTCAAGCACCACGCGAGCAAGGTGCGCATGCTCGCCGGAGGACGGGTGGTTGCAGGCTTTGCCGGGTCTGTGGCCGACGCCCTGGCACTGTTCACGCGCTTTGAAGGCAAGCTGGAGACGTACGGAGGCAACCTCGAGCGCGCCGCTGTGGAGCTCGCCCGCGAGTGGCGGACCGACCGCGCACTCCGCCACCTGGAAGCGATGCTGGTGACCGCGGACCGCTCGACAACCCTGCTCGTCTCGGGCACCGGCGAGGTTGTCGCGCCGGACGACGAAGTGCTCGCTGTGGGCTCTGGCTCAGTTGCTGCACTCGCCGCGGCTCGCATCCTGGTCCGCCACACCGAGATGGACGCTGAAGAGATCGTCCGCGAGGCGCTGGCCGTCGCCGCCGAGATCGACATCTACACCAACGATCAGACCACCGTGGAGGTGCTGGCGCCATGAAGATGGATCATCTGACACCGCGCGAGATCGTCGCCGAGCTTGACCGCTACATCATCGGTCAGACCGATGCCAAGCGGGCGGTGGCCGTGGCGCTCCGCAACCGCTGGCGTCGGCAGCAGCTCGGTCCCGAGCTGCGCGACGAGGTCGTGCCGAAGAACATCATCATGATCGGGCCGACCGGCGTGGGCAAGACCGAGATCGCTCGTCGGCTCGCCCGGCTGACGGGGTCGCCTTTTTTAAAGGTGGAGGCGTCGAAGTTCACCGAGGTTGGCTACGTCGGACGCGACGTGGAGTCGATCGTACGCGACCTGGTCGAGGCGAGCGTCCAGCTGGTCCGCAGCGAGCGAGCGGCGGAGGTGCGAGTCCGTGCGGAACGCGCCACCGAGGACCGTCTGCTCGATCTGCTCGTACCCGAAGCGAGCGGCGACCCGTCCACCTGGGAGGAGCGCCGCCGGTCGGTCAAGCGGTTGCTGCGCGAAGGCGCGCTGGATGAGCAGGAGGTCGAGGTGGAGGTCGCGGAGCAGAAGATGCCGACCCTCGAGCTGTTCACCCCGCAGGGGATGGAGTCGATGGGTGTGAACTTCAAGGATATGTTCTCCGGCCTCATGGGTGGCGGCCGACGCTCGACCAAGCGGCTGCGCGTGGCCGATGCGCGGCGCGTGCTGCTCGACGAGGAGGAGGAGCGTCTGATCGACAGCTCGCAGGTGGAGACCGAAGCGCTCCGCCGGGTGGAGGAGGCCGGGATCGTGTTCCTCGATGAGATCGACAAGGTCGCCTCGCGCTCGGACGATGGCCGAGGGCCCGACGTGTCCCGGGAGGGCGTCCAGCGGGATCTGCTGCCGATCGTCGAGGGAACCACGGTGAACACCCGGTACGGCACCGTCACGACCGACCACGTGCTGTTCATCGCCGCGGGTGCGTTCCACGTGGCGCGACCGGCGGATCTGATCCCGGAGATGCAGGGCCGGTTCCCGATCCGCGTCGAGCTGACGGCGCTCAGCAGCGAGGACTTCGCTCGAATCCTTCGCGAGCCAGAGAACTCGCTGGTTCGCCAGTACACGGAGCTGCTCGCCACCGAGCAGATCGAGCTCGTCTTTGCCGACGGAGCCGTCGAGCGGATCGCGGAGACGGCCGCAGCAATCAACTCCTCGGCAGAGAACATCGGAGCGCGCAGGCTGCATACGGTCATGGAACGACTCCTGGAGGACATCTCGTTCGACGCGCCGGATCGCGCCGGCGAGGTGTACCATGTCACCGAGGAGCTGGTCACGGAGCGGCTCGCGCACCTGGCCGGCGATCACGATCTGGCACGCTATATCCTGTAACGCGGCCGCGGGCCGCAACCAAAGTAATCCTCCGATGGCGCCGATCCCGCGCCCGCGTTGGAAGATACGGAGCTTTGAGTTGCTAACGTACGAGAGGCACACGTGAAGTATCTTGCCACGCACGGGCACCGCGCATCTGCCGGCGCCGCCATCGGGCTGATGATGGTGGTCGCGCTGACACTGATGGGTTGTGGTCGCAAAGGCCCGCCGCAGCCCCCGGTCATCCAGCGTCCGGCACGGACCTCGGATCTCGCTGTGACACAGGTTGGTCGTGCCGCGGTGCTGACGTGGAGCTATCCACAGCACACCACGGCCGGTGGCGTCCTGCCTCCTTTGGAGTCGATCGAGGTCTGGCAGGCGAGGCTGCCGCTGGCCCAAGAGCCTCAGCTGGGCTCGCCACGCGACCGTGATCTGATCGAGAAGCTCCTGCGGTCCGAGGGCGAGGTGCTGCTGTCGTTGGCGGACGACGAGCTGGTGGCGGCGACCGAGGGAGATCAGCTGTCGGTACGCATCCCCCTCGAGCCGCACGGCGAAGACCCCCAATCAGTGCTCTGGCACGCCGTGCGAACATGGTGCTGTGGGAGCCGCGCCTCCGACTTTTCCAACATCGCTCGCCTCGAGCCGTCCGAGACTCCGGCGCCTCCCGAAGAGCTCTCTGCATCGCCTACCGAAGAGGGGATCGTCCTGACGTGGACCGGTCGTCATCCGGTGCTCGTGGAGCGAGCCCCCACACAGGAGGGCCCATGGATGCAGCTCACGAGTGCCCCCGTCTCCGGTGGCTCGTGGACGGACGCCACTGCCGAACAGGAGTCCACCTGGTGGTACCGGCTCCGGAGCGTCGAGTCACCCGGAGCGCGGCTGGTCGGGCTGCCGGGGAGCGCCATCTCGGTGGAGTATGATGACGAGTACCCGCCGCGCGCTCCCGAAGATCTGGTCTGTCTGCCCGAAGGGGGGTCGGTACGACTGCGATGGAAGCCCAGCCCGACGGCCGAGCTGTACCGGATCTTTCGACAGCGGGGCGAGCGGCGCTGGGTCCACCTGAGCTATCACCATCGGACCCTCGAGTTCATCGACCGAACGCCGCCCGAGGGCTCGCTGACGTACGTGGTCAAGGCGGTGGACGCAGCGGGCAACGAGTCGGAGGATGTGCGGTGCTCGACCGTGATCTCTCCGTCGCCGTAACGGGTCGCCTGCTCAAGGTGGAGGGCGCTGGCAACGACTTCCTGCTGAGCGTCGATCCTGAGCTGGTCCCCCGCATCGGGCGGAGCCCCGGACTCGTTGAGAGGCTGTGCGACCGCCGACGCGGAGTTGGTGCAGACGGGGTGCTCGTGATCGAGGTGCGGGGTGGGGATCGTGTGCTGCTGCACTACTGGAACGGCGATGGAACACCCGCCGCGTTCTGCGCCAACGGCACGCGCTGCGCCGCGGCCGTCGCGCACGCCATATGCCATCTTCCCGCATCGTTGGTTGTGCAGACCGGCTGGGGGGAGATCCCTGCCTTCGTCGGTGGCGACGGAAGCGTGCGCCTGCAGCTGCCCGACGTCCGCGTCGACCGAGCACTCTGTCTGAACGGGTTCGAGGACGAGCTGCACGCACACACGGTCTCCGTGGGGGTCCCGCACGCCGTGGTGACGGTGTCATCGCAGCAGCGGTTGGCACGGCTGGTTCCCGTGGCGCCGACCCTGCGCTGGAACCGTGTCTTCGGCCCGGACGGCTGCAACGTCCACCTGATGACCGGGGCAGGGGAGGACGTCCTGGTGCGATCGTGGGAACGGGGCTTGAGCGAGGAGCCACTCTCCTGCGGCTCCGGAGTCGTGGCCGCCGCCGCTGTATGGCTGCATCAGCACGACGGAGATGTCGTTCGTGCACGCACCCTGGGCAACGACATCCTCACCGTCCGCCGGTGCTCCGAGGGCCGGCTGGAGCTCGAAGGTCCGACATCGATCGTCGCCTGGGTGGAGCCGATCCTGCGCGACGATCCGGAGGCCATGTGAGTCTCCGTGGGGCTGAGGCGCCGGCGTTCGACGCCATCGACTCCGGCGCTCGCTGCAGACGTTAACCGGCGAGCTGCAGCATTCCCAGCGCGACAAGAGCCCCTGCGATCAGGCCAGCGGCGAGATCGTCGGCCATGACGCCCCACGCGCCGGGGAGACGCTCCAGCCGATCGATCGGCCAGGGCTTGACGATGTCGAACACCCGGAACAGTACGAACGAGGAGGCCGCCGTCACCGCGACCGAGGAGGGCTCCGCGCTGACCAGACCAACCACCAGCGGCACCAGACAGGTCAGCCACTGACCGGCGACCTCGTCGATGACGACCGGCCCCGGGTCCGACAGCTGTCGGTGCCGGATCTCGACATCCGTCGACCACATCCCGACGACAATCGCGAGCACCACCAGGCACGCCGTCACGCCCACCAGCCACAACCACGGAAGCCACAGAGCGAGAGCGGCCCAAACGATGACCGCCGGCAGTGACCCGGCGGTGGTCCCCGGCGCCGGCAGCCGCTCGCCGAGCCCTCCAGTGGTCGCCACCAGGGCCGAAAGGCGAACGTGCGGCCTCATGGGAGTGTGCCGGCCGCCCGGCGGCACAGCCCTCCGAAGTCGCCGGAGGAGCACACCAGCAACAGGTCCCCCGGCTGCAGCACAGTCGCCAGCTCGGACCACGGGTCGACGCCGGAAGCCGGCAGCACAACCGTTGTGCCCGTGTCGCGGAGCTGACTGGCGAGCAGCTCCCTGTCGAGACGGTCGGCCGGCGCGATCCGCTCGCGATGATACGGCTCCGCAATCACGGCCACGTCCGCACTGGCCAGTGCGTGGACGTAGGCTTCCTGAAATAGCCGGCGACCGGCGGTTAACGATCGCGGCTCATAAGCGACCACCAGCCGCCGGCTCGGCCACCGCGCACGCGCGGCTCGCACCGTGGCGCCGAGAGCGGTCGGATGATGTGCGAAGTCATCCACCACCAGCACACCCGCATGCTCGCCGACCACCTCCAGACGCCGGCCGACACCGGGAAACGACGCCAGCGCCTCTGCCGCCTGCGATGGCTCGACACCGATTGCAGTGGCGGCGGCGAACGCCACGGCGATGTTGTGGGCGTTGTGCTCCCCGGCCAGGACAGATGGTATCTGCCATCGGGAGCCGTCGCGTACCAACGTCAGCTCGAGGTTCTCGGGGCCGGTGTGCGCAATGACACGCAGATCGTCCTCCGGGGACGGGCCGACCCGCAGCACCGGACACCGGGCTGCGGCTGCCACCTCCAGCGCCAGATCGCTGGTGGCGTTGACGATCACCAGACCATCGCTCGGCACCAGCGCCGTTCCGGCGCGAAACGCTGCCAGAACGGCATCCAGATCCGGGTAGATATCGGCGTGGTCGTACTCGACCGGACCGAGCACGAGCACCTGTGGTCGGTAGTGATGGAACTTCGGGCGGCGGTCGAAGAACGCCGTGTTGTACTCGTCGCCTTCGAGCACCACCCAGCGGCCGTGACCCCAACGGAACGAGCGGCCCGACCAACGCAGCAGGCCACCCACAAGGCACGTGGGGTCACACTCCGTCTGCTCGAGGGTCCAAGCGAGGAGCGCGGTCGTCGTGGTCTTGCCGTGGGTCCCCGTCACAACGACTGCCGCGCGACCATCACCGAGTAGATAGTGCCGGACCGCCTCCGCCTGGGACATGAACGGCACTCCGCTACGCAGCACGGCGTCCACCTCGGGGTTCTGCCGACCCACCGCGTTGCCGATGATCACGCGATCCAGTCTGCCTGGAATGCGGGCCGGCTGCCAACCGAGACGGACCGGGACCCCCAGATCTTCAAGCATGGTGCTCATCGGCGGGTAGAGCTGCGCATCGACTCCGCTCACACGGTGACCAGCTGTCCACAGGAGCCCCGCGAGAGACGCCATCGCGGTACCTCCGACGGGGAGGAAGTAGAGGTTCTCCGGCGATGTCCGTGCAGCTCGCATCCGTCTCCCGGGGTTGGAACGGTTGTTGCTTCTCAACACCTGAGCAGGGTTGCGGGGGTAGCTCCAACGCCCTATGATTGTCGCCGCTCGAGGTGGAGAAGACAAGGAGGCAGCTCGATGCGTTCACAGACTGCTTTTTCGCTCTGCGTGGTCGCCGTTGCCCTGGCGCTGGTGGGGAGCTCCCCCGTCTATGCTCAGGGGACCACACAGGGCGTGCGCATGGTCGTACCAGAGATGGTGAAGGACTTCGGGACCGTTGCTCAAGGGGAGCAGGTGGAGACCGCGTTCACGATCACGAACGAGGGCTCCGCGACGCTGGAGATCCGCAACGTACGACCGACATGCGGGTGTACCGTTGCCGACTACGACAAGGAGATCGCGCCCGGCGAGACCGGAGCGATCCGCGCGAAGCTGGACACCGCCCGGTTCAACGGTCCGATCTCGAAGTCGATCTTGGTGCTGACGAACGACCCAGAGACCACGACCATGACCCTGGTGATGAAGGCTGACGTGCAACCGATCGTGGAGGTGCTCCCGCGGCCGCTGATCCGCCTCAACGCAATCCAGGGGGAGCCGGCAACGGAGAGGCTCGTGGTGGTGTCGTCCCGCCTTGAGGACTTCGAGGTCACCGGTGTCACCCCGAGTGTGCCGTACCTCGAGACCTCCGTTCGCAAGCTGGCAAAGGACGAACGTGTGGACGGCAAGGCCGACGACCAGTACGAGGTACGTGTTTCTTTGAAGGAGTCCGCTCCGGTTGGACCTTTGAACGCGACCCTGAAGATCGAGACTGACAGCTCCGAAGCGAAGTCGATCGAGGTCAAGCTGTTCGGTGTCGTGCGCGCACTGATCCACGTGACGCCGTCGGAGGTCCGGTTCGGCTCGGTAGAGGCGAAGGTCAAACCCGGTCGGAACATCATCGTGGTCAACAACCGTGCCGATCGACCGATGCAGGTCACCGCCGTGGATGTGGACAACCCTGCGTTCGAGGCGGCGATGTACTCCATCCAGGACGGCAAGCGGTACCAGATCACCGTTACCGTGAACGGTGATGCGGAGCCTGGCGCCCAGGAGGGTACGCTGTCGATCACCACCGACGATCCAGAGCGGCCGGTGCTGACTGTACCGGTATCCGCCACCATCCGGTGAGCCCACCAGCGGGCAGCTCTCCTGGGAGCACACGGGGCGCGGCGGCGGCTGCGCCCCGTTCGCCGTTCGACGGTCGTGGTCGCGTTGTCGGTATCGAGACCTCGTGCGACGAGACCGCGGTCGGAGTGGTCAGCGCCGACGGCCGGGTGGAGGTGCACCTGGTCGCTTCCCAGGCATCGCTGCACGCACGTTGGGGCGGTGTGGTCCCGGAGGTCGCGTCCCGCGAGCACCTGCGTGCGTTGCCGTTGTTGGTCGAGGACGCAGAGCGCGAGTGTCATGGCCCGATCGATGCCGTCGCGGTCACCACCCATCCGGGTCTGGTCGGCGCACTCCTCGTTGGGGTACGTTTTGCCGCAGCCTATAGCTACGCGCGCGGCCTCCCGCTGGTTGGCGTGGACCACCTGGCAGGACACCTGGTCTCTCCGCTGCTCTTGTCGAACGGCAGTCCTGCGCGTGAGAGCCCGGAGCCGACGCTCGCACTGGTGGCTTCGGGAGGACACTCGGCGTGGTACCGCGTGAGCTCGGAGGCGACGACGCGCCTGGCGCGGACTCGCGACGACGCGGCCGGCGAAGCGCTGGACAAGGTTGCTCGAGCACTCGGTCTCCCGTACCCCGGAGGGGCCGCAGTTGATCGGATCGCGCAGCGTGGCGATCGTGACGCGATCCGTTTTCCGAAGCCGAGCACCGGCAGCGCAGATCTGTCGTTCTCCGGACTGAAGTCCGCTGCCGTTCGCGAGCTCCGCCGCCGGTCGCTCGCGGTGTCCGACGAGAGCAACGTCAGTGCCGAGGTGTGCGATCTGCTCGCCTCCTACCAGGCTGCTGTTGTAGAGCAGCTGTTGGCACCGTTCGCGGAGCTCGTGGAGACGACGCGGCCTGCCGCGGTATCCGTTTCTGGTGGAGTGGCCGCCAACTCGCACCTCCGCGCCCGGCTCACCGACCTGTGTGCTGCGGCGGGCCTCGAGCTGCTGCTCCCCCAGCTCACCTTCACAGCGGACAACGGCGCGATGGTGGCGTGGGCAGGGGCGTTGGCGGCGCGCTCGGGACAGCTTGCAGACCCGGGACGTATCGATGCAGCTCCGCGCACCGTGTGGCAGCCGCCAGGGATGCGTCGGCAGCTACAGCAGCGCGTGGTATGATCCGCGCGGCACGGTCCGTGGGGGCTCGATGAAGAAGACCGTAACCCGAGAGTACTACGAGGCGATCCTGGTGGCGGTGATCCTCGCTCTGTTCGCGCGCACGTTCGTGTTCGAGAACTTCAAGATTCCGTCCGGCTCGATGGAGGATAACCTCCTGGTGGGCGACCACCTGGTGGTGAACAAGTTCCTGTTCGCCCAGCATTGGCAGACCCCACTCCACTCGTTGCTACCGTACCGGCAGGTGCAGAGGGGCGACGTCGTGGTGTTCAAGTTTCCCGAAAACCCACGCCGCGACTTCATCAAACGCTGCGTTGCAGTAGCAGGGGATACCGTCCACATTCGTAACAAGGAGCTGTACGTCAACGGCGAGCGCGAGCAGGAGCCGTATGTCGTCCACAAGGACCCGCAGGTCTATCGCAGCAGCCCGTTGGTTCCTGCATCGCTGAGGATGCGTGATAACTTCGGTCCGTACACAGTGCCCGACGGGCACGTGTTCTGTCTCGGGGATAACCGGGACCGGAGCCTGGACTCGAGGTTCTGGGGGCCCGTTCCGCTGCACTACGTCAAGGGACGCGCGGTGCTCATCTACTGGTCGTACGAGGCCGAGCGGAACGACTGGGAGTGGCGTGGAGTCTGGCACCGGCTCCGACAGCTCGGCGATGTCGTGGTCAACTTCTTTGCCAAGACGCGCTGGGAACGCCAGTTCAAGCTGATCCGGTAGACGGCCCGGCTGGTAGCCGCTCCATGCCTGTACGCGCCGTCTCATTCGATGTTGGCAACACGTTGCTCCGGGCGGATCCGTCACCGGGAGCGGTCTATGCCAGAGTGTTGGCAGAGCGTGGTATCGCGGTCGAGACGTCGACCGTCGAGGACGCATTTCGGACCGCGTGGCAGCGCGCCAACCAAGATGTCAGCGAAGGTCAGGACCGGTATCGGGTTGGCGGCGGCGTTCGCCCGTTCTGGCGGAGGATCGTTTACGGGGTGGTCTCCCGGCTGGCGTTGGAGCGCAACGTGGATATCGACATGCTCCTCGACCGGTTGCTCGAGGAGTTTGCCAGACCCGACTCGTGGCACGTCTTCGCGGACGTGCGGCCGACGTTGGCGACCCTCCATCACGCCGGGTTACGGCTCGGAGTGACCTCCAACTGGGACGACCGGCTCCCTGGGCTGCTCGAGCGCCTCGGGCTGTCCCGGTGGTTCGAGGTGATCACTGTGTCGCACCTCGTCGGTGCCGAGAAGCCGGCTGCAGGGCCATTCGACGCCACTGTACGGGCGTTACGCGTGGCGCCAGGTGAGCTCCTTCACGTCGGCGACTCGTACGCTGACGACGTCATTGGCGCCCGCAACGCTGGCGTCCGCGCTGTCTGGCTTCAGCGTGGCCACCGGCAGCAGTCTTCACAGCCGACGTCGATCGCTACCTTGGACGCCCTGCTGGCCGTTACAGGGCTGGACGACTAACGAACGCCGGAAAGGACGTCTCTATGCTCCACGCAGTGATCATGGCGGGAGGCTCCGGAACCCGATTCTGGCCGCTGTCACGCAAGGACCGACCGAAGCAGTTCCTTTCCCTCGGAGAGACTGGGGAGTCATTACTCGCGGCGACTGCACGACGCCTCGAGCCGCTCGTGCCTCCTGCCCAGACGTGGATCGTGACCAACGAGCAGCACGTCAAGCTGGTCCGCAGCGCCTGTGGTCAGGTGCCGCCAGAGCAGATCCTCGGCGAGCCCGTGGGACGGGACACCGCTGCATGCGTGACATGGGCGTGTGAGGAGATCGTGCGCCGGGACAGCGAGGGCGTCTGCGTGGTCGTGCCCGCGGATCACGTGATCCCCGACGGAGTCGCACTTCGCGAGGCGCTCGACGCCGGCGCCTGTCACGTCCTCGAGCACGGAGGGCTCCTGACGTTCGGCGTGCGACCAAGTGGGCCAGAGACGGGCTTCGGCTACCTCCGACTGGGGGCAGAGGTGGTCCGCGCAGCGCACGGCTTGAGCGTGCACCAGCTGGAGGCCTTCGTCGAGAAGCCTGATCTCCAGACAGCGATGCGCTACGTCGCCTCGGGCGAGTATCTGTGGAACTCCGGGATGTTCGCATGGCGAGCGAGCGACCTACTGGCCGAGGTGGACCTCCAGCTGCCGCGTCTCCGTGAAGGAATCCGGGCGCTCGTGTCGACGCCTGTCGAGGGGAAGGAGAGTGCGGCACGGCGCCTGTACGCCGAGCTGCCCCGCACGTCCGTCGACTTCGGCATCATGGAGGGCGCACGTACGCGGTGGACCGTCCCGGTCAGCTTCCAGTGGTCCGATGTCGGCTCCTGGCCCGCTCTCCGCGAGGTCCTTCCGGTGGATGCTGCGAGCACCGTTCGGCTCGGAGATGTGGTCGACCTCGACTGCCGTCGCTCCGTCCTGGTGTCGGACGGACCGACAGTCGCAGCGGTTGGCCTGGAGGAGATGGTGGTGGTCGCCAGCGGCGAGGCGGTGCTGGTGGCCCCCCTCGGCGAGGCGCAGCGGATCAAGGAGCTCGTCGCGCGGCTGAGCGAGCTGGGTCGGGACGATCTCCTCTGAGCGACGGGACGTGTGATCGCTACACCGAGCTGTCAGTGGTGAGGCGCGCACACCACGCCGTCAGGCGGTCGTTCGCCCCTGTGCCACGGCTCGCGGCCTCCACCTCGCCCGCCTCTGCGAGCAGACGCACGAGCAGGGAGTCGGTGTAGCGTGCGGCACCGGCGACAAGCTGCGAGAGCGCCCACTCAGAGGGAGGCTTCTGACCGGTGAAGGGCGCACCCGGGTCGCTCTGGATCGCCTCTCG
>CAZEJK010000063.1:0-19762 GCA_964512045.1 uncultured Thermoanaerobaculia bacterium
CGGAGAACCGGTGGACACGAAAGCTCGGTCGAGACGGTCGAGATGACGACGTGGGCGGTGGTCGAGGCTCTCCCGCCGTTGCTTCACCAGCCATCCAACGCAGCCGGGTCCGGAGCCAGGAATGCTCCGAAGCGCTGTCGCTTCTGCGAAGCTGATGGGGAGCACCGGCGCGGCACAGGCCCTTCAGCTGGGGGGAACCGACGGCTGCTCGGCGTTACCGTTCTCGATGTGTGCCTGGAGCGCCGGACGCGCCTCCTCCACCCGTGCCACCAGGTCCTCGTAGATCTGCCGCGCCTGCTTGAGATCTCCCTCGATCGCCAGCTCCTCGAGCCGGCGACACGCCTGGGTAATCCTGGGCACGCCGAGGTTGAGGGCGCTGCCCTTGAAGCTGTGCGCCGAGGCGCTGACCACGTCGAGGTCGCCAGCATCCAACGCCGCCGCGATGGTATCCAGCTCGGAGGTCGCCGAGGTCAGGAAGATGTCGACCAGCTTGTCCAGGAAGCCGGCCTGGCCGATCCCCGCCAGCACCTCCAGCCGGTGGGGATCGAGCACCTGCTCCTCCGAGTCGTCCCAGGCGCCCAGGGCTTCTGCGGCGCCTCGCAGCACCCGCCGTAGCTGATCCAGCTGGATCGGCTTGGCCAGGTACTCGTCCATTCCGGCGTCCAGACATCGCTCGCGATCGCCGTGCATCGCGTGCGCCGTCAAGGCCACGATTCTCGGCTGTTGATCGAGCTTCAAGGCACGGATCCTTCGCGTGGCCTCGAACCCATCCAGCTCCGGCATCTGACCGTCCATGAGCACGACGTCGTAGATCTCGCGCTCCACCGCCTCGATGGCCTCGAGCCCGTTCGCCGCAACGTCCGGCATGTAGCCGAGCCGCTCGAGCATCAGCACCGCCAGCTTGCGGTTCACCGGGTTGTCCTCCGCCAGCAAGATCTTCAGGGATGGCAGCGGCGCGAGATGGTCCTCGTGCGGCTCGGCCTCGGCCGCGTCCTCAGCGGTCGTCTCGCCCGTGATCTCCTGCAGCGCCGACACCAGCTTGGCAGCACGGACCGGCTTGCTCACAACCACCGGGTGGCTCCCGTGGGCCCGGCCCAGAGGGCTCGCCACAACCGAAGGCACTCCCATCTCGGCCAGCTCCCCGACCAGCTCGTCGCACGGCTCCAGACCGACGACTGCAACGGCGGGTACCGGGTCCTGCATGGCGGCCTCGAGCGCCGCTTCGGCGCAGTCTGCGACCCGCGCGGTCATACCCCACGGCTCCACCAGGCGGACCATGCCCTCGACCACCGAGGGGTTCCGGTCCACCAGCAGGACGGTACAGCCAGCCAGGGATTCGATCGGAGGCTCCTCCTGAGAGGTCTCGCCCTCAGCCCAGTCGACGACCAGTGTGACGTGGAACGTCGAGCCGCCACCGAGAACGCTCTGCACCCAGATCTCTCCGCCCATCGCCTCGCTCAAACGCTTGCAGATCGTCAAGCCGAGCCCGGTGCCACCGAACCGCCGGGTCGTGGACGGGTCGGCCTGCGTGAACGGTTGGAACAGGAGCTGCTGACTCTCCTCGGTCATGCCGACACCGGTGTCCCGCACCGTGATCCGGAGCTGGCACCGGCCGTCGCTGGCCTCTCCGGCATCGACCGTCACCAGCACCTCGCCCTTGCTCGTGAACTTGACCGAGTTGGACAGCAGATTGATCAAGATCTGACGCACGCGTACGAGATCGCCGACCACGACCTCCGGCACCGATGGGCTCAGCCAGTACGCCAGATCGAGCCCCTTCTCGATCGCCGCGGGCGCCGACATGTCCACCGCGTCCTCGACACACTGCCGAAGCTCGAACGGTTCGGACTCGAGCTCGATCCGTCCGGACTCGATCTTGGAGAAGTCGAGCACATCGTTGACGACCGACAGCAGCACGGTCCCCGAGGTCCGCATGGTCTCCACGTACTCGCGCTGCTCCTGCGTCAGCCTGGTGTCGAGCAGCAGGCTGGCCATGCCGAGGATCCCGTTCATCGGCGTGCGGATCTCGTGACTCATATTGGCGAGGAACTCGCCGCGGGCGCGCGACGAGGCCAACGCCTCCTCCCGGGCCTGATCGAGCTCGATCGTCAGCTGCCGGAGCTCCGTGATGTCGTGGCAGTTCATGATGATTCCGGCCACCGAAGGCGCCGACAGCAGGCTGTTGGTGCGCACGGCGAACGTCCGCCACTCACCCGACGCCGACCGCATCCGCAGATCGAGCGAGGGACCGATGCCAGACCGTTGCAGCTCGTTCTTCACAGCAGACATCAGGGCGGCGACATCCTCGGAATGGACCATTCCGAAGACGCTGCTCCCCATGAGTGCCGCGGGCTTGAGCCCCAGGACAGGCTCGACCGACGGGCTCGCGAACTTGACCGTGCCCGCATAGTCCAACACCAGGATCAGGTCGATGGCGTTCTCGATCAGGGCCCGGAACCGCTCCTCGCGGTGGCGCAGCTCGGAGTCGAGCCGCTTGCGCAACGCCACCTCGCGGTTCAGGGTCTGGTGGGCGACGCACCCCCCCAGCGATCCGACGAACTTCGCCACCGGCTCGGCGAGCGTCTCCAGCTCGGAGCGGGAGAACGAGAACCGGCGGGATGCTGCGATCAGCAGGAAACCGAGGTCACCGAGGCGGAGCACCGCCGCCTTGCCACTGCGCACGACATCCCCGTCGAGCACCCCCGCCAGCCTCTTGTCGGGAATGCCCAGGCTGAGAAACGGAAGATCCTTGAGAGACTGGAGCAACGGTGCGTCCAGCGGCACGCTTACACTCTGCTTGGGGGCAAGGCCGGTCGGAGCCTCCAGCAGCCGCACCGCCTTCGACTCGACATTCTCGCCGTACGCTCCATCACCAACGAGAACGCGGTGCTGGAGCCAGATCGATGCGTGGGCCAGCCCCTTGATACGCACCAAGGTCTCGAGAAAACGGGAGCACGTCGCCTCGAGGTCGAGCGAGGTGCCCGAGGCCATGGCCAGCTCGTACATCTCCTTGGCGTTCATAAAACGAGCGGTCTCCAGCTACAAGTGTAAGTCCATCTCACGAAAACGGACGGCCTTTGACATTCCCCTGACATACTGTAGCAGACCGCCACTGCCACGTCACATGCCGATCCGCTCCAGAATCACCAGCGGACCATCCACTGCCGCGGGATCGCGCAGATCCACCCGCCCCGCCAGGTGCCACAGGTTGTCCCCTTCGGGATCGACAAGCACCTGCACGACCTTCCACTGCCTCGGGCCGGAGGTCGTCAGCTGAGTGAACCGCTTGCGTCGTGCCTCATGGCTGAACACCAGCTCCTCATGCTCGGCGAAGAACGGCGCCATTGCAGCGGCGAGCCGCTCTGCCGTCCATGGCCCCTCGGGATCGACAGGATCGCTTCGCACAGAGGCAGCCGCTTCCTCCCACTCCTTCTCGGCCAACGCACGCACCAGAAGCAGGAGCTCGGAACGGACCCGGGCGTGGAGGGCGGTCGGGTCCTGGAGAAGCTCCTCGAGCCGAGCCTCCGCCGCCGTCTGCTCCGCCTCGCCAGCCTCCAGCTGCCACTCCGGGTGCCGCATCCGTTCCCACTCGTCGAGCAGGCTGGTGTCCACCCGCTGCAGCATGGTGCGGAAGAACCCCTGGAGATCGTAAACCTCCTCGGTACGGGCCCAGCGGGGCACACTCTGCACGAGATGCTTGTACAGCTGTGAGAGGTAACGCAGCAGGACACCCTCGGTCCGCTGCAGACCGTACCGCTTGATGAAGTCGTGGAACGCCATGTACTCGACGTACAGCTCGCGGCCGATCCCCTTCGGCTTGATGTCGTTGCCCCCGACCCACGGGTGCGCTGCGCGGAACCGGTCGAAGGTGCCATAGATGAGCTCCGCATTCGGCTTCGGATACGTCACCTCGTCCAGTCGAGCCACCCGCTCCTCGTAGGTGGCGCCCTCGGCCTTGAGCTCGGCCAGCAGCTCGGTCTTGATCCGGTCCTCCTGCCGGCGCAGGATCAGGAACGGGTCCTCGAGCACCGACTCCACCAGGCTGAGCACGTCGAGCGCGTACTCGGGGCTCGAGGTATCGAGCAGCGCCAACGTCTCCACCAGGTACAACGACAGGCTCTCATACAGCGAGAAGTCCCACTGGAGGTTCTCGTTGACCACCACCCACAGGTGAGAGCCAGACACGTCCCGTTGCAGCGTCAGGATTCCGGCCCGATGGAGCGCTCGCACCATCACCGCTGCCTGTGACACGAGCCGCTCCTGCACGGCCTCGGTCTCGTGGCTTCGCGAGATCAGCTCGCGCAACGAGTCGAAGTTGCGCGCCTCCGGGTCATCGAGCTCCGCATCGCGTTGGACGAGATCGAGGATCATTCCGTGGGTGATCTTGAACCGCGAGCGGAGCATCTCAGGCGGACTCTCCACGAGCCGACGGAACGTCTCCTCCGTCCAGCTGGGTGTCCCGGGGGGCGGCTTCTTCTTGGCCTTCTTCGCCTTCTTCGACGAGCTCGCATCTGCCTTGCGTTCTGCAAGCTTCGCCTCGATCACGTGCTCGGGCGCCTGCGCCACGACGCTCCCGGCGGTATCGAACCCCTTGCGCCCGGCGCGGCCGGCAATCTGCTGGAAGTCCCGCACCTTGAGGATCGAGGTCTTGCGGCCGTCGTACTTGGCCAGCTTGGAGAACAGCACCGTACGGATCGGAATGTTGACACCGACGCCGAGGGTGTCGGTGCCACAGATCACCTGCAGCAGGCCTCGCTGCGCAAGCTGCTCCACCAGCAGCCGGTACTTCGGCAGCAACCCTGCATGGTGCACGCCCACGCCGAAGCTGAGAAACCGTCGGATCTCGCGGCCGTAGGGCGTATCGAACGGGCCGCCCGACAGTGCCTCGCCAATCCGCTTCTTGGCGTCCCCGTCCACCAGCTTGAGACTGGTCAGTGCCTGCGCCAGCTCCGCACACTCCCGCTGTGTGAAGCTCACGATGTAGATCGGTGACCGCCCTTCGTCGAGCAGATCCTGGACCGTCTCGTGGATCGGCGTCTCCCGGTACGCGAAGTCCAGCGGCACCGGCCGCTCGTCGGACAGCACCACCGCCACCTCCGAGCCGGTCTGCTCGGCGAGATGACGCTCGATCCTCGATGTATCTCCGAGCGTCGCCGACATCAGCAGGAACTGCGTCGATGGCAGGGTGATCAGCGGCACCTGCCACGCGACACCGCGATCCCGGTCCCCGTAGTAGTGGAACTCGTCCATCACGACGTAGGGTGCGTCGACACCCTCGCCCTGGCGCAGCGCCATGTTCGACAGGACCTCGGCCGTACAGCACACCACCAGTGCCTCGTGGTTGATCGAGGCGTCGCCCGTGAGCATCCCCACCGACTCGGCGCCGAGATCGTGGCAGAGCGCGAAGAACTTCTCCGAGGCCAGCGCCTTGATCGGCGAGGTGTAGTACGAGCGCCGCCCCTCGCACAGACCTTTGAACTGCATCCCCATGGCAACCAGTGACTTGCCAGAACCCGTCGGTGTTTGCAGAATCACGTGTCGACCCGCCATTACCTCGAGCAGCGCCTCCTCCTGGGCCGCGTACAGCTCGAACCCCAGGTCGGCAACCCACCCAAGAAACAGGTCGAGAATCTCGTCAGGATCGGTGGTCCCGCCTTGAGGCACCCTGTCGACCAGTAACCGGCGCTCGGTGTCGTCTGCGGAAGTCGTCACTGTCTCTCCATCAGCCAACGATCATCAGCCCGGCGACGGTGGCGGTCAGCCATGAGGCGATGGCGCCACCGAACATCGCGCGCAGACCGAGCTTGGCCAGGTCCTTCTTGCGGCCGGGCGCCACGGCGGAGATCCCGCCGATCTGGATGCCGATCGACGAGAAGTTCGCGAAACCACACAGGGCGTAGGTGGCGATCACCAGCGACCGCTCCGAGATCGCCTCCTCGGCGACGTACTCGGTGAGCACACCGTAGGCCACGAACTCGTTCAGCGACAGCTTGATCCCGAGCAGGTTCCCCACCGCCGAGGCGTCGGCCCACGGTACGCCCATGAGCCACGCGAGCGGGCGCAGCACCGTGCCGAACAAGGTCTGCAGCGATCCGGGAAACACACCGAGATACTCGCCAACCACAGGCGACATCCCACCGGCGCCGTAGCGCACGTACTCACCCGCCAGCCACGCCCCGTCGATGATCGAATCGATCCAGTTGAGCAGCACATCGATCACCGCGATCAGCGCGATGAAACCGATGAGCATGGCGCCCACGTTCAGTGCGAGCTTGAAGCCGTCGGTGATCCCATTGGTCGCGGCCTCCACAACGTTGCCTCCGGTCTCGATCGGCGGCAGCTTGACCTCGCCGGCGGTCGCAGAGCACTCGGTCTCCGGGAATATCACCTTACCGATCACCAGCGCCGCCGGAGCGGACATGACGCTCGCGGCGATCAGGTGGCCGGCCGGGATGCCCATGGCGATGTAGCCGGCAAGGACGCCCCCAGCGATGGTGGCGAACCCACCGACCATGATCGTCAACAGCTCGGATCGCGTCATGCCATCGAGGAACGGCTTGATCAGCAGCGGCGCCTCGGTCTGTCCGACGAAGATGTTCGACGTGCACGACAGGGTCTCCGCACCGGAGGTTCCGATGGTCCAGCGCATGAACCGGCTCAACGCCTCGATCACCCGCTGCATCACCCCGAGGTGGTAGAGAACACCCATGAACCCACCGAAGAAAATGATTGTCGGCAGCACCTTGAACGCGAACTGCATTCCGAACCCGGGCCACCCGGCGTCCGGACCCGGAAAGAAGTGCTCTGCGTCGGCAAGGTTACCGAACAGGAACCTGGCGCCGTAGTCCGACAGGCTCAGAAACGCCGCGACCTTGACCGACAGCTCCTCGAACACCGTCTCGCCGGTGACACCGTTGGCAGGGAACCAGGTCACGCCGAGCATCACGAACGCCACACCGAGCCACTTCCGGGCGCCACCGATCAGGTCGAACCGGGCGTTGACCAGCATGGCGACGACGAGCAGCAGCAGCAGCGGAACGATGACCCCCGGCCGCCACCACCCGATGAGCCAGCACACGCCACTGCCCACCGCCACCACGCCGAAAAGCTGCGCCCACACCAGCGCTCCATCGGGGCGGTGTCCCTCGAGAACGAGGTAGGTCACGACCAGCGCTCCCAGCACGGCCATGCCGAGGTAGCTGAGCTGGCCTTCGCGGAGGATGATCACCGCAAACAGCAGCTGCAGCCCCAGCCCCCAGACAACCGTCCGCAGCCGGACACGCGACCGGTGATACGACATCGCCCACGCGATACCGAGCAACGCCAGTAAACCGAGGACTCCAACACTGCTCATCTGGCCCTCCAGCAGTCGACCGACGGTACCGTGTCAGCGACGTTCCCTCAAGTCCCCGGCTTCCGACCCGCCGACTGGCATGACACCTGACGCGGCGGCGTAGCTGAGAGGACGCTCGAAAAGTCGTGGCATGCTCGCGGGGAGCCGGCGACGGGATCAGCTCGAGCCGCCGAGGGCGCGCTCCAGCTCGCCGGGACGGTGGGTTCTGATGAGCGCCTCGGTCTTGGAGATCACACCCGCTCGCACCAGGCGCGCGAGCGACACCTCCATGCATACCATCCCGAGCCTCTGGCCTGGCAGCATCTCGTTGTACAGCTGCTCGGTGGCGCCCCTACGGATGTGGTTTCGCGCCGCATCGGTGGCTGACAGCACCTCGACCGCCACGACCCGTCCGGAGCCGTCGGCCCGCGGGATGAGCTGCTGGCACACGATGGCCGTCAACGCCAGCGAGAGCTGGTGACGGACCTGCTCCTGCTGGCCTGCGGGAAACACGTCGACGATGCGGTGCACCGTCTGCACCGCATCGTTGGTATGCAGGGAGGCAAGGACCAGATGGCCGGTCTCCGCCGCAGTCAGGGCGGTGCTCATGGTCTCCAGGTCGCGCATCTCCCCCACCAGCAGCACATCGGGGTCTTGTCGCAGGGCTGCCCGCAGCGCCGTGGCGAACGAGGGGGCATCGGTGCCCACCTCCACCTGCTCGACCACTCCGGCGCGGTGGGCGTGCGCGAACTCGATTGGATCCTCGAGCGTGACGATGTGACACGCGCGCGCCCGGTTGATGCGGTCCACCAGTGCAGCGAGCGTCGACGATTTACCGGAGCCGGTGGGACCGCACACCAGGATCAGTCCGCGACCCACGTCGACCATCTCGCCGACCGCCGGGGGGAGGCCGAGGTCCTCGAGGCTCGGAACTCGCGTCGGCAGGATCCGGACCGCCGCCGCAGGCCGACCCTGCTGCCGGTGGACGTTGATCCGGACCCGGAGTGGGCTCGTTCCCAGAAGGCGCGTCGCCACGTCGACAGAGCCGCTCTCCTCGAGCCGGCGACGGTCCCGCCGTCGCAGCACCGGCGCCACGAGCTCCCAGACGTCCTCGCCGTCGAGCGTCGGCTCTGCCATCGGCACGATCCGACCGTGAACCCGCACCGTCGGCGCCGCACCGGGAACCAGAAGGAGATCGCTGGCGCCCTGCAGCGAAGCCGCATCGACGAGCGCGGCCAGAGCATCCGCGGACGCCTGAGACGGGGGCTGCCACGCGAGGCTGTCCTCAGGCGGCTCCTGGAGCGTGTGCACCAGCTCGCCCTCCTCCTCAGACCCCTCCACGGGCGGCTGACCGGCGGAGGTCCGGTTCAGGTCGCGGATCATCTCGTCCAGATCTGGATCACGCCACAGCTCGCTCATCGCTCCTCCAGTGTACGGAAGCATGAGCACGACCGTCGATACCCTGCGTCCAGTCCCGCCCCGCCCACGGTACACTGGGCATTCGATATGAAGGACCACGACCCATCGACCTTCGACGGCGAGCCCGGGGCGGACCAACACGCTCCGGCTGACGAGCTCGAGGCGGACCTCGAGCGTCTCATGCGCCGCGACGAGGCCGGTCACCCGCCGGCAACCAGAGTGTTCGCCGTGATCCCCGAGTCCGTGTTCGAAGCGTCGCCAGAGCAGTTTGCCGCATTCCTCCAGTCTGTCTTCGAGATCGAGGCGGGCGACGACGATCTGGTGGAGAGTGCGTTCGAGCCGGAGGAGCAACCAGGCGGACGCCGAGCCCTCGAGGCCGTGGTTCCGAGCGATGCCTTGAGCTGGAGGTTCGTCGATCTGGAGCATCTGCTCGCCGAGGTCGCCGCCGACTTCGATGAGATCGACGAGCTCCTCGCCGGCCTGCAACGCGGCGACGGATGCGCTCCAGAGCTGAGCGAACGGTTGCGCAACGCCCTCCACGAGCACGAAGAGACCCTCGAGCCAGCAGCCGTGGTGAACGCCATCGACCGGGCGCCGGACGACGCCACGCGCTTCCAGCTCCTGTTCCGACAGGCACGCCACTCACTTCGCAATCTGAAAGCGTACCGGCTGAGCCGACACTCTCCGGGCACCCTCGTGTCCCGCCTGCGGCTGGAGGAGAACCTGGCAACGGTCCGCTATCTGGTGGAGTTTCTGCGCGCGATCCACCACGCCGCCCAGTCGTTCGAGGCGATCGAGATCCCCCGCCCCCACATCCGCGAGTACCTCGAGTACCTGTATCAGATGGAGGATTGGGACGAGATGGAGCGACTGGTCAGGCGGCTCGAGAAAGCCGTCCGACGTTTCGAGGCAAACCAGCGTCAGGCCCCCGACCGATCGTGATCTTCGGCCCGCGCCTGCGCACGCCGTAGCGCCGCGGACAGCGTGGCGAGGTTGAACGGCTTGTGCAGCAGCTCGAACGACCGCCCGTGCTCGGAGGCAGACACAGCGATCTGTGTGGCGTAGCCGGTCATGAGCACCACGCCGAGCACGGGTCGCTCCTTCAACAGCTCCTCGGCCAGCTGGTCTCCTCGCTCTCCGGGCATGACCACATCGGTCAGCAGCACGTCGATATCATCGCGCAGGGCGACGTGACGGCGCGCGGCCTCCGGTCCGTCGGCGGCGATCACGTCTCCGCCCAACGATCGGACCATCTCCACCACGCTGGCCCGTACCGAGTCGGTGTCCTCGACAACCAGCACGACGCCTTCGAAGGTTGGGAGTGCCTTCTCCTCGACACCGATCGAGTCGGCGGAGGCCTGGGGGCTGGCGGCCGGCAGCTCCACCGTGAAGCACGAGCCTTCTTCAGGCTTGGTGCGAACCGAGATCGTTCCCCCCGTCCTCTGCACGATTGCGTACACGGTCGACAGCCCGAGGCCAGTTCCCTTCCCCGCCGGCTTGGTCGTGAAGAACGGTTCGAACACGTGCTCCGCGGTGGCCGGATCCATCCCGACGCCAGTATCGGCCACCTCGAGGGTGACGCACCCTGCGGACCACCGTGACCGATCTCCCTCCGTGCGACCCGTCGGCGCCTCGGTGCGTCGCGTTTGGATCCGCAGCTGTCCCCCATCGGGCATGGCATCTCGCGCGTTGATGACCAGGTTCATGAGCACCTGCTCCAGCTGACTCGGATCCACCACAACCCACAGTGGTTCCGCAGCACAGTCGACCGCAAGCTCCGTGTCCTCGTTGAGAAACCCCTCCACCATGCCCTCGGACTGCCGCACGAACTCGTTCACATCGAGCACCTCTGGAACAGTCGCCTCTCGCCGGCTGAACGCCAGCAGCCGCCGGACCATTACTGCTGCCCGCTCACTCGCGGCAAGCACGGCACCGAGCCGTTGGCGGACAAGCTCGTCGTCCTGGCGCTTGAGCATCAGCAGCTCACACTGCCCCATGATTCCGGCCAGCACGTTGTTGAAGTCGTGCGCCACTCCGCCGGCGAGACGGCCCACCGCCTCCATCTTCTGGGCGTGGCGCAGCTCCGCTTCGAGCCGCTCGCGGTCGCCAACGTCCCGACCGATGCCCTGTAGACCGACCACCACACCCTCGGCAACGATCGGGCGGGTCTTGAGCTCGATCACGACGCGTTCGCCGCTGGCAGACAGCAGCTCGAGCCGACCTTGCTCGCTGCTCCCACACGTCAGCGTGCGATCGAGCAGCGTCTTCCCGGTCTCGCGAAACCTCTCATCTACCACGTCGAGAAACGGTGCGCCGATCATCCGGTCGCTGCTCTCTCCAACCGCCCGTTGGGCCTCACGGTTGCAGCGCGTGATCCGCCCTTCCGGGTCGAGAGTGAAGATCAGGTCGTTGGCGTTCTCAAAAAGGTCGCGGAACCGTGCCTCCGACTCCCGCAGCGCCGCTTCGGCAGCCTCCCGTTCCCGGACGAGCCCCTCCAGCTCGGACTGCCGCTCCTGCAACCCCCGAATTCTCCTGCGCGCGACCAAGAAGCCGAGGCCACCAATGGCCAGCGCACTGAGAACCTGGAACACGATCGACTCGTAGAAGCGGCCCGGGATCCGGAGCGCAACCCGGGCTTCGTGAACGGAGGCCCCTCTCCACGGATCCCCAGCGCGCACCCGGAAGATGTACTGCCCCGGTGGGAGGTTCGTGTAGTACGCCGTCCGCCGTTGGCCGGCGGCCACCCAGCCGTCGTCGAACCCGTCGAGCGTGTACGAGAACTCGAGTCGCTCGGGAGCGTACAGATCGAGAGCCGTGTAGCGGATCTGTACGCTGCGCTCACCCAGCGGGAGCACGACCGTGCTCTGTGGCGAACGATCCGTGCCGTTGGAGTAGACCCCCTCGATGACCGCCATGACGGACGCCTGGTCACGAGCCAGGCTCGACGGATCGACAACCGAGGCGCCGCCGGCCGTCGGAAACCAGAGCCGTCCGTCCGGCGACTGGGCCCCATCCGGGTGAAAGCCGGAGTTGCACTCCGTGTCGGCCAGGCCATCGGTGGTTGTGAACAGATCGGGAGTGACCTGCTGGACCTCGCCCGCGAAGCACTTCATGAGCTGCGTCAGCCTGATCCGGAGCACTCCGCGGTGCGTACCGGCCCACAGCCACCCTTCACCGTCGAGCTGGACGTTCATCGCCACGTCACCGGGAAGCCCTTGAGCCTTCGAGCAAACCTGCACCTGCTCTCCGTCCACCAGCACGAGACCGGCGCCACCGGTACCGATCACGACCCGTCCGGGAGCCACCTCGACGATCGACAGGCCCGGAGCGGCGGTACCGATCACCTCGGGAGCGACCCTCTGCGGTGCACCCCCGTCCGGTGGCAGAACGAACAGCCCCGACCGCTGCCCGGACACCCAGATCGCCCCGGAGGATCCCTCGGCAAGCGAGAAGATCCCTTCGCTGGTTAGCCAACCCTCCGGACCGAGGCGCTCGAAGCGCTCTCCGGTACGCTCCCACAAACCGCCGTGGTGCGTGCCCACCAGCAGGCCACCGTCTCGGCGAACCAGAAGGGCCGTGATCAGATCTGTGCCCAGCTCGTGCGAACCGGCCAGAACCTCGAACGCGCCATTCTCGAGCCGTGCGAGGCCTCCTCCCGCCGTCCCGGCCCACACGGCGCCGTCGAACGTCTCGGCCAGCGCCAGCACGACCGTGTGGGGCACACCGTCGGCACCACCGAAGCGCTCGACACGACCGTCACGCAGGCGCGATACGCCGTTGTCGCCCCCGAGCCAGATCGCACCATCCGATGTCGCGAGGATCGGCAGCACGAGATCGCTCGCCAGCCCATCCTCCCTCGACCAGCTCACAAACGGTGTGTCCGCGATCTGAGTCAGGCCGCCGCCCATGGTACCAACCCACAGGTTGCCCTGACGGTCCTCGAGCAGCGCACGGATCAGGTCCCCGGACAGGCCATTCTCACTGGTCAGCGTCTGCAGCTCGTCCCCTGTGATCCGTACGAGACCATCACCGTTGGTGCCGGCCCAGACATTGCCGTTGGCATCGCCCGTCACCGCCAGCACGTTGTCCGTCGGAAGCCCGTCGTCGCGTGAGAAGCGACGCACCCGACCATCGTGAACGGCGAGCAGCCCGTCGCCGTTGGTCGCCAGCCACACCACTCCGGCATCGTCCTGAAAGATCGAGGAAACTGGCGCAAGCGGACCGTCTGCCGTCGGAAGCACCGGCTCGAGCTCGCCGGCCCTTCGAACCCAGGCCGCGTCCTGTGTACCGATCCACAAGGCTCCGTTCCTGCCGGCAGCGAGCGCCCGCACCGAGCTCTCTGGCAGCCCTTCGATAGCCTCCGCCGAGCCGGCTCGATCGGAAAGTCGCAGCAACCGACCTTCGGTGCCGATCCACACTCCGTCGTCACCGCTCGGCGCCAGGCACCGGATCGGCTCATCCTCCCGGAGGTCTCCGCCACTCACCCGCACGAACGCATCGTCCACGACGGCGAGCAATCCTGCGGCCGTGCCGATCCAAACGGTGCCGTCACGGCTCACTGCAAGGTCCTGAACCAAGGGACTCTTCATGACCTCCACGTTCTCGGGAGAGAACACCTTCATGCGCACGCCATCGAACCGCACGACGCCTTCCTCGAGACCCAACCAGAGGTACCCCCGAGGGTCCTGTGCTATGGCGTGAACGCTGTTGACCGGCAGACCGTCTTCGGTCTCCCACACACGAATGCGGTACTGGCTCACCGACCGGCTCGGATCCAACCCAACTACATCGGCCGGCACGAGCAGCCCGAGGAGCAGTACCGCACAGGCGGCGAACGCACCTCGAGCCGATGCGAACCGAGGTTCGATCCAGCACACGAGCAGCTTCTTAGCAAGAACCCTCGCAGCGGCAGCTCGCCAACACGCCACCGCGTGCGACTCTATCGGGTGGGCACAGAACGTGTCAACGAGCCCGCATCTCAGCCAAGCAGACGGACAAGGCGCGCCAGATCACCGGCGTCGGTGGCTCCGTCGACCAGACAGTCCACTGAGCCCGGGGGCGCAGGAGCGCCGAACAGGAACCCGATCACAATCTCGAGATCCACATCATCGACGCTCCCGGACAGGTCTGCGTCACACTCGCTGGCAACAGTCACGATCTGCCAGACATGGACTGCAGTCATCCCGAACTCGCCAGCCGCACGCTCGGTGACGTACAGCAGCTGCCGGGCGGGGTCGTACGCCGCTCCGTTCAGGAGCCCACAGTCCGGATCGAACATGCTACGATGGGGGCCCGTCCACGCGGAAAGCAGGTCGTGTGATGAGCGATCGAATCCGCGAGATGGATCCCAGCCAACGTCCACGTGAACGCCTTCTCAGCTACGGTGCGTCCGCGCTGTCGGATGCCGAGCTGTTGGCCATCCTGCTGCGCTCCGGGCAGCGCGGCCGGGGTGCGCTGGCCGTCGCCAACGACTGGCTCGCCGAGGTCGGCGGTCTCGGTGGTCTCGTGCGCAGCGACGTCCACGAGATCCTGCAGCGTCCCGGCGTCGGGCCAGCCAAGGCCGCCGCCGTGGCTGCCGCGCTCGAGCTCGGCCGCCGGATCGCACGCGCCGAGCTGCGACCCGGACGTCTGCTCGATCGGCCGGAGGCGGCCGGCCCGTTCGTCGCCCGTCAGCTCCTCGGACGCCAGCAGGAGGTCTTCGGCATGATCACGCTCGACGGCCGCCACCGGATCATCGCCGTGCACGAGCTCACCAACGGCACCCGCAACCAGGCGCCGGTGGACCCGGCGGAGCTCTTCCGGCGTGCGGTTCTCGATCGCGCAGCGGGCGTTCTCGCGTTCCACAACCACCCGTCCGGAGATCCCGAGCCGAGCTCCGACGATCTCGCCTTGACCCGCCGGCTTGCCGCCGCTGGGCACCACATCGGCGTCTCCCTGCTCGATCACCTGGTCGTCGGTGGTCAGCGATGGATCTCGATCCGCACGGCTCGAAGCGACCTGTTCACGTCGTCGGGCTGGCAGGTGAACGATCGGTGACCGCGCCGCTCCCGGCACCGGGTATCCCTGCGATCTGCCGGCGGCTTCGATACACTGGCGCACTCGGGAGGTGCTGCACATGGCCAAGGTCCTGATCAGCGGCGGCGCCGGCTTCATCGGCTCCCACCTCGCCGCACGGCTGCTCGCTGACGGCCGCGAGGTGGTGGTGTTCGACAGCTTCGACGACGGCTACGACCCGGCGATGAAGCGGAGGAACATCGCACCACTCGCGGACAACCCGAGCTTCGCGTTGGTCGAGGGCGATATCCGCGACCAGAAGCTGGTGGAGCGAACGTACCGTCGCCACGGCATCGCTGCGACCGTTCACCTGGCGGCCCGGTCCAGCTGCCGACACTCAGTGAAGGAGCCGAGGCAGGTCGCCGACGTGCAGCAGGTCGGCACCGCGACCCTGCTCGACGCTGCTCGCAAGTGGGGCGCCTACACGTTTCTCCTCGCCTCATCGGCCTCGGTGTACGGTGACCAGAAGGAGCTCCCGATGCGCGAGGACGCTCCTGCCGCGACGCCGCTCAGCCCGTATGGAGCTGCCAAGCGGGCTGCCGAGCTGCAGTGCCACGTCGCCCACCGGGTTTTCGGGATCAAGGCCACCTGCCTGCGGCTGTTCAGCGTCGTCGGTCCACGCCAGCGACCCGACATGGCGGTCGCGCGGTTCACCGACGCACTGCTGCAGAACGGCTCACCGCCACTCTACTCCGAGGGCAGCGGCCAGAGAGACTTCCTAGCTGTCGCCGACGCTGTGGAAGGGTTCGTGGCAGCGCTCGACGCAGAGCTCGACTGGGACGTGATCAATCTCGGCTCCGGCGTAACGACCCCCGTGACCCAGGTCCTGCGGCTGCTCGAGACCGAGCTGGGCCGCCGCAACCCTGCGGAGCCCCTTCCGGAGCAGCCCGGCGATCTGCCAGCGACCCGCGCTGCGATCGATCGCGCGCAGCACCAGCTCGCCTGGAACCCCTCGACACCGCTCGAGACCGCGCTCTCCGAGTACCTGCGATGGCGGCTCGCATCCCAGGACGGGTGACACGGCGCACCAAGTTGAGCTGAGCGCTAATGATAGTCGTCGCGATTCTCGTCTCCATCTGGTATTCTCGAGGTGCGGAGGAAGCAGGCTTATGGTACGGAGAACGCGAGAAACCCACCAGCGACGGGTCATCTACGAGACCATCAGGAACACCAAACGGCATCCGACTGCGGACTGGATCTACGAGAGGGTCCGCGAGACGATCCCCAAGGTCTCCCTGGGCACCGTCTATCGCAACCTGACGATCCTCAAGCAGGAAGGGTTGGTCCGAGAGCTGCAGACGGTGGACAAGCGCGCCCGCTACGACGCCGATCTCACACCCCACGCTCACTTCACGTGCATGGTGTGTGGCGAGATCCATGACGTCGAAGGAGTCGGCGAGATCCCGTGGGAGGGTCTGCGCGACCTCGTCGGGTGTGAGGTCGAGTATCAACGCGTGGAGTTCATCGGGTTCTGCCCGGGCTGCGTTCGCAAGGGGCGCCACACCAACTAGGACCGGGACACACCACTTCGCTGCCGGGGCCGCGGGCCGATGACCGAATCGGTTGGCCGCCGGTGCTGCGATCGACGCGGAGACCGAAAGGCGCGTGAGCCACCCTCCCGGCCCGCGAGACGCGGGCCACCACAACCGGATCGGCTGCCTCGTCAGTTGTAGGAGCCGGCGCTGGCCGCGGCGTGGCAGTGAGACCAGGGTGGGGGATGCGAAGCCGGGTCTCGCCGGCGGGAGGGTGCAAGGGCCTGTCTCCAACGCGGCCGCGGGCCGCAACCAAAGTGATGCTCCGATGGCGCCGGTCCCGGCCAGCGGTCTCGTCAATCGATGGCAACCACCCGCCGGATCTCCGGCGCGTGGCGGCGTACACGCTCCTCCACGAACAGCGTCAACGTCATCGTCGCCATCGCGCACCCGTGGCACGCTCCGCACAGTCGGACGAGCACCTCGTCACCTCGAATGTCGACGAGCTCGAGGTCGCCCCCGTCCATCTGCAGTCCGGGTCGCACTGCTTCGAGCGCCGCCTCGACGCGTGCCCTCAGATCTCGATGTCCGGCCCCGTCGTCCACTCGGACGCCTCCTCGGTCTCTGTGCTACTCAGCTGCCCTCACAACCCGAGCGATGGCACGGTGCATTCCACCTCACCTGAGCGGTTCTTGCCGACGGTCTGCGGTTGCGCACACCGCGCGCGGACCCATCGTCGATGTGACTGCCGCCGCAGAAGCGTATGCTTGGCTCACGACACAGTCGGAAGTGCTGTCCATCGGCAGCGGCTCCTGCACGACAGCACTTGCAGCACCGGTGCCCGCACACCGCCTGTCGAGACGCGAGCCGGAGAACTTGTTGGCGAGATTTTCCGTTTCACGGATCTGGAGAGGACGATGGAGAACCTGGAAGACACAGTCGAGCAATGCCGCACGGGGGACGAGGCAGCCTGGAGCGCCCTGGTGCACGCCACCATCAACCCCCTGTATCGTCTCTGCGCCTCCTACGCCCGATCATCGGCCGAGGCCGAGGAGCTCACCCAGGAGGTCTACCTCAAGCTCTGGCAGAACCTGGATCGCTACCGAGCGGGCTCCAACTTCATGGCGTGGGCGTGGCGCGTGGGCCGCAACCTCCTGATCGACGCGTACCGCCGCAACCGGCGGGAGACCGATGCGTGCTGGTTGGACCCCGAGGTCCTGGAGCGCCTTCCGGCGTCCGACGACCCCCACCTCCAGGCCGAGCGTCGCCAGCGCCTGCGGCTCATCGCCCAGGGGTTGCGGAGCCTTGACGAAAGCCTCGCCGAGCTGGTGGTCCTGCGCGACTTCGCCGGCATGAGCTACCAGGAGCTGGCCGAAGCGCTGGATCTGCCGCTGGGCACGGTCAAGTCCCGTCTCAACCGGGCACGGCTCGAGCTGGCCGCCGCCGTCCGCCGACGTCTCCAGATCCGGGCCGTCCCCGAGAGTGGGGCCCAGGCCCACGGGAGCGCCTCATGAACCGCTGCTCCGAGATCCGTCTCGTCCTCGACCAGTGGCTCGAGGGCACCCTCGACGACGCAACGGCGGCTGGCGTGGAGCAGCACCTGGCAACCTGTGCCAGCTGCCACGATGAGGCCGACGTCCTGCGTCTCCTCCTGACGACGTCTGCGGACGTCCGCGCACTCGAGCCCCCCGCTGGCCTCGAGGCCACGATCGCATCCTCGACATGCCAGCGGTGGCAGACTCTGATGTTCCAGGCACTGGACAACCTCCTCCCGGAGGACGCCCTGGAGCGCGTGATCGAGCACATGGACCGGTGTCCGGACTGCCGGCGTGTGTGGACCGACCTGACGTTGGTCCGGCAGGCCGGCGAGGCGCTCAAACCACCGGCCGAGCTCGCGCAGCGGTGTGTCAGCGTGCGCCGCCATCGCCGCAGACCTCCTGTGGGTCTGCGCACAGCGGCGGCCGCAGCACTTGTTCTGGCCGTGTTGACCTCGTTCCTGCTCGGCAACCTGATGACCAATGGACCGAGCAGTGAGCAAGTGCTCCACACCGCCGTCGGCGAGAGCGTGACCCAGGTGGCCGACACCGATGTCAGCAATCTCCGCCTCCTGGTGTGGCAGGCGTGGCACTGGATCGGACGGCAGCTCGACGCCGCGGGCACGTTCTTCAACGGGACCGACGCCACAGATCCGGAGGTGGACGCAGAGAGTGCCAGCTCGGCCGCGATGCCCGCCGAACCCACCGGAAGCGAACCGACACCAGCAGTGCCGGAGGTCAGCCCATGACAGACCAGACACGACCCCCGATCCACCCGCCGCCCGAGCTGCCACCCAAGCCGTCCTCCGAGCCCCGAGACCGGGCCGAGACCGGTGCGCCGCATGCACCGTTGCGCAACCCGTTCGCGGCCGCGGTGCTGTCGGTGTTCACCGGTCTCGGCCACGTCTACCTCGGCGCCTACGAACGCGCGGTGATGTTCGTGCTCGCCCTGGTCACGATGTTCCTGATCGGAGTCCCGTTCCTCGGTCTGTTCGTCTACTTCTTCGCCATCATCGACGCCTACCGCCAGGCCGAGCTCCTCAACCTGAGCGAGCGGCCACCGGCGCCGCCAGCTGTACGGTCGCACGCCCGAGGCTACGGATTCGGGCTGTTCCTGATCGCTGTTGGAGCGCTCCTCCTGGCCCACAACCTTCTCGATCTCGATCTGGTCTGGCTTCGCGACTGGTGGCCCGCCGCGCTGGTGGCTGCCGGGCTCTGGCTGACCGGCAGTGTGCTCCTGGAACGGCTCCAGGCCCGAAGAGCGTCCGTTTCTCACGACGAGGACGCCGAGCAACGCGACTGAGCTTCCCTACCGAAACCGCAACAACCCGCTGCCGTGCACGCGCCCTGACCAGGATTTTCAACGCAAAGGCGCCACGACGCTGTGTCGCAAAGGGGAAGAGGAGCTCATGAAGGGTGCATTTTGGCAAGCTCTGGGATACGGACGAGGGAACGAAGCTTGAGGCCAGCGAGCGCGACGGTTCGACCAGCTTTGGTGAGGTCACCCTTGAAGGTCCGGAACCCTTTACACGAAGCTGGGTCTCCAGCCGCTTGCCCTTGGAGAACACGGGCACGACTCGCTGACGCTCCACCGTCATGCCCCGCAGCTCGAGCTCGTAGGCCAGCGCCTCCTCATACACGCTCTCCAGCAGCCCTGGACCACCAGGATCGCCGCCCCCACGACCACCGTGCTGATCTCGCTCTCGGTCACTCAACATCTCCTTGCGCCCTCGCGCCGTGGCGCCTTTGCGTTGACTCCGACTTCTTCTGAGCGGTTCTGCCGGATGAGATGTCCAAAGAAACGAGCGCCCCGGCGGGGCCGGGGCGCTCGAGGTTGTGCGTTGGTATCGGGTCTAACGACGCATCCGGATCACGATCACACCGATCGCAGCCAGCAGCGTCAGCAACACCGCCATCCCGGCCGTACCGAGCACCGGAATCGCAGGCCG
>CAZEJK010000063.1:19772-23904 GCA_964512045.1 uncultured Thermoanaerobaculia bacterium
GCCGCTCGTCGTTATCCTCGACGTCGGCAATCACGTCCTCCGCGAACCCGTCGAACGTCGGATCCACGCTGGTCGTCGTGATGCTGATGGTGCTGGTGTGGAAGGTGCCAGGGCCACCCTCGTACACAGGGTCATCCACCGCAGTGACGGTGATGTCCTGCACCGTGGTGTCATCCGAGATCGTGAAGTTCTCCGGAGACACGGTGGTCTGGGCATCCGAGGACACCGTGAAGTTGACGTCGCCACTCGGGAAGCCAGCCAGCCCCACACGGATCGTGTCGGAGGTCTCACCCTCCTCGGCGACGGCCACATCATCCGCAGCCGTACCGGTGCCCGGAGTCTCACCGTCGTCGGACAGCCAAACGGCCATCTCGTTATCGGTGATGTTGACGGTCACGTCCGCGATCGTCGCGGCGTTGTAATCACCGTCGCCCGACGCGGAGGTGTGGCTGATGGTGTCCGTATGGGGGCCCTCGAGCACCGCATCGTCCACCGCGGTGACCGTCACGGACTGCGGGGTATCCCAGTTGCCAGACGTGAAGGTCAAGGAGCCCGGGCTCACCGTCGAGCCGTTGGTGGTGTCCGCCGGCGTGATCGTGATGTCCACGTCAGCCGAAGGCTGGGTGTTCAGCACAACGTCGTACGATCCAGTCGCACCGCCTTCGGTGGCGTTCACGCTGGTCGGGTTGACGTTGACACCCGGCGAGTCGTCGTCCTGGTTGGTCACGGCAACATCCGTGGGGTCGATCCCGCTGTAGCTGCCGTCGGCGCTCGTCGCCGGATCCAGCACCACGTTGTACGCCACATCGCCGTCCGACACGGCGTCGTCGACACCGGTCACGGTCACCGTCTGCGGCGTATCCCAGTTGGCGGCGGTGAAGGTCAAGCTCGCCGTCGACACGGTCCCCTCGGTCACGTCGTCCGAGCTCACCGCGATGCTTACATCGGCCGTGGGCTCGCTGTCGAGCACGACGTCAAACGTGTCCGTGCCGCCCGCCTCGGTGGTGATCAGACCACTTGTCGGGTTCACAGTAATACCGGCGGTGTCGTCGTCCGTGTTGGTCACGGCCACGTCGTCCGCGTCGAGCCCAACGTACTCGGCTGCACCCGTCGCCGCCGCCGTCACGATGTTGTAGGCGACGTCGCCGTCGTCGATGTCATCGTCGACACCGGTCACCGTCACCGTCTGGGCTGTGCTCCAGTTTCCAGTGGTGAACGTCAGGCTGGCGACGTCAGGCGTCCCCTCGGACGTGTCGTCCGAGCTGATCCCGATCGTCACGTCAGCGGTCGGTGCGGTCTGCAGAACGACATCGAACGTGTCGGTCCCGCCCGCCTCGGTCGTTGTCAGGCCGGAGGTCGGCGTCACGGTGATGCCGGGGCCCGAGACGACGTCGAGCGCACCGTTATAACGAACGTCGTAGTAATCATCGGAGCCCGTGCTCCCGGCCGCCGGGGCATCCGTGAAGGTACCGCACAGATCGTTACCACCGGTATCTCCGAAGTACGCGCTACCGGAAAGGTTGGTGATACTCAACGCCGTGCTGTCACCCGCGGTGCCAACCACGTTGAAGGTGATGTCGAGAATGTCCTCCGTAGCCGCAGAGGCGCCGGTACCGAAAGCCGTGACAGAGATCACCCCCGTTCCTGTATTCCCATCCACGACGGTTGAGAATGGGAACGGAGAGGTGTCGCTGTGGGACACATACGAGAGCACAGTGGGGTCCCAATTCACGGTCAGGTTATACGACGCGCACTCATTCGGCGTGACCGCGGTTGCTCCGCACGTCCCGGTGCTCTCCGAGCTCACGACATACCGCAGCCGGAACGTCACGGAGTCGCCGTTCTGTGCGGTCGTTGCATTGTTCCCGCTGTTGACCTCGTAAATCTCAAGATCGTAGCCATCTCCACCCGATTGCTGCGCCGCCACAGGAAGCCCCGCAAACAGCACTACAACCGCAGCCAAGACAAGCACCCACTTCGAAGCCCTCATACCTTCCTCCTCAGTTCGGCACGATCATCTCATTCAGATCCAGAACATAGCCAGAGGCTACCATCCAAGAGGTCGTAAAGCAAGCTCTGCCTACTGGTTCATGCCTGCCGCGACCATCAGCAGTAGGGCGGTCCCATCGGCACCAGAGAGCGAGCCGTCGCCGTTTGCGTCGGCGCATGGCGTCGCAGCGTATGTCCCCGCAGACTCCCATGCGGTCGGATCATTGTTGACATCACCGTCTACAAGCTCCAACAGAATCGCCGTGCCGTCCGCACCTGACAGGGAACCACCGGAACCGTTCGCGTCACCCGCGTCACAACCCCAAGCCAGATTATTGATGATGATCACCTGGTCTCCGTCTGAAGGATCGATAAATGTCCCATCGCAAAGGGAGACTGTGTACCGAATCTTGGCGCGACCCGGCTGGCCACCGGCAGTCAGGGTCACATCGTACGTGCCGTCACCGTTGTCGGTCATGCCTCCAAGGGACGCGCCCGAGTAGTTCGGTCCCAAGAACTCGAAGTCAACGACCTGGTCTGCAAAACCGGAACCGCCTGCATCTTCGACAGTAGCTGTGAGGTCAGAAGTGCCCGTCGTGATCGGAATAGTCGCCGCAGACGCAGCCAACCCGGAGTTTGTAGCATCAACGGCAATATCGATACCCACCACCGCATCGACGATTTCGTCAAAGTCCGCCTCTTTCCAGACCGTGGCACCACCGTCGGCCACGGAGAACGCGAAGCCATCGGCCTCACGGCGGAACGCCAGCTCCGTCGAGCCCGAGGTGAACGAGCCGTCCACGTCGAACACCAGCTGCATGATGTCCCACTCCGAGCTGACTGTTGCATCCAGCTTGTCCATGACGCATGGATCGTCGAGCGTTCCGGTCGTGGTCGCGTCCGGCTCCCAGTCACCGGCCGCAGCCCAGCCGATCCGACCTTCGCCGGTGTTGTCCTGGATGAGCCCGTCACCGTAGTCGACGTTGCTCGCACTGTTCAGCGACAGCTTCGTCGTATCGAACGCGATATCAACGACCGCAGTGGCCAGCCGGCCGTCGCCACCGGCCACGGTGCCGCAGCTCTGGGTGTACGTAGTCGTGGTGTCCGTGCCCGGCCGCAACAGAACGTTCGCTGTGAACTGCCCCCCTGCGCTCACGCAGAAGCCATTGTCACCGTCGCTCGGGTCGTAGATCTCGAAGTCGATCCCGGGTGCACCGGTGGTCGCACGGCCCGCGGCGCCGCTCTTCGTTGCCAGCTGCTGGGCGCGATCGGCACTGATCACGCCGACGCCACGAGGCATGGTGTCCGCAACGAGCACCTCGAGTGGAATGTCATTCGCCTGCATATCCGACGCCGATGTGTTCCGGCTCACCACGCGAACTCCTGCCACGTCGACGTTGTCGGGCACATGGATGATCGCGATCTCCTGATTCGCGCGCAGACCCTGGAACGGCGTGCTGCCCTCAAGGAGTGCAAGCCGCACCTGAACTGTCTCCGTGTACCAATCCGCTTGATCCACAAGTTGGAACCGGCTCGGCAGCAAGTTCTCCACAACGACAGCACCGCCTCGCACTCCCGGCAGGTGCGAGAACTCCAGCGCGAAGTTCAGCGCCGGTACCCCATAACCATCGAAACGGACCAGGATGTCAGTCCCGTTGACGCCCTCCTGCGGCTCGAGCACGATCGAGGCCGAGGCAGCACGCTGGGCGCTGTCGATCCGCGCCGAGGTTTGGGCATCAGTGACAGCAGCGCCTGCTACCAGACACAGCACCGCTGCGGCGACACAGATGAGTCTCATACGGTTCACAGTAAGCCTCCCTATTGGTTCGGTTCCGGGCTCTTCCGCGCGTGCGTTCGCACACGATCCAGGCCCGACTCGCTTGACATCACATCGACGTTTTCGAAGCCACATCATACAGTAGGACGCAGCGGCTCGTGAATGGTCACGGCGAGCCGCTCCGGCATCCGTCCCAACCCCGAGCTGAAGGCGAGCTGCAGGTACCAGCTCCCGGCGATAGCGCCTCGGATCTTCGAGGACGCGGGGGCTCGAGTCAGACCTGAGCTGAGGTCAGAAAAAAGACCCGCCAGGCATGGCGGGTCGTCGCTTGCAATGGTGCCCAGGGACAGAGTTGAACTGCCGACA
>CAZEJK010000064.1:0-23712 GCA_964512045.1 uncultured Thermoanaerobaculia bacterium
CGCGGGCGACACCGCCGGGGAGCGCGCGCCGTGAGTACCGCCCGCTCGCGACGCATACAGAACACGATCACCCTCGCCTTTGCGGTGCTCGTCCTGGCCACCGCGGTGGTGATGACAGTCGCGTTCTCAGCCCTGTTCCGCTTTGCCGTCCCGAACTACGCGGTCTATGTGCTCTCGGGGATCCTGCTGTGGACGTTCTTTCAACAGGGAACAACCCACGCCATGAGCTCCCTGGTCTGGGGCGGCGGGCTCCTGACCAAGGTGTACGTGCCGGCGGCGGTCTTCCCACTCTCGGCGATCGGGACAGCGCTCGTGAACCTCGCGCTGTCGATCCCCCCACTCCTCCTGATCATGCTCGTGATGCGCCATCAGTTCTCGTATGCCCTGCTGTTCGTCCCGGTTTCGGCGGTGCTGATTGCCGGGTTCTCGCTGGGCCTCGGTCTGATCATGTCGAGCTACGCCATCTTCTTCAGCGACGTGGTCGAGATGTACGGAGTTGTCCTCAGGGCGTGGTTCTACCTGACTCCGATCATGTACCCCGAAACGATACTCCCCGAACCGGTACTGTGGGTGGTCAAGCTCAATCCGATGTACCACCTCGTGCTCTGCTGGCGCGACCCGATCTACAACGGCACGCTGCCGTCGAACGTGACGCTCGTAACGGCCACTGCCTGGACTGTTGGAATGCTCCTGATCGGCGCCTGGGTGTTCACGCGGCGTTCAGACCAGTTCGCGCTGCGGGCCTGAGGTGAACATGGTGCGCTCTTCCAAGCCAGTGGTGCTCGCAGAAGGTATCTCGCTCCGGTACTTCGTCGCGCACGAGGACGTACGCTCGTTCAAAGAAGCGGTGATCCGCAAGCTCCGACACGGCCTCACATTCTCCGAGCACTGGGCACTCCGCGACATCTCGTTCGCGGTCGGTCGCGGCGAGGTACTCGGCATCGTGGGCAGAAACGGCGCCGGCAAGACCACGCTCCTGAAAGTGATCGCGCGGGTGCTGCGACCCTCGGCTGGCCGAGTGGTCGTGCGCGGCCTGACAGCACCCCTGCTCGGTCTCGGCGCCGGCTTCAACGACGAGCTCACAGGTCGCGAGAACATCTTCCTCAGCGGCGCCACACTCGGGTTCTCGTACAAGGAGATGGTCCATCGGCTCGATCGGATCATCGACTTCGCCGATGTCGGCGACTTCATCGATGCACCGTTGCGGACGTACTCCACCGGGATGCGAGCCCGCCTCGGCTTTGCCGTGGCCACCGATGTCGAGCCGGACGTGCTCCTGCTGGACGAGATCATGTCCGTCGGAGACGAGGAGTTCCGGGAGAAGTGCAACCAGCGGATCGACCAGTTCCGCAGCAACGGAGCCACGGTGGTCCTCGTTTCGCACGGGCTCGACGCCGTCGCCCAGCTGTGCAGTCGGGCGTTGCTGCTGGACAAGGGCCGTCAGCGAGCGATCGGGGATGTGTCGGAGGTCCTCGCCGCGTACCGAGGTCTGAGGACGTCCACGGCGTGACCCTCGGCCGATGGTGGTGGCACGACCGCAGCCGACATTCGCCGTCGTACGAGCACCACCGCCCTCCCCTCACGCTCTGCGACCCTGAAGAGGGCACGCATCTCGGCTTGAGGAAGCGGTGCCAACGCGGCTGCCGTGAAGACAACGACCCGTACATCCCGCGCATCGACAAACTCTGCCAGATCACCGGGGGTCTGGACAGCGGGCGCCTGCGCCGAACCCAGCACCGGGCCCAATACGTACCCACGCCGCCCGAGGTACGTCAGCACGAGGTTTGGCGGTTCGACTCCGACCACAGCAACGGGACCGTGGCACGCCGCACCACACCGATCCAGCGCTCGCCGAGCCTCCACCTGCCACGCCAGATGCTCCCGGAACCAGGGATGCCGCCGACGTTCCAGGTACGACTGAACATGGACTGCCTGCACACCAATGACGATCAGCACCGCCAAGAGCGCAGTGGTGCGCAGACGACTGGATTGCGATCGGTTCAGACCGTCCCCGATCGCCACCGCCAGCCGCACAACGAGCAGTGCCGCAGTGGGGTAGAAGACCGCGATCGCATAGTAGTCGTGCCATGCGAGCTGCTGTCCAAACAGTACGAAGAGCGCTGCCGAGACCACCGCAGACACGGCGGTCACAACGCCGAGGAGGTCGGCGCGCTGTCTGCTGAAAGCCCACCAGCCGACAACGACGATCGCCACCGCGACGACGCCCAGCTGGGCTGATGTGAACAGAAACTCCAACCACTCTCGAGTCATCCGTAGCACGACCGCTGTCACGTGGTCCCACGACTGAAACGGATGTGCGGACGCGGTGAAGTGCGTCTGCCCGAAGCTGGTCGCACGGACCTTCAACAAGACGACCTGACCCGCGAGCGCCAGCCCGGAACAGGCCAGGGCGATCCAAGGGGCTACAGGAACGCTGGCCAACGAACGGAGGCGCCCAACCGAGACCACACGCTTCCTGGTCGCGTCCGCGACAACGGCGAGGGCGACCAGCATGTACGGCGCCAACGACATCTTCATCAGTCCAGCGAGGGTCATCAGCCCGACCCCGGTGACCAGCCACACATCCCGAGGCGGACCGTTGGGTCGGACCAGCACAGCGAGCCCGAGGAGCCAGATCGAGAGCGCCGCCGGGTCCGGAACCGACGTGGCCGCGTAGTATGCATAGATCGGACACGACGCCAAGAAGACAGCCGGAAGCATCGCGATCCAGAGAGATGATGCTCGCTGCTGGACCATGGCGAACAGAGCCAGCGGGCCGATCAGGCTGAGCAGGAAGGTCAGCACGCGAAGCATCGGCATGAGCCAGCTGTCACCGAGCACTCGGCACACTCCTGCTGCCAGGTACGGCGTGAGCGGCAGCTCGGCGTTGACACGGCCTTCCTGCGAGAAAAGGCTCAGACCCCGTGGGTCCAGGATGTTCCAGTTGTCATCCTCGAGGAACCTCTCGGCCAGCGCGAGGCAGTCCCCCTGCTTCCACGAATGGACCCCGTATGGAAGCTCCCGCACGACGAGCGCCAGGTTCGGCCCGAGCACCGCCAGCACCACAACCAGCACAAGCGCCCGAGCAGCCCATCGCCGACCCACCTGCATACCGTCACCTTAGGGCCCACGCAAGAAAAACTCCAACATCTCGCGTCTCACCTGCACCACATCTTCGGCCCGCCCTCACTCACGAAGCTATCAACGTAGGCACGGCTACGCCTCCGAGCTCGTTCGATCGGACGAACCAAATCCGTGGCACAGTTGCGCGCGATTCTGACGAAGTTATTCTTGCGCAGACCCATACGACGAACTGTCGCGTGGTTGAAGCCCACCCCGGTGACGCCCGGCGGCACCACGCGTGAACGCATCATCCGATTCGGCGCGAAGCTCATCGGCAAGTCCGTCACACAATCGTGCACGGAGACGTTGTTACAATCGACGCGGTTCCCGGCCCGTGACATCTGGGAGGTCGTCCATGCGACGAGTTGCGACATGAGACCCCGAGGCGATTCTGGCCATCTGGTGTGCGCCGTTGTGGTCATCGTCGCTGCTGTCGTCGCCGGCATTTTCGCTGGAAGCGAGGTTCGCAACATCGCCGTGTCGTTCGATGGCGGAATGAACGTCCAGTCCGCTGTCAGCCTCGTGGAGGATGGTCGATATGCCACGCGCTACCGCGGCCTCAACGACTTCGACCACCGCGTCACGACCGGACCAACCGTCGTGTTGCCGGTGGCCGTCGCCTACTGGCTCCTCGGTCCCGGCAATACCGTCTATCAGCTACCGAACCTCGCCTACTTCATCGCGCTGTTCGCCCTCGCCGCCGTTTACGCGCACCGTCACGCCGGCCCGGTTGCCGCCGGTCTCACCGTCCTCCTGTTCATGGCCACACCGCGGCTGCTCGATCTCGGTCTGCGCGTGTACGGCGAGGTGCCAGCGACCGCCTTCGTCCTCGCTGCCCTGCTCCTGCTCGATCGGGACCACAGCAGTCAGTCGCGGCTGTGGGCATGGCTCGTCGGGCTCTTCCTCGGGCTGGCAGTCCTGACCAAGATCATGATGGTGATCCCGATCGCGGGGATCGGCCTCGTGCTGCTGTGGAAGTGGCTCGGACGCAGAGCGCTCCAGCTCCGTTCCGTTCTGGCGCTGGTCGGAGGCTTTGTCGGACCGCATCTCCTCTGGGAGATTGCCAAGCTCATGGTGCTCTCCCCGCCGGTGTACCTGGAGTGGTGGGAGGTGATGGTGCGTCGGTCGTTCTCCCACGGCACGGCGTACGGAATGGCAAACACCGTCCACGGCTTGATCAAACCGTCCAAGCACCTCCATCTGCTCGCGTTCAAGCTCCACGAACCGTTCTGGATCGTCGCTCTGCTCGTGTCTGTCCCGTTCGTCCTCCTTGTCGTGCTTGTGGTGCGAAACCGTCGTCCCGGATCCTGGCGGCTCCCCCTCTCGACGGAGGCCATGGCAGCAGCCGTCGCCGTCCAGCTCGGTTGGTGGCTACTCCTGAGCCCGACGGGCAACAGCTGGCTGCGACGTGCGCTGAGCGGCATCCTGCTCCTCGAGCTCCTGGCGTCCATCGTACTTGTCTGGAGCACGGTCTGGATCTGGCGCCGAGCTCGAGCCGGGCCCGCACGCGAACCACGGGTCTGGATCGCTGCGGTGGTCGGGCTCGCTGCGTGCCTCGCGGTCACCCTCGCAGCCTTCGTTCACCACAGCCCCACCACGTTTCGTCCGCGAAACGGACCGACGATCGAACGCCGGGCCACGGAAGCCCTGGCCGACAGGGTTCGCGCCCTGCCCGCCGACGCCACCATCTACGCCATCGGCTGGTACGAGGCGCCAGTCGTGTCGGCTCTGACCGCCCGTCAGATCCACGATATTGAAGCACTCCCGATCGACCGCTACAGGACGTCGCTCGCGCACAGCTACCTGGTTGTCGACAGCCACCTGTTGGGCAACCGTCCTGACGCTGTCGAGGCCGTCCTCCGTCGGAGCACGGCCGAGCTCCTGTGGGAGCAGTGGCGCTGCCGGCTGTTTCGACTCGACAGCATCGGGCCGTACGCCCCGATACCCGAAGCGGAGACCATCGACGACCTCCTCGCTGTCTATCGTCCGACGGCGCACCCAGACTATCCGTTCGTCGGCGGGTTGAGCGAACAGCACGAGCTTCGCGCCCTGTCCCGTGCCGTCTCGGGTCCGCCTACGTTGGAGCGAACAGCCGTGCTTGCTGCTGTCACTCGAGCCTCTGGCCAAGGCCGGTCCTCGACCCGAGCTCGAGATCCGGCTTGATGGGACAACGATCTGCCGGACGCAGCTCGCGAGCGAAACCGAGTGGACGCATACGATCTCACTCGACGAAACCTCCACGATGCCCAACCCACAGGCCGTTGTCGAGCTGTGGCTCGAGCGTTCCGGCCCGCAGCGACTGTTCTCGCTCTACCATCACGACCACGGGACGTTCCGGCTGAACGCCGTCGGTTTCACCGACTGCAGCACCGTGGACGCCTCGACCATCCCCGAGCCGCGGACCACCGGGAACGGATGACCCCGTGCCGTTGAAGATCCTCAGTATCGCGACGACACATCCCCGGGCGCCGGGGGATAGCGAGCCGTCCTACGTCCTGAACGTCAACCGCGAGCTGGTCCAGCTCGGGCATCGAGTGGTAACGGTGCTCCCCCACGCTTGCGGCGCCGCCATCGTCGAGCAGGTGGAGGGTGTCACGCTTCGGCGGTTCCGTTACTTCGTTCCTGCCGGCCTGCAGAAGCTGTGCTACGACGGCGGCATCCTCCCGAACCTGCGGCGTTCGTGGATCGCCAGGATCAACCTGCCGTTCTTTCTGGCGGCGCAAGCCGCGGCTGTGGCCAGAGCGGTGCACCGCATGGACCCTGACATCGTTCACGGTCACTGGCTTCTGAGTAACGGGCTGATGGGCGCGCTCGCCGCAGGCGCCCGCAACCGTCCCCTCGTCGTCAGTGCCCACGGTAGTGACGTGTACGTACAGAACCTCCTGTTCCAGACCGCCAACCGTCTCGTTCTCGAGCGGTGCCGGCTGTGCACAGTCAACAGCCGCGGGACCGCGCGGCGAGTTCGCAGCATCCATCCCGGAGCCCCGATCGAGATCGTCCCGATGGGCGTGTACCCAGAGGACTACGGTCAGCACCTGGCCTCTGCCGAGACTCGAGACCGCATGGGAGCAGGCCAACCACAGATCCTCTTCGTCGGCCGGTTTTCCAGGCAAAAGGGGATCGACCATCTGATCGCCGCCATGCCGACCATCGTCTCGCAGCTTCCCAACGCCCGCCTCGGCCTGATCGGCTTCGGTCCGGAGCGCCGCCGACTCGAGCGTGAGATCGCCGCCGCCGGGCTGAACGGAACGGTCACCATCGTCGGCGCCGTCCCCCGGGAGGAGATTCCAGGGTGGTTCGCCTCAGCAGACCTCGTGGTGCTGCCATCGGTCAAGGTGGAGGGGCTGGGCGTGGTCCTCCTCGAGGCACTGGCGAGCGGAACACCGGTCGTCGGCACCAACGTGGGTGGCATCCCCGACATCATCCAGGACTCTGAGACAGGCCTCCTGTGCCGCAGTGAGGATCCGGCGGACCTGGCGCGTGCCGCGCTCCAACTGCTGACAAACGAACACTTGCGACAGCGCACGATCGACAACGGACGACGGCTGGTGGAGGACCGTTTCAGCTGGCCCACGATCGCGAGAAAGCTCGAGCTTCTGTTCAGGAGCTGCTGCGCCGACAGGCGCTCTGTGGCCCGCGGGGCGGGCCCGAGATGAAAGTCCTCCACGTCACAGACGATCTCGAGGGCGTCAGCGGCGTTCGCTCCTACCTGCGTGGCGTTCGCTCGCTGTTGGCCGACCATGACATCACATCGGATCTGTGGAGCCCCCCGTGGCCACGGCGACCGTGGTCCTCCAACCTCTCGCGCTGGGCGAGTCGGCGCTACGCTCGCGCGTTCGCTGCCCGGCTCGACGACGATCCTCCCGATGTCGTCCATGCGCACAACGTCTGGATGCGACTCTCTCCAACTCCGTTGCAGGCAGCACACGTCAGGTCGATCCCGGTCGTGATGACCGTGCACGACTACCACCTCGTATGCCCCCGGAAGTGGATGATCGCGAGCGACGACGCGCCGTGCTCCACCGGCTTTGGCGGTCGCTGTCTGGTCGGAGCGTGTCGGGGCTCGCGTGAAGGCGTCCACTGGCTACCGTACAACGCGCTTCGCTGGCTGAAGGTGGCCCTTCATCGCCAGCTGCTGGCCCGCTGGGTGAGCACGTTCGTCTGCCCCTCGCGCCATCTCGCCAGCTGGATGCAGCACAGCCTCCAATCGGATCGCATCGTCCACATCGCGAACTTCGCAGACGCGCCTTTGAAGCCTGCGCTACCGCCAGATCCAACGGGCAACGTACTCTACGCCGGTCGGCTCAGCCGCGAGAAGGGCGTGGACGTGCTCGTGCGAGCCATCGCCAGGCTTGTCCCCGAGCTGCCGGATATAACGCTCACCGTTGCTGGTGACGGTCCCGAGACGACCAACCTCGAGCGGCTCACCGATGAGCTGAAGCTCCAGAAGAACGTCGACTTCGTGGGCCGCCTCGAACCGGAGCAGCTGGAGGCAGCGTACCGCCGAGCCGTGGTCTGTGTCCTGCCCACACTCTGGATGGAGAACTGCCCAGTCGCCGTTCTGGAAGCTCTCGCCCGCGCCCGGGCGGTGGTGGCGACACGCCTCGGCGGTGTCCCCGAGCTGGTGGACGACACCACCACCGGCCACCTGTTCGAACGCGGCAACGACGTCGAGCTCGCGCGAAAGCTGGCGAGCGTCATCCGACACCCTGAAAAGGCTCGGGAGATGGGCGCCGCCGCTCACGCCAGCTGGCAGCAACACTACACCCCAAAGCGTCACGGCACAGCGCTTCGCGCGCTGTACACGCAGCTCCTCGAGCACCGACGACCGGCTCCATGATCGTTTCCCTGCTGAGCTCGCTGCTGGGCAATCCACCGGCCCGTTTTCTCATGCGCACCCCGCGGATCGGCCCGCGCACCGACCCGATCGCGTTTCTCGGCGAACGGCTCGAGCACGCCCCCAAGGTACTGTCGGAGCTCGGCGACGACTGGTCGCCAGCCGGGACGAGGGTGCTGGATGTCGGCTGTGCGATGGGCGACCGGGCGGTGGCCGTGGCGCGAGCCGGCGCCCATCGGGTTCTCGGTATCGACACAGACCCCGAGAAGATCCGCTGGGGCCAACTGTTGGCTCGGCATACGTCAGTCGACAACGTCGTGTTTTCAGTCGGCGATATCGGCCATGCTGCCGTCTCCGACGACCAGTTCGACCTCGTACTGCTCCTCGATGTACTCGAGCACCTCGAGCGACCCGAGGAAGCACTCGCCGAGTGCGCACGAGTCCTGGTCCCTGGCGGCCGGCTGCTTGTGACCTTCCCCCCGTACCGTTCGCCGTGGGGCGGCCACCTGTTCGGGCACATCGCCGTCCCCTGGGCGCATCTGATCTTCGCGGACTCGGAGCTCCTCCGCGTCTGGCGACGGAGGCACCTCCGGGCGGTGGCCGCGGGTCGGTCACGATGCACGCCACACCGGTCACGGTGTATCATGAACGCGACAACGGTTTCCGAGCTCTGGAGCTTGAACCAAATGACCATCGCGCGGTTCGCCGACCTGGTGGCGCGCAGCTCGTTCACTCCCGTGGCGGTTCGGTTCACGTGGTACGGCCGTATCGGCTCGCTGGTTCGCCTGCGCGGCGAGATGGCAGAGCTGCTCGTCACGCGAGTCGTGGCCATATTGGAGGCGTGAGTGCTGGTCCTCTGGCCGATCCGCAAGCTGGGTAGCGAGGAAGGTCAGTACCCCGGTGTGATGACGATGTCGGCGGTACTGCGTGCCCAGGGCTTCCAAGTCGAGGCGATCGAGGCGGATGCGAATGCCATCCAGCGGCGGATCGCCGATGCCCGATCGACAGTGCTGGCGTATAGCACCATGACCGTCAACGCCAGGGAGTACGTTGAGCTCAACGCGCGAGTCAAGGAGTGCAACCCAGCGGTACTGTCCGTATTCGGCGGTGCCCATCCGACGTACTTTCCAGAGATGATCCACTCTGATGGCGTCGATGCTGTCTGCATCGGCGAGGGCGAGCACGCGATGCTCGACCTCGTCCAAGCCCGCGCTTCCGGCCAGCCCATGACGGGCATCGCCAACTGGTGGATCAAGGTCGACGGCAGGGTGGAGAAGAACCCTGTCCGGCCGCTGATCGGGGATCTGGACGCGCTGCCACCGCCAGATCGCAGCATCTTTCGCCGAGCGTCGGCTCATCCCCCGCTCCACGCCATCGTTATGACTGGCCGCGGCTGTCCATACGGTTGCACGTACTGCTATAACCATGTCTTCAAGGAGCTGTATCGGGGCAAGGGGAAGCCGGTACGCCGGCGCAGCGTGGATCACGTCCTCGCCGAGCTCGCGGAGCTGAAGACAGAAGGGTACCGGTTCATCCGGTTCATGGACGACCTCTTCATCCTCGATCGGCAGTGGGTGTTGGACTTCGCCGAACGATACCGCCGTCAGATCGGGCTCCCGTTCTCCTGCCTCGTCCGGGCGAACCTGGTGACAGAGGAGATCGTCGCTGCTCTGGCCGCAGCCGGCTGCCACCGGATGATGATGGGAATCGAGTCCGGCAGCGAGCGGATCCGGCAGGACATCCTCAACCGCAACATGAGCGATCGTGAAATCCTGGACGCCGCACGGACGATCCGCGCTGCGGGCGTACGTCTCGTGACCGCGAACATCCTCGGCATCCCGACTGCAACGATCGAGGAGGACTGGCGGACTGTCGAGCTCAATCACAAGGCCCGTCCGAGCTACGCCTCCGCATCGGTCTTGCAGGCGTTTCCGGGGACGAAGATCCACGCCATGGCCGAGGAGCTCCAGCTGTTGCGCTCCGACCACATGGACCGCCTCGGCGGTCTTGGCTCTCCATCGGCCCTGCGCCGCACCGATCCCAACCAGGACAGACAGATTACGAACCTTGCCCACCTTTTTCCCCTCGTGGTGTGGCTTCCGTCACTGACACCGCTGGCACGCATCGCGGTCCGCGCGCCGTCGAACGCGGTCTTCAGACTCGTGCACAGAGTCTGCTACTTCATCGGCAGTCACCTGATCGCGATCCCGATGCCTGTGGGCCGTGCGATCCTCGGACGCAAGCTCCAGCAGCGGCTTCGGCGCCTGTTCCGACCGCGACGACAGAAGGTCGCCAGCGCATGATCCTTGGCAGGTCCCCGATGTCGCTCGCACGGACCGCCGTCGAAGCGCTCGGTGTCTCTGTGTTTCACAACCTGATCCAGCCGTTCCGCCGACGACCGCCGCGTCCGCGGGCAATGGACTATCTCTCAACTCACCGGTGCAACGCCCGATGCGTGATGTGCGGCATCTGGAAAGAGCACACGACCGCCACAGACGATCTCAGCCCAGCACAGCTCGCCACCATTCTCCGCGACCCGCTCTTCTCGAGGCTGCAGTTCGTCGGCATGAGCGGCGGCGAACCGTTCCTGAGAAACGATCTCCTGGAGCTGATTCGGGTGATCCTGGAAAAGCGTCCCCGTCTCAAGCGTTTCAGCCTGACGACCAACGGTCTGCTCCACCGCAGGATCGCCGATACGCTGCCTCGCATCGTCGATCTCAGCGAGGAGACGGGGGTGCTCCTCGACGTCTCGCTCTCCGTCCACGGTCTCGACGCGACCCAGGACGCGGTCTACGGAGTGCCGGGAGCCTTCGACCGCCTGCAGCGCTCTCTCGAGGTGGTGCACCGGCTGCACGAGCACGGTCGGCTCTCGTACTCGTTCAACTCGGTGCTCCTCGCCAGCAACCTGAACCGCGCCGAGGAGCTCCTCGAGTGGGGATCAGAGCGCGGCATCCCTGTGAACTTCGTCGTCGGGGAGCAGCGGGAGCGGTTCCGCACCAACGGGATGGAAGACGCGTTCATCGGAGACGACGACTGGCAGCAGATGACCGACTTCTTCCGACGGCTCGCAACGCGTCAGGACGTCTCTGCCGCCACCGCGATCAAGTACCGAGAGCTCGCAGACGTACTCGACGGACGCTGCCATCGCTCGCTCTCCTGCCACTACGCCATGGGCGGGCTCCTTCTCGGGCACGACGGCTCGATCTACTACTGTCCCCACAGCCGCTCGATCGGCAACTGTCGCGATGGCTCGGCGCACGCGCACTACTATGATCCCGCGAACCTCTCCTACCGTGACAGCGAGATCATCGGTGGTCGATGCCGTACCTGCCCGCCGTACACACGCACCCGTCGAGAGATCGAGAAGGATCTCGGCCGGACACTGATCGAGGTGGCGGCACGACGCCTCGGTGTGCGGACGCGCACGTGATGGTGCACCTGCTGGTCACCAATGCGTACAGTGCTCGTAACCGGGGTGATGCTGGCATCATCCTCGGAATGCTCAACGGCTTCGCTCGGACGACACTGCGCGGTGCGACCGTCTCGATCGCCTCGGCCGATTACCCCGACGACTGCACGCAGTACGAAGTACCGGTGGTGCCCTCGTTCTTTTCACTCCAGCGGCAGCTGGTCGCCGGCAGAAAGCTCGGGCGGCTGTACTTCCTCACACTGCTGCTTCCCGCCACCTGTCTCTGGGCCTTCGCCTGCCGTTTCAGCGGCTGGCGCCTGCCCCCCCCGCCGGGGCTTGGAGGCGTCCTGCGTCCGTATCAGGAAGCGGACCTCATCGTTGCAGCGGGCGGCGGCTACCTGTACACAACGTCGGCGGTGCGCGGCAACATCGTGCTGGCGATGCAGCTGCTCACCATCATGCTCGGGGCGTTGCTGGCCAAGCCCGTGTACCTGTACGCCCAATCGATCGGACCGTTCCGGAGCCGTTTTCAGGCCTCCCTGGTCCGCCGATGCCTCAACATGGTCCAGCTGGTGGAAGCCCGGGAGGCGTGGACCCGCCGTCTCCTCGATGATTGGACCCTCCGGGCACGCACCGCCGATGCAGCGGACGGGGCGTTTTTGCTGGACTCCGTGCCGGCACCAGACGTTCTCCCGCCACGACATGCGTCACGTCTTCGTGTTGGGGTCACAGTGCGGCAGTGGTTTCGATCGCAGGCCGACCAGGGCCGTTACGAGCGCACGATGGCAGACTTTCTGGATTGTATCGTGCAGCAGGAACGGTGCGACATCGTGTTCCTCCCACAGGTCACGGCGAGTGCCCTGAACGACGATGACCGCGATGTGGCTCGACGCACCGCCCAGCTCATGGAGCACAGCAACGCAGTGCAGCTCGTGGAGCACGAGCTTGCAGCGCCACGGATGAAGTGGCTGTGCGGACAGATGGACTGTGTCGTCGGCACCCGCATGCACTCGAATATCTTCGCGCAGTGCCGGTTCTCGCGGTCGGGTATCAACCGAAGACAGCTGCCATCATGGAGCAGCTCGGCCTCGAGGAGTTCGTCGTCGGGATCGAGAGCCTGTCAACGGAGCAGATGCTGCGCCTGTTCCGACGGCTCCTCGAAGACAGGGCAGGAATCTCCGACCATCTGCAGTCGGTGCTTCAGCGACAGGTCGTGCGTGCCGAGCACGCCGCCCAGCTCATTGCAGACGACTTCGCAGCGTGGTCCCGACGGCACCGACAGCGATCCGAGGAGTCCAGGTGACCACCTCGTCTCCCAGCATCAGCGTCGTTGTGGCAACCCACAATGACAGACCACGTCTTCAGGCCTGCCTTGCATCTCTCGCCCGCCAGGACTACTCGCGAGCTGCCACCCAGATCATTGTCGTGGACGACGGCAGTACGGACGATACCGCTCGCGCTGTACGTCGCGACCATCCCGAGATCCTGCTAATCTGCAAGCACAACGCCGGTGCAGAGCTTGCCCGCAACGACGGCGTCGACGCGGCATCGGGAGACGTCGTGGCGTTCATCGACTCCGACTGCGTCGCACCATCCGACTGGCTCTCACAGATCGCAAACCGTCTTTGCCTGGACTCCTGCCTGGTCGTGGGAGGACGAATCCTCCATCCCGGTGGCTTCTGGCAACGGCTCACCGGTATCGCGGACTTCGGAGAGTTTCAAGGTCACCGCGAGCGCGAGGTGCGTTCGCTCCCGACGTGCAACATGGCCCTCCACCGCACGCTGTTTCAGCAGGTTCGCTTCGATCCCCGATTCGCACCAAACGCCGATACGCTGCTGTCAGAGGGCCTCGCCCGCCGCGGCGCGCGCCTCGTCTACGACCCATCCATCATGGTTCTGCACCACCCGGCTGCTGACATGCGCTCGTTTCTGGCCCGGGCAGAGCGGTACGGTCGCAGCTTCGTCATGGCGCGCCGGCTCGAGCCCGGTCTCCGCCACGCATGGGTCGTCCGTGCCGGTGCTCCGGGAGTCGTCGCTGCTACGTTGGGACGTACCGTTCTGGACTGGTACCGATTGCTCCTGCACCGCCGCCGAGCGGGCTTTCGCGTGGTCGAGCTCCCAGCGGCCCTGGCCATGCTCGCGGTACGGCGCGTCGCGTCGCTTCCTGCTGCAGTTCGCGCACTCTGTGATGAGCTACCGCAGCACTGATCCGGTGAGCGCGGTGCGCACCATCAACCCCCGCCATGCGCCTCGGGCAAACGAGACACCACAGATCGGAGCTTGGTCGCAGCATCCCGCCTCACACTCTTGACCACCAGAACGTCCAGCTGCACATCTTCACCGCAGACCCCTCGCACGCCGCTGCGGATGCCCTCGAGGTCGATCGCCTGATCACTCCGCTGCGGTGCAACCCGGACAATGATGCGGTCGCGCTCCTCCTGAACCAGCTGCCACTGCCCCACACCCACTGCGTGATCAAGGACCAGAAAGAAGGGGTGCGGCGTCAGTCGTCGTCCTGATGGCAGCAGAATATAGTCGCCTGCACGCCCCCGCACCGACTCGATCAGCGGCAACCCACGTCCACAGTGTGGGCGCTGACTCGTCAGCCGCACGATGTCGCCCTGGTCGTAGCGGACGAACGGCATCGTGAAGTTGTTCAGGTTTGTCACCACGACCTGTGAGTCCTCGCCATGGACAGCTGGCCTACCATCATGCAGCAGCTCCACGACAACCGCGTCGACGCACAGATGGTAGCCAGGGCAGACCGGACACTGCCAGGCAATCACGGACCCGGCCTCCTCCGACGCATACAGGTCCACCACCTCGGCGTTCAACGCCGATGCCAGTGATCGCCGTCCGGCCTCGTCCAGTATGCCAGAGGTACTCACCACCAAGGGCACACGGAGTGGACTGGTCGCATCCGTATGGACTGCATCAGCAAGCAGCTTGAGAGTCAGGGCATAGCCGTGCAGCATCTGCGGACGCCAGCGACGGATCGAGTCGATCCACGACCGTGGATCATCCCCGGAGAAGAGAGTCTCTCGCCGGAACACACCGAGCTTCTCGTACCACGATCGACCTGTCAGAGCGCTCCGCCGCGCCTGCATGTACATGAGGCGGTGGTGGGGCCGCAGCCCCCACGCAAGGTACGCACGGAAGAACGATGGACTATACAGCGCCCGCTCACTTCGGCGACACACGATCTCGAGCGGAGTGCCGGTCGAACCGCTGGTGCGGCTTGCACAGCATTGATGTCGATCGGTTCCGCGCGCGATCAGATCCTCCGCTGGTTGCTCCTGCAGCATCGTGCGCGTCACGATCGGGAGCTGCTGAAGGTCACCCAACGACTGAATGGCGGCTGGATCCACCCCGGCATCTGCGAAGAGACGTCCGTAAAACGGCACCGTCTGTGCCGCATGCCGCACGAGGCGTCGGAGCCTTCGCACCTGAAGATCTTCGATAGCGGAAGGCGTCCACCACTGACGTCGCAGGAGACTGAGCAGCTCGACGACGCCTCGCACTCAGACCTCGTTCGCGCGCAGCGTCGGATTGAACGTCATGTCGGCTGGTGATCCGGACCTTCCGCAACCACATCGCGCAGCAGGAGGGCTCCAGCAGATTCTCTCGAAGGTTCGGTAGCTTCCTGGCCGCTCCGGCGGATTGTGCCCCATCTCTCAAGCGTATCACCGAGCCCACGAACGGAGGAGGACATTTTTCGATCGAAGGCAACGCTGTTAGAATCCCGCCGAAGGTGGTTGTGACTGTGTTCAGCGAAAGGCTCGCGGAGGTTTCCCCTTCGCTCGAAGAGATCGGGCGTCAGGTCATCATTGACCGGCGGCAGACAGAAGCACTGCTCGAGAAGGCGAGCTCAGGTCAGCGTCTCGAGCTGGACGAGCTCGTGGCCCTTCTGAACGGTCTATCGGACTCGCGCAATGCCCAGGCGGTCCTCGATGTCGCCCGGGCCACATCCAGACCGAACGATCACGAGGTGCTCCTGCTCCCACCGCTGTACTTCTCCAGCGTCTGCGAAAACACCTGCGCCTACTGTGATTTCTCGTGCGGTCAGGGCGTCCGCTTGACGTGCGATCAGTTCATCGCCGAGGTCCAGGCGTTGATCGACCTCGGCTATCGGAGCATCGAGCTTGTCAGTGGACAGGATCCCGAGCTTTTCATCCATCGCGAACCGTTCGATATGGTCAACCAGAGGTTCGATGTCCAACCGGCTGCCGCGTACTTCCGTCTTCTGAAGGACGCCATCTCGAGCAACGGCCGTGGAATGGTCACGAGCAACGTGCCGCCGGTGTGCACTGACGGCTTCCGCCAGCTCCGGTCGGCGGGTCTTGACTGCTTCCTGGCGTGGCTGGAGACGTTCAACCCAGACCGCTACACAACGTTGCACTCCGCATCTGGACCAAAGGGGCACCAGGCGTTCCGCCTCGACTCGTTCGACCGTGCCCGTGAGGCGGGGATCGGTCATGTCGCAGGTGCCTTTCTCAAGGGCCTGTACGACTGGCGCAAGGAGGAGGCAGCCCTCTACCTCCTGGACCAGCACCTGGAAGCACGCTGGGGCCGAGGCTTCTCCATTATCGGAACCCCGCGCGTCAAGGGACGGTTCACGAGGACACGGATCGGGAGCAGCTACTGGATGGACGATGCAGCCTACGAGCTCAATCTCGCGCTCGATCGGATCCTGTTCAACGGCACGATCTGGCTGCAGACCCGAGAACCGTTCCAGCTGAACAGACGCCTCCTCAACACCTACGGTGGCGGCGTTGTCATGACTGTGAACTGCTCAACAGCGCCGGGGGGCTACTCCGAACCGACCTCCGCCGATCCCCAGTTTCCCGTGCACTACACCGATGAGATGCAGGGGATGGCAACGTTGCAGGATGACGGGTTCACGGTGCGGTCCTCTTGGGGTCCGGCCGACCTGGACGCCTGCTGCCGTCCGGCTCCCCAACGGTAACTCCCAGGGCGACGACCACGAGCTGCCACCCCTCGGACAGGACTCCGGGTCGCGCTGCGAACACGCCCGCCACAAAGACCAGGAACGCCGGGAGCACGGTCAGCATCTCGAGCCACGGCTGGCTCGGCAATGCCAGTGTCGCAGCGCCTCTGAAGAGCACGGCACTTGCGCAAAACACCCCCAGCCCGACCACGGCCGGGGCCAACGCCGCGGCGAGCTGTCGAGGCCTGATCCCGACCAGACGCATCACGAGAGCTACGTTGACAGGAACGAACAGCACCGTCATCGCCGACTCGACCGCACACACCGCCACCAGACTGTACTGCGCCGCCGCAGCCAGCGCTGCGATGGTGACCGCGGCACGAACTGCCGTCAGCCGCAACAGCAGGTCGACTCGGTTCACCGCGATGTAGATGGGTGCAGTGAACAGCAATGGCATGAGAATCGCGAACGGCACCAACACCTGCAGGTAGACGACGATCTGCCGCCATGTCTGCCCCAGCAAGAGCGGTACGAGCAGGTCGGCGTACAGCAGCAGGGCACCACCTCCGGCAGCGGTGAAGATCAGCATGAACATCGTCAGCTTGAGGAACCAGCGTGCGAGAGTCGATCGATCGTCCTGCTCCCTGCAAAACGCCGGTACCGCAACGCGGTCATGGGCCCCTTGCACGCTCTGCAGTGGAATATGCACGAGGCGGCTCGTGACCTCGTAGAAACCCAGCCGGGAGATGCCCAGGAAGCCGCCGATGAACAGCCGGTTCGCCGAGTCGATGATGAACGACAGGTTTCCCGACGACCAGATCCTGATGCCAGTACCAAGCAACAGCCTGGCCGCCTCTCGGTCGAGCCGCACACGAACCTTCCACGGCGGCGGAACCCACCACAGAACTGCCGCCACCGCAGGTCCGGCCAACGCGCCTGCCACCAACGCCCATACCCCCCAACCGCGAAGCGCCAGCACCACCGCCACCACTGCGTTGAGAACGCTGTCCACGAGCTGAATCAACATCTGTTTGCGAAAGTTCAGCGCCCGGACGGCGAGCGTCATCGGAATCGCCGCGACTGCCTGGGGAATCAGCCGGAGTGACATGATTCCCACCACCAGGCCCGCACGCGGATCCCCGAACCAGGCTCCTGCAAGCGGTGTGAACGCCAGGATCGCGCCGACTGCCGCAACCGTGAGGCCGGCATTCAGCACGAGACAGGTATCGGCCGCAGGCTCCACAGAACCGCGATGCTGTATCAGTGCTGTGTGGAGCCCGAGCGACTTTGCCCGGTTCGCAACCGATAGAAACACCACTGCCACCGCGACGAGGCCGAAATCGTCCGGCGCCAACAACCGCGCCAGGACGATGATGGACAGCGTCTGGACCACGCGCTGGGCGACCATTCCCAGGGTGCTCCACTTCGCACCGCGAAGAGCGAGAGTGGAGGTGCCAGGCTCACCAGCGGTGCTGGCGCGCGCCACCTCGTCTCGGCTCACAAGTACCCCAGGTCGGCGAGCCGGCTCCGGAGCGCTTCGTCTCCATCGCCAACCCGTCCACCCCGCGCGCCACCGAGGTTCCGGACTTCATCGCTGACGAAGGCCAGGTGCTCGTCGACGAGCTTCCGCGCGTGACGGAGCAGCTCGGAGCCCTCTGCAACCTGATTGCTGCGTTCTCCGGGGTCATTGTCGAGATCGTACAGCTCTTCCCGCTCGCCCTCATCGTCCCGGACGTACTTCCATGACGGCGTTCGGCACGCGACGATACGAAAGATATCGGGCTCGCCGGTTCGGCTCCGCCGACCTCCGCAGTGCATCGCCTCGGCAAACACCGGCTCCGCCTCTGCTGTATGCGTGGCTCCCTCCAGGAGCGGACGTCGACTCTGGCCCTGGAAGCTATCGGGTTGCGGAACACCGAGCAGGTCCAGTACTGTCGGAGCGAGATCGATCAACCCGAACTGCGACGCGACCCGTCGGTGACCGAAACGCCACGGGGCGTGGATGATCAGAGGCACTCGGACCAGCTCCTCGCACAGGTCCGGTCCGTGTGCGTACGCACCGTGCTCGCCGAACCGCTCGCCGTGATCCGACGTGACCACGATGACGGTCTCCTCCTCCGATCGAGCACTGTACAGAGCGTCAATGAAAGCTCCGACGAGGCCGTCCATGTACTCCACCCGGCGGTTGTACAGGTCCCGCAGCAGCCGATCGGCCAGCCGGTGGCGCCCGAACGGAATGCCGGCCAACCCGGCGGCGTAGCTCCAGCGATCCCGCCACCTCCGCTGGCCCGGCAGCGGGTTGTACGGGTAGTGGACGTCCATGAAGTGGAGCCAGGCGGCAAACGGGCGACGCTGGTCTCCACACCACCGCAGACTCCGCTCGACGACCTCCTGCCCGGTCAGGTACTGGCCACCTTCCTCCTGCAGGAGAGCCTGGACGAGCATGAGAAAACCCAGATTCCAGCGGCCGAGGGCACCGTGAAGCGCACGGATCATCCGCCGGGTACGGCCCGTCGGAGCCGGAGAGGCCTCGTCCGGATGCAGCTCCCAGAAGTCGAAGAACAGATCGAAGCCCCGGTCATAACCAGTCTCTCGCGTCAGGAACGGGTTGGAAGGGTTGAACGCTGCAGTGGCGTAGCCGGCGTCACGCAGCGACTCCGCAAGTGTGGTCGCCTGCATCGGCAGGCCCTCACGCTCACCGGCAACCAGCGGATACAACGAGCACAGAATCGATGGAAACGCCGCCTGGGTTCGGGGACCGTTGCTGACCGCCTGGTCGAACACGACGCCGTCGCGGGCCAGTGCATCCAGCCGCGGAGTCGCAGCCCGCCCGCGCGGCATACAGCTCAGGGCGTCATACCGCAAAGAGTCAACAGTGATCAAGATCAGGTTCGGGCGTCGCACCGTCCCACCCGATCCTCAAAGGCCGTCTGGAACGCTCGAATCATGGCGCCCAAGAGTACCGCATCCGCCCCAATCGCAGCCAGACAGATCCGCCTGGACCGCGAAGCCCCGGACGCGAACCTCGACGTCACTCGGTGTCCAGATACTCCTCGAGCCCGAACCTCCGGACCATCCTCCGGACCTCGACGACCTCACGTGGAGTCAACGACTTGGTCCAGGTCCGCAGCGGATCGTACCCGGCTCGCCAGGTCTGCTTGCCACGTTGAAACGAGAGTGTCGAGAACCGTTTTCGAACCGCGTCGGTCATCGGCAGACGGAGGCGCTCGAGGAGCGGCGCGACCACCCGCTCCGGATCACGAACCAGATCCTCGAATCGGACCAGGCTCACACGGCTCAGCACTCCTTGCTTCTTCGGAACATAGTTCTGATCGCACCAGAACAATGCGAGCACCTCTGTCGGAGAGAGCTCGCACTCGAGAAGATCCTCGAAACCGTCGTAGGTGCCATCTCTCTCCGTCACCTCGCGCATGCTGTGCCGCACGTACTCGAGGCTGACGTCCCACTCCTGCTCCTTCATCGACCCGACGACCGCCAGTGGGTTGCGCACCATGAAGACCGGATCGATGTCGAACCGATCGATCAGCCACGCCATCATCAGGTTGGCACGGATCAGCTTCACTACCGGCCGGGAGCTCAACGGGTTATCGCGCAGTACGAACTCGTTCATCACATCGCCGGCGACCACTCGCGCCAGAAACGTCTCCCACGGGCTCTCGTCTCCCGGGAGCAGATAATGGGGAAAAGGAAAGTCGCGCGCCTCTGGCATGCGAATCGGATGCAACGGCTCGAACAGCAGCCGGCAGCCGGCCGCAGCGATGATCTCTGCCAGCCAGGTGGTTCCGCTGCGACCACTTCCGAACACGACAATCGGTCGTGTCGCTGCTCTGCCCTCCTCCGACCGTCTCTCGTTACGGTACATCGGACACTCTCCAAGCCGGACACTGCTGGGCTCAGCTCTAACACAGCACATGTCGTTGCAGCCGATGCCACAGCAGACGTACTGTGTCCATCGCACTCCATCTGCCGCGGCGCACCCTGCTTCCGCACGCCTCCCGCATGCTACCATCGGCACGCTTTCTCGAGGAGGCGGAGCGTGCGACAAGCCCTCATCGCGGGTCGCTATCAGTGTGCAGGCGCCCCCGGGTACTCGACACTGACGGCAATGATAGGCGCTCTCAGACGCAGCTATGGGATGCGATGTACAGTGGCAACCACGTTCCCAGGGGGGAGCCGGCACCGGCTCGGCAGCGACTGCATCTCTGCGGACGATATCTCTGCGGTGAGTGCCGCGATGAGGGACGCGGACGTTGTGATCCTCGGGGGAGCACTCGAAGACCGTGAGCATGACGAGGAATCGGGGCTGTGGCTGACGGGCACGGACGCCGGCCCATCCCTGTACGGATCGATGGCATGGTTGGCAGCACTCCACCACCGCCCACTGGTCACCTGGGGATTGAATGTCGGGCCAATCCGCTCCTCAGACGGTCAGCAGCATGTCGCGGCACTCGTCGAGTACTCCTGGGCGTTCAGCGTCTGCGATCGGGTCGCATGGGACAACCTTCGGGGTGCATCTGCCCCCGTGATCGGCGTGAACGTCACGGCGGATCCGGCCTTCCTTCTCGAGCCCGCATCGCACGAGCACGCGCTGGCCATTCTGCGGAACGTCGCGTCCGATCCACACGGTCCCTGGCTCGCGGTCGCACCGGGCCTCGCACAGGCGCGCGACGACGGGGAGCGATGGGTGATCGAGCTGGCCGACGGTATCGCCGCATGGACCGAAGCGACCGGCGGCCGAGCGTTGATCTTCACCGATGTCGCTCGCGGGGCACCGAGAAGCTCGGCCCCACCTCCGGTCTGGTCGTCCCTCACTCGCCAGCTCTCCGCCGAGCAGCACGTGCTCATCGAAGGTGTTCTCCCGCCGCATGACAGGTGTGCGGTACTCGGCCGCTGCGACGCAGTCCTCGGCGGTCAGCGGTCCGACATCGTCGTCGCGGCTGTTGCTGGGAAGCTCCCGGTTGCCGTGAGCGACGAGGCCATCGTCGTTCACCTGATGGAGGAGCTCGGGATGCCGGGACAAACCCTGCCTCCTGAGCAGCTCACTGCAGACAGCCTCATCCGCTGCCTCACCGCACGTTCGGCAGGAGGTGCACAGACTGCCTCTCTCCTACCAGCACGAGTACGTCAGCTCCAGGAGCGGGGTCGGGCTGACGTCGCGACCGTGGGTGCCGCAGCCGGTGGCGAGCTCGCTCCACCCACAGCACCTTCGCACACCACCCGAGGTCTTGGCCACAGATCCGTCATCGCACTTGCGGAACGATCGGCACGGGATCGTCAGACCGTGCTCCAGCTCCAGCAGGAGAACCGGCTCCTCAACGCCCGCATCGAGGGTCTGGTGCAGCAGAGCGCCTGGCAGGTATGGAAGGCCCGAAAGGGCTCGTGGCCGCGCCGCATGGTGACCTGTACCAAGCGCTGCTACTACGCGATGGCCAAGCTGATTCGCCGCATCGTTTGGAGGCTCCTCGGTGCGATCGAGACGGGCGGCGCGCCGAGCCCGGCATACGCGGCAAAGTTCTACCGCTATCTCAAGCAGCGCAACCGGTCACACCGTCCGCTTGACGCGGTCCGATGTCCAACCTCCATGGACACGATCTCTGTCGTGCTCCCGGTGTTCAACGGCGCCGAGTTCCTTGCGGAGGCGATCGACAGCGTGTTGGCGCAGACGCATGAGGAGCTCGAGCTGATCATCGTGAACGACGGCTCGACCGACCGAAGTCCCGAGATGATCCAGCAGTACGCCGAAACCGATCGCCGGATCACGGTGATCCATCAGGCCAATCAAGGTCTCCCTCGGGCACTGTCGAACGGCTTTTGCACCGCTACAGGAAGCTACCTGACCTGGATAAGCCACGACAACCGATTGCAGCCGGAGTTCCTCGAGAGGATGCTCGGCATCCTCCGTAGCCACCCCGAGTGGGACATGATCTACGCCAACATGGACCTCATCGACACCGACGGGAACCCGCTGACGGAGAGCTCATGGTATGTCGGACGCCAGGTACCTCCTGGAAGCCATCACATTCACTTGCCGGCCACCGCGCTCGAGCTCAACACGTGGCCAGACAACACCGTTGGCGCAGCGTTCCTCTACCGCGCCAGGGTTCCGGTGCTGCTCGGTGACTACAGCAGCGCCCGCATGACCGTCGAGGACTACGACTACTGGATGCTCGTCAACGAGTTCCTCACCCTCCGACACGCTGGCTTCCAGGAGCCTCTCTACGAGTACCGGTTCCATCCGAGCTCCCTCACCTCCAGCGAAGATCCAAACCGGGTTCTGGCGCTCCGCGAGCGCACGATGGTGTTCGACGACTTTCGCCGAGACCTTGCGGTCACACCGATGATCTGGATGCTCGAGGGCTTTCCCCAGTCGGGCGTCGGCTTGTCAATCCGCACCGCGCTCGAGCAGCGCATCCGATCAGCAAGCCATCTCCTCGTGTCCGGGCACGATCCGTCGATGGACCGATGGCCCGCCCTGTGGCTACCGCTCGCGCGTGTCCAGTGGCAGGACGATCTCGGATCGCTGGAGCCCCCCGCAGGCCACAGTCCCGCGACCACCGTCCACGTTCTCCTGACGGGCGCTCGCGAGCGTCTGCCGGCGCAGATCCCGCCCGGCTGGGACCTGTGCGCAACGGTTGCCCGAGATGCGAAGCTCGTCCGGACCGAGAGACCATATACAGGCTGGTACGAGGTTCCCGATCCCGGCCAGCTCTTCACGATGGTCGATATCCGGGCTCGAACCCGGCAGATCCGGGCGATCGAATCTGAGCTGCACAGCTCCTCGCAGCCTCGACTCGAGGCCTCGGTGGTCATCTCCACGTTCCGTCGTCCCCAGGCATTGGCTCGCGCCCTGCGCTCTCTCACATCACAGACGCTGTCGCCGGATCAGTTCGAGATCATCGTTGTGAACAACGACCCGGAGAGCTCCGTCGAACCCGTCGTGAGGATGGTTCGCGATGAGCTCGGTTCCGCTCCGGCCGAGCACCTCCAGCTGCTCGACTGCCCCGTGCCAGGTCTCAGTCACGCTCGCAACGTCGGTATCGGTGCTGCACGTGGACAGGTGGTGGCCTTTCTGGATGATGACGCCGTCGCCGAGCCGGACTGGCTCGAGGAGCTTCTCGCCCCCTACCGGACCGACAGCACGGTCGGCGTCGTCGGAGGCCGCATCACGCTGACCGTTCCCGCGGATGCACCTGACTGGGTGATTCCGGAGCTCTGGCCACTCTGGGGGCATCTCAACTTGCGATCCGGCCCGGCGCGGCAGGTGGACGTGTGGCACGAGTTCCCGTGGGGTGGAAACTGGAGCGCACGGCGGTCGGTGCTTCTCGCCATCGGAGGGTTTCGGTGCGGGTACGGGCGATGCGGCGACAACTATGG
>CAZEJK010000065.1:0-23688 GCA_964512045.1 uncultured Thermoanaerobaculia bacterium
AAGTCGGCTCACCGTAACCTCCCGACAGCAGGTAGAGCACCGCCATGCGGATCGCAACCCCGTTGGTCACCTGTTCCAGGATTACCGAGGAGGGTCCATCAGCCACCCGCGAGTCGATCTCCACTCCACGGTTCATCGGCCCCGGATGCATCACCAACGCCCCCGGCGCAGCCAATGCCAACCGTTCCGGCGTCAACGCAAAGAAGTCGTAGTACTCACGCACCGACGGGAAGTTGATCCGCCCCTGACGCTCGAGCTGGATCCGGAGCATCATGACCACCTGGGCGCCCTCCAGGGCAGGCTCCAGACGGAAGAACGGCTTCACGCCGAGCGACTCGACCTCAGGCGGCATCAGCGAGCCCGGCGCCACGAACCGCACCTCGGCGCCCATCGTGCTCAGCAGTGCGGCGTTCGAGCGTGCGACCCTCGAGTGACGGATATCGCCGGCGATCACCACCTTCAGGCCGTCCAGCGATCCGAAGTGCTGCCGCATGGTGAACGCATCGAGCAGCGCCTGAGTCGGATGCTCGTTGACGCCGTCGCCGGCGTTGATGACCGAGGCGGACACCATCCGTGCGAGGCGGTGGGGCGCTCCCGAGAACGGGTGGCGCAAGATGATGAAGTCCGGAGCCATCGCCATCAGGTTCTGCGCCGTGTCGACCAGGGTCTCCCCCTTGGTCACGGACGAGGCGGACGGCGAGAAGTTGAGCGAGTCCGCCGACAGGCGCTTCTCTGCCACCTCGAACGAGAAGCGCGTCCGCGTCGAGGGCTCCATGAACAGGTTCACGACGGTCCGACCGCGCAGTGTGGGCACCTTCTTGATCGGACGCCTGGCGATCTCCAAGAAGCCCTCCGCGGTGTCCAGCAGGAGCTGGATCTCACCGGCGGAAAGCTGTTGGATCCCGACCAGATCCTTGCCGTTCAGCGATGTCGCTCGTTCAACCGCCATCGGCCTCTCCCCTCTGAATCCAGACGCCGTCCACTCCATCGATCTCCTTGACTCGCACCTGCACATCCTCGTCCAGCGCGGTCGGAACGTTCTTGCCAACCACGTCGGCCTGAATCGGAAGCTCGCGATGCCCGCGATCCACCAACACCACCAGCCGCACCCCCTTGGGCCGTCCGTAGTCCATCAGCGTGTTGAGTGCCGATCGCACGGTCCTGCCGGTGAACAGCACGTCGTCCACCAGGCACAGCACCCGCCCGTCGATCGCGAACGGCAAGTGCGTATCCTGCAACACCGGCTGGAGATGCGCAGGACGCCAGGGGCCGACATCGTCACGGTACAGGGTAATGTCGAGGGAACCCACCTCGATGGTCCTGCCACTCAGCACGCCCAACCTGGCTGCCAACCGCCTGGCGATCGGAACGCCGCGAGTGTGAACGCCTACAAGCACCACCTCACCGGCATCGCGCTCGAACACCTCGGCAGCCATCCGTGCGACGGTGCGATCCATCTCCGGGCCGTCGAGTATCTGGACGCGTTGTGTGTTCACTGCACTCGCCTCCTCCATGCAACCTCTCTTCGAGCTTAGGGCCGAAGCCCGGATCTGTCCACGCATCCTGCGGAATGATCACGACGGAAAACTGAGCGCCCAGCCGGTGGAAGGCTCGGCGTGCGCGGATCCTCGCCCTACGACACGACCGCTCTCGGCAATCACCGCGCGAGCGGTGGGGCATCTGCCGGCCAACGGCCCGCGGCAACGTTGACGACCGTGTGCAATCCACCGCGGACACGGTAATCGAGCACAACCTCCATCCATATCGGTTCGCAGCAGCGGACCAGGTCGTCAAGGACGCGGTTGGCCGCATGCTCCTGGTAGATTCCCACGTTTCGGAAGCTCGTCAGGTAGTACTTGAGCGACTTCAGCTCCACACACACCGGACCGGGCACGTAGCGGATACGGATCGTTCCGAAGTCCGGCAGGCCCGAGAACGGACAGACGGCGGAGAACTCGTCCGAATCGATCTCGACCATCGCGGCGCGTCCGGAGCGCTCGACCGGATACTCGTACGGAAACGTCTCGAGCACATCCGGCGTGATCGCGCTCTGATCTGAGAGCTCGAAACGCCGTCCTTCTGCCTCTGGCATCATCGCCTCCCCTGTGTGCAAACACTCCTGGCCGAACGCTCCACGGACCGGTGCGCGAAAACGCCGACATCGGTCTCCCCAAAATGACGCTGTCGATGGTAGTCTCATTCCCCGTGGACGCCAACGTGTCGCATCACCCGTCGCTCGCCTCAACCTGCCCGGTGTCACGACGGCCCTCGAAAGGGTCCGTCCTGTGGTCCGTTGCGGCCTGCGGTCAAGTTGACGGGCCTGAAGCTGGTAGCTAGGATGCGTCTTGTGAAAATGGCCACATGAAAGGGAGAGGCCATGCCAGAGCAATATATCCCGGTACTTCTAGCATTTGGATTTGCCGTGATGGTGACGGTCGGGGTCCTCGGGCTCTCGGCCCTTCTCGGGCAACGGTCCCGACACAGCGCTCGCCGTAAGCTGGAAGCGTACGAGAGCGGCGTGCCCCTGATCGATACGGGGTTGAAAAGGATCTCGGTCCGCTTCTACATCGTCGCGATCGTGTTCTTGGTGCTCGACGTGGAGGTCGCGTTCCTCTACCCGTGGGCGGTGACCTACCGGAGCTTCCTCGCAGAGAACGCCACCATGGTGCTCTGGGACATGCTCGTGTTCGTCGCGATCATCGGCTTCGCGTATGCCTACCTCTGGAAGAAGGGCATCTTCGACTGGGGACGACGCCGGCCTCCGGTGCTGGGCGAGGAAGCCGACGCGGGAGGTGAGCGATGAGCCCGAAAGGAGTCACGCCGCCGCTTCCGGTCGTTGGACCCGAGCAGATGCACGACGTGCAGATCGACGCCGAGCTGGAAGCGGCGATCGCCAACCTGGTTGGCCACTACCCCAACCCTGAGGCTGCTCTCGGACCGGTGCTGTGGCTCTGCCAAGATCGCTGGGGTTGGATCTCATCGGGAGTCATGAAGGCCGTGGGCCAGCGGCTCGGCCTGTCTCCGGCGTTCATTCAGGGCATGGTGACCTTTTACACCATGTATCAGACCAAGCCCCCCGGCCGATACCTGATTCAGGTGTGCACGACCTTGTCGTGTCAGCTCTGTCGCACAACGGCCGATCAGCTTGTCGAGCACCTCCGCACGAGGCTCGGAATCGGCTTCGGCGAAACCACCGAGGATGGCCTGTTCACTCTGGTCGACGTGCAGTGCCTCGGCGCCTGCGGCGAAGCACCGGTGATCCAGATCAACAACGACTACTACACCGAGCTGACTGTCGAATCTCTCGACGCTCTCTTGGATGACCTGACCACAGAGGTTGCCACCACCCAAAGCAACCTGCACCGGAACCAGGAGGACGGATGAAGCCGATCCTGCTGCGCGCACGAGGCCAAGACAACTCCCACTCGCTTTCCAACTACCTGACTCAGGGCGGCTACGGAGCGCTGACCAAGGCGTTCCTGATGCAGCCGGACGATGTCATCGAGGAGGTCAAGAAGTCGCAGCTCCGCGGCCGAGGTGGCGCCGGCTTCCCGACCGGAGTCAAGTGGGGGTTCGTTCCGAAGTCCACCGACAAGCCGAAGTACCTCATCTGTAACGCCGATGAGTCGGAGCCCGGCACGTTCAAGGACCGTGAGATCATCCTCTACGACCCGCACATGATGATCGAGGGGATGATCATCTCGTCGTACGCCATCGGCGCCAACACTGCGTACATCTACATCCGCGGCGAGTTCTGGCGCGAGGCGCAGGTCATCCAGCAGGCGCTCTCCGAGGCGTACAAGAAGGGCTACCTCGGCAAGAACATCCTCAAGACTGGTTTCGATCTGGACATCTACCTCCACCGCGGCGCCGGCGCGTATATCTGCGGCGAGGAGACGGCACTGATCGAGTCGCTCGAGGGCAAGCGGGGCCAGCCACGGCTCAAGCCTCCCTTCCCGGCCGTGGTGGGCGTGTTCGACTGCCCGACCGTGGTCAACAACGTCGAGACGCTGGCCTGCGTCCCGCACATCATCGAGCGCGGGGCGGAGTGGTTCGCTGACATCGGGCGGCCAAACAACACTGGTCCGAAGCTGTTCTGCGTGTCTGGCCAGGTCGAACGGCCCGGGGTGTACGAGCTGCCGTTGGGCGTCACCTTCCGCGAGATCATCGAGGAGCACTGCGGTGGGATGCGCGACGGCAAGCAGCTCAAGGCGTTCATCCCCGGCGGCTCGTCGTGCCCCGTGCTCCCCGCAAGCGCTGTCGATACTCCGGCTGACTTCGACTCTGTCGCCGAGGCCGGCTCGATGCTCGGCTCCGGCGGCGTGATCGTGATGGACGACACCACCGATATGGTCTGGGCGCTCGAGAATCTGATGAAGTTCTACGCCCACGAGTCGTGCGGCCAGTGCACTCCGTGCCGCGAGGGCTCGGACTGGTCGGTGGACATCCTCCGCCGAATCCGCAACGGCCGCGGCCACCCGAAGGACCTGGAGACCCTCCTCAGGATCTCCCACTACGCCAGCCGTGGGATGACGATCTGCCCCCTCGGCGATGCATTCTGCGGCCCGATCGCGAGCTTCATCAACCATTTCCGAAGCGAGTTCGAGGAGCGGATCACGACCGCGACTCCGATCGAGCCGAAGAAGAAGCCGATTCTCCCGGTCGAGGAGGACCGGGAGATGTTCGAGATGTAGGAGCAGTGCATGGTCAACCTGACGATCGATGGCAAGGAGGTCCAGGTTCCCGAAGGAACCAACATCATCGAGGCCGCACGAACGATCGGCATCTCGATCCCGCACTACTGCTACCACCCCGGAATGCACGTGGTTGGCCAGTGCCGGATCTGCTTCGTTGCTGTGGAGGGAATGCCCAAGCTGGTGACCGCGTGCTCGACGCCGGTTCGCGAGGGCATGGTGGTCTTCACTGACAACGACGAGGTCGTGGAAGCGCGCGCTGCGGTGATGGAGTTTCTGCTGGCGAACCATCCGCTGGACTGTCCGGTCTGCGACCAGGCCGGCGAGTGCTACCTCCAGGACTACTCGGTAGAGCACGGCCTCGACACCACACATATGGTGGACGAACGCCGCACGTTCCCAGGCCTCGAGCGGCGGATGATCGGGCCGCACGTGGTGCAGAACATGAACCGCTGCATCAGCTGCACGCTGTGCATCCGGTTCACTCAGGAGATCTCGGAGACCCACGACCTGACGATGAAGGCTCGTGGGAACCACCAGTACATCGACACGTTCGACGGAGGCCCGTTGAACAACCCGTGGTCGGCGTGCGTCGCCGATGTCTGCCCGGTGGGCGCGCTGACGGTCAAGGAGTTCCGCTTCCGGGCGCGCGTCTGGCACCTGGAGGAGACCGACTCGGTCTGCCCGGGATGCTCCATCGGCTGCAACGTCACGATCGGTCATCTCAAGAAGACCGTCCACCGGTACACCCCCCGCCACAACCCGGAGGTCAACGGCTGGTGGATGTGCGATTACGGTCGCTTCTCGGCAGAGGACAGTAACCAGCGTGAGGTGGACGGCCCCCAAGTCCGCGACGGCGAGCGGCTCGTTGACGCTCCATGGCACCTCGCGATTGAGCAGCTTGCCACGATCATCACCAGTGAGCCGCAACCCACAGTGATTGCCTCGGCACAGCTCTCCAACGAGGCGCTGTTCCTGGTCAAGAAGATTTTCGTTGACCAACTGGGGCTGGACGTTATCGTCCCCGTTCACATCGGTGAGGAGCGCAAGATCAAGAACGGCGCCAACGAGTGGGTCGTTCGCAAGGACGCCCACCCCAACGCGCTCGGCGCCCGCGCCATCGGCCTGCGGACAGTGGATGCGGCGGAGCTCGAGCAGACCATGGCCGACAGCAGTGGCCCACTGGTCGTTCTCGACGCCAGCGCCCATCCGTGGCTGGCCAGTCAGGCCGCAGCAGAGCACATCGGCTCACGAAAGGTCGTGGCCCTGGCACAGCGCGCCACGCCTCTCACCGAGCTCGCGACGGTGCTGTTGCCGCTGGCGGCCTGGGCGGAGGCCGAAGGCACCTACACCTCATCGACGGGCCGCGTGCAGCTGGCCCGCCGCGCCTACGTACCGTCCTCCCTGGCCCGACCAGCAGCCACGATCCTGGCGGATCTCGCCGAGGCCGTGAATGCCGACATCACCGAGTCGAGGCCGCGCGCGCTGCTCGAGCTGGCGGCAGCAGAGATCCCGGCGTTTGCCGGTATGAGCTACCGGCGACTGATGACCGAGCCCGGAATCCCCGTTCGCGAGGAGGTCCCAGATGTGGACTGAGATCGCCGTCATCGCCATCAAGGTCGGAGTCTTCGCCTCCGTGATGCTGACCACCATCCCGATCATGGTGTGGGTCGAGCGACGGGGATCGGCGCTCATCCAGGACCGGCTCGGGCCGAACCGGGTCGGTCCGTGGGGGATCCTGCAACCGGTCGTGGACGCCGTCAAGCTGATCACCAAGGAAGACCTCAACCCTCGCGACGTCAACAAGCTGCTGTACATGTTGGCGCCCGCGATCGCGCTGCTGGTTGCACTGTCCACCTTCATCGTGATCCCGTTCGGCCACGACCCGGGGCTCGAGCTGTTCGGCTACGCCATCGACGGCTTCATCGTCGCCCCGGACATGACCATGGGGATGCTGTACATCTTCGCCATCGCGTCGCTCGGGGTCTACGCCATCGTGCTCGGCGGTTGGGCGTCGAACAACAAGTACTCCCTGTTCGGTGGGATCCGTTCGTCGGCGCAGATGATCTCCTACGAGCTCGCGCTGACGGTGTCCGTGGTCGGAGTTCTGATGGCGTCCAGCTCCCTCCAGCTCACGGAGGTCGTTTCCGCCCAGTCTGGCGCGTGGTTCTTCATGCTCCAGCCGATCGGCGCCATCACCTTCGTCGTCGCGGCGTTCGCGGAGACCAACCGGCTGCCGTTCGACCTCCCCGAGGCAGAAGCCGAGCTGGTCTCCGGGTACCACACCGAGTACTCGTCGATGAAGTTCGCGGCGTTCTTCATGAGCGAGTACATCAACCTGGTGACGGCCTCGATGCTGATCGTGGTGCTGTTCTTCGGTGGCTACAACCTGCTGCCGTGGGTCGCCAACCCGTTCACCGGCTGGCTCGGCGCCATCGTCTCGATCGCGGTGTTCGCACTCAAGACCGCCTTCTTCATGTGGTTCTTCGTGTGGGTCCGGTGGACGCTCCCCCGGTTCCGGTTCGACCAGCTGATGCAGGTCGGATGGAAGATGATGCTGCCCCTGGCCGTGCTCAACTTCCTGATCGTCGGGGTGCTCATGGCCCTGGGCTGGATGTAGGGAGACCGAACAATGCTGACCATCCACTACATCTTTCTCGTGTTCGCTGCGCTGGCGGTGGTGTTCTCGGTGGTCGCGATCGCGCATCGCAGCCCGGTCATCAACGTGCTGGGGCTCGTCGGGGCGTTCTTCGCCGTGGCCGCAATCTACGCCATGGTCGGAATGGACTTTCTCGCTGCGATCCAGGTGATCGTCTACTCCGGCGCCATCCTCGTGCTGTTCCTGTTCGTCATCATGCTCCTGAACCTGGAGCGGGTCGAGGCCCTCGGCTCCAGCCGCCCGGTTCAGGCCGTCTTGGGGGTGGCAGTGGCCCTCGGGATCGGCATGATCACCGTGTACGCCGTCTCCCTGGCACAGGGTGGCACAGGCGCTGTGCTTCCGGGCAGCCAGGACGGCACCGTCTTCCCGATCGGGAAGGCGTTGATGACGTCCCACCTCCTGCCGTTCGAGTTCATCTCCGTGCTGCTCCTGGCGGCACTGGTCGGAGCGTACGTGCTCGCGAAGAGGGAGCTGCAATGAACCCAACCATTGCGATTCCATACACCTGGGTGCTGACCCTGTCTGCGGTCCTGTTCGTCATCGGGATCGTCGGCGTCTTGCTCCGCCGCAACGGCATCTCGATCTTTCTGTCGATCGAGATCATGCTCAACGCCGCCAACGTTGCGTTCATCGCGGCCGCGATGCGCATGGCTGCGGTGAGCGGGCTCGAGCAGATGGCGCTCAACGGGCAGCTGATCGTGTTCTTCGTCATCGGCGTGGCGGCCGCCGAGGCTGCAGTGGGTCTGGCCCTGTTCATCGCCATGCACCGGCTCAAGCGCTCGATCGACGTTGACCGGGCCAACACGCTCCGCTGGTAGAGGGAGGATGCGATGCTTGACAACCTCTGGCTGATACCGATCCTTCCCCTCGCAGGGTTCCTGATCAACATCCTCCTCGGGCTCGTTCCGGTCCGCAAGTCGGTCATATCGATCGTCGGCGTGGGCTCCGTGGCAGCGGCCACCGTGGCGTCGTACCTGGCCATCTGGGAGCTCGTGGGCAGCGGAGCAACCGAGCACCTGGCCACGTACTTCACCTGGATCCAGGCCGGATCGTTCGAGGTCTCGGCGTCGTTCCTGCTCGATCCGCTGTCGATGTTGATGATCGCGTTCGTCAGCTTCGTCGGCTTGCTGATCCACCTCTACTCGGTGGGGTACATGCACGCGGAGTCCGACAGCGCGTACGCACGCTACTTCGCGTACCTGAACCTGTTCATGTTCTCCATGCTGCTGCTGGTGCTGGGCTCGAACCTGCCGATCCTGTTCATCGGTTGGGAAGGCGTCGGCCTCTGCTCGTACCTGCTGATCGGCTTCTACTTCGACAAGGACTGGTGCGCGGATGCCGGCAAGAAGGCGTTCGTCACCAACCGCATCGGCGACTTCGGCTTTCTGCTGGCGATCTTCGCAGCGTTCGCCACCTTCCAGTCGGTGGAGTTCGGCACCATGTTCGCGCAGGCCGCCGCCGCGCCGGAGCTGCACCAGACCGCGATCACGTTCATTGCGCTGCTCCTGTTCATCGGCGCCATCGGCAAGTCGGCGCAGATCCCGCTGTACGTCTGGCTTCCCGACGCCATGGCCGGACCAACGCCCGTGTCCGCCCTGATCCACGCCGCGACGATGGTCACCGCCGGTGTCTACATGGTGGTGCGCTGCAACGTCTTCTACCGGATCAGCCCGACAGCGATGCTCGTCGTCGCCATCGTCGGGGGTCTCACCGCGATCTTCGCGGCCACCATCGGGCTGGCTCAGAACGACATCAAGAAGGTCCTCGCCTACTCCACCGTCTCCCAGCTCGGGTACATGTTCCTCGGCGCCGGCGTCGCCGGGTTCGTGGCAGCGATCTTCCACGTTGTGACGCACGCGTTCTTCAAGGCCTGCCTCTTCCTCGGATCGGGATCGGTGATCCACGCCTGCGGTGGCAACCAGGACATCCGATCGATGGGTGGTCTGCGCAAGAAGATGCCGATCACCTTCTGGACGTTCCTGTTCGCCACGATCGCCATCGCCGGGATCGTCCCGTTCGCCGGCTTCTTTTCCAAGGACGAGATCCTCGCCAAGGCGTTCACCGCCGGCTACTCGAACCTCAACGGGTTCGGCGCGATCTACTACGTCCTGTGGGGCCTGGCCGTCGCCGGCGCGTTCCTCACCGCTCTGTACATGTTCCGGCTCGTCGCACTGACGTTCTTCGGCACGTTCCGCGGCGGTGAGGAGGCCGAGCACCACGTCCACGAGTCGCCATGGACCATGACCGTGCCGCTGATCGTTCTTGCCGCACTGTCTCTCGTCGGCGGCTTCATGGGCATCCCGGGGCATCTGTTCGGAAAGCCCGAGTGGAACAAGCTCGAGCACTTCCTCCATCCGATCTTGCCGGAGATCCAGTGGGCCCACGAGCACGCACATCACGCCCATCCGTCCATCGCCACGGAGTGGGCTCTGGTGGCCCTGTCGCTGCTGGTCGCGGCGCTCGGGATCGCTGTGGCGCTTTGGCTGTACGCCGTTAAGGCCGATGCCAAGATCCCGGAGACGGTGGCCAAGCGGTTCGCATTCGCACACCGGATGCTGGTCAACAAGTACTGGGTGGACGAGCTCTACTCGGCAGTGGTGCTGGAGCCGCTCTACCGCCTCGCCCAGTTCTGCTGGAAGGTGATCGATGTCATCTTCATCGACGGATTCGTCAACTTCGTGGCGTTCATGACCGAGCTGACGGGTGACCTGATGCGGTTCCTCCAGACCGGCAACGTCCGCAACTACGCTCTCTTCCTGGCCATGGGGATCCTCATCCTGGCCGTGGTACTGATCTAACGGGAGGCAGGCGTGCTCGAACACCACCTTCTCTCCGTCGTGACGCTGGGCCCGGCCGTTGCCGCTGGACTTCTCGGCCTGATCCCCGGTAGGTTCCAGCAGCTCCACCGGTGGCTCGCGCTGCTCGCGTCACTCGCCCTGTTTGTCGTCTCGTGCTTCATTTGGACGGGGTTCGATGCGAACAACCCCGGCTTCCAGATGGTGGAGCAAGCGCCCTGGATTCCCGCATTCGGGATCACCTACCACCTGGCGGTCGACGGCATCTCGCTCCTCCTGGTCCTGCTGACGACCCTGCTGATCCCGGTGGTGGTCCTCTCGTCATGGAGCTCGATCACGGAAAAGGTCAAGGGCTTTCACATCTCACTGCTCCTGCTGACCACCGGCATGATCGGAGCGTTCCTGGCTCTCGATCTGTTCCTGTTCTACGTGTTCTGGGAGCTGATGCTGATCCCGATGTACTTCATCATCGGGGTGTGGGGCGGACCACGACGGATCTACGCGGCGGTCAAGTTCTTCATCTACACCATGGTCGGCTCGGTGCTGATGCTGGTCGCCATTCTGTTCCTGAGCTGGACCCATTTCGAGGCGACCGGCGTCTGGACGTACGGCTACGAAACCTTGATGCCCACCGCACAGAACCTGGCCATGGGTATGGCGAACGGCGATGTGACGTTCTTCATGGCGCCGGGCGTCATCTTCTCCTCACCGCAGATCTTGGTGTTCATCGCGTTCTTCCTCGCATTCGCGATCAAGGTGCCGATGTTCCCGTTCCACACCTGGTTGCCGGACGCCCACGTCGAGGCCCCGACCGGCGGCTCGATCATCCTGGCGGGTGTCTTGCTGAAGCTCGGGACCTACGGTTTCCTACGTTTCAACCGCGCGATGCTTCCGGACGCCTGGGAGTACTTCGTGCCGCTCCTGCTGGTGCTCGCCGTGGTCGGAATTCTCTACGGCGCCTGGGTGGCCTGGGTGCAGCCAGACATCAAGAAGCTGGTCGCATACTCGTCGGTCAGCCACCTCGGCTTCGTCATGCTCGGGCTGGCAGCGGGCACCATCGGCTCCACCCAGGGCGCGGTGCTGCAGATGGTCAACCACGGGCTCTCCACCGGCGCGCTCTTCCTTCTCGTCGGGGTCGTGTACGAACGTCGGCACACGCGGCTGATCTCAGACTACGGCGGCATCGCGACGGTGGTGCCGATCTACACCGGGGTCTTCCTGCTCGTCACCCTCTCGTCGATCGGGCTGCCCGGTCTGAACGGGTTTGTCGGCGAGTTCCTGATCCTCGCCGGCGCGTGGCAGCAGTACCCGGTGTTTGTCGCCCTCGCGGCCCTCGGCGTGATCTTCGGCGCCGTCTACATGCTGTCGCTCGTTCAGCGGGTGTTCTGGAACCCGCTCGTTCATGAAGAAAACAAGGGTCTGAAGGACATGAATCTGCGCGAGCTTCTGGCCGTCGCTCCGCTGATCGTGCTGATCATCTGGATCGGCGTCCATCCCAGCACCTTCCTCAATCCGATGGAAGCCGCCGTGAGCGTGCTGCTCGGTAATTAAGGAGGACCGGACGTGCCCACGCAGCCTGATCTCGTAGCCATCGTCCCGCAGATCATTCTGACCGTGACTGCTGGTGTGATCCTCCTGCTCGAGGCGTTCCTGCCTTCGGTACGCCGCTACATCGGCGAGCTCAGCCTCCTCGCCATCGTGGCGGCGGTCTGGGCCCGGATCGCTTTGCCGCTCCCAGGCGATGTCTGGGGTGGAATGCTCCGCGTCGATCGCGTCTGCCAGTTCGTCGACCTGTACATCTATGCAGCCCTGTTCCTGGTTGTCTGGATGGCAGGGCCGTTCCTCAGACGGCTCAAGGAGGAGTCCGGTGAGTTCTTCGCACTGATCCTCCTGTCGGCGGTGGGTGCCAGCACCATGGCGTGCGCAGTCGACCTGCTGATGGTCTTCTTGGGCCTCGAGCTTCTGTCGATTCCGCTGTACGTGCTCAACGCCTACCTCCGATCGACCGAACCGAGCGTCGAGTCTGGCCTCAAGTACTTCATCATGGGCGCCTTCGCCTCCTCGTTCGTTGTCTACGGCCTGGCGCTGCTGTACGGCGGCACCGCGGCGCTCGACTTCGATGGGATCGCAGCAAGCCTCGCCGCCGGCACCTTCAACGGTCCGTTCGTGATCATCGGGACCGCGATGGTCCTTGGGGGTATCGGCTTCAAGCTGGCACTGTTCCCGTTCCATGCATGGGCGCCGGATGTGTACCAGGGTGCGCCCACCCCGGTCACCGCGTTCCTTTCGGTTGTTCCCAAGGGTGCAGCGCTGATCGTGCTCGTGCGGCTGGTCGACGCAATCGACCCGACCGCCCTGATGAGTCACTGGATATGGGTGGCAGGGGTTCTCGCGGTCGGCTCGCAGACCCTCGGGAACATCGTTGCGATCGTCCAACGCGACATCAAGAGAATGCTCGCCTACTCCGGTATCGCCCACATGGGCTACGCGCTGGTGGCCGTGATTGCCATCGGCGAGGACGGCGCCAGCGCGGTGCTGGTGTACCTGGCGGCGTACACGCTGATGAACGTCGGCGCCTTCGCTGTTGTGGCCGTGCTGTCAGAGCGAGAGGATGAGCCGCACCTGATGTCCGATCTCGAGGGCCAGGGCTGGGAGCGTCCGCTGCTCGGGCTGTCGTTGGCAATCTGCCTGTTCTCGCTGGCCGGCATCCCGCCGTTCGTCGGGTTCACCGCAAAGTTCATGGTGTTCCGCGCGGCGATCAACGAGGGGCTGATCTGGCTGGCCATCCTCGGAGTCGTGAACTCACTCATCTCGGCGTACTACTACCTGCGCGTCGTGTATCTCATGTACATGAAGCCGCTGCCGAAGCGCAAGCCGTCGTTCCCGCGATCCTGGGAGATCGCCACCGTGGCCTCACTGGCCAGCCTGGGAGTGGTCCTGATCGGTCTGTACCCGACGCCACTGCTCAACGCGGCCCGTCTGGCTGCCCGCACGATCCTCGGGTGATCCCATGGCGGGTGTGCGGCGAACGGTCGAGCCGACAGCGATCTCTCCACTGACGATCGGCCGGCTCTCTATCTACCTGAGATGCCTCGAGCAGCTTCAGGATGCCGGCTTCGAGACGGTCTCGAGTCAAGAGCTGGCGACACGCTTTCACCTGAACTCCGCCCAGATCCGCAAGGACCTCGCCTACTTCGGTGAGTTCGGCATTCGCGGCGTCGGCTACCAGGTGGCCGAGCTTCGCCACCAGCTGGTCCATATCCTCGGCCTCGACGAGGAGCGTCGGTTACTGATCGTCGGCGCGGGCAACCTCGGCACCGCACTGTGCCACTACTCCGGCTTCTCACGGGGCAATGTGATCGTCGTCGGAATCCTCGACTCCGACCCGAATCGCATCGGCGCTCCGACCCCAGCTGGCTTGCTTGTCGAAGATGCTGCGCGGCTTGCGCAGATCGTCGAGCAGCGCAACGTCCAGGTGGGAGTCATCACCACGCCGCCTTCTTCGGCGCAAGCAGTATGCGACCAGATGGTCGAGGCTGGCCTGCGTGCGGTCCTCAACTTCGCCCCGGTGAAGGTCAAGTCGCCCTCCGAAGAGGTGATGGTCAAGTCGGTGGACTTGAAGATCCACCTCGAGGAGCTGTCGTTCTACCTGGCTGGCCGCCGGCTGGGCGAGGCCTGACTCAGTCGCGATCGCTGCTGTCCGGCGAGCCGCCGCCACGGGGCTGCTGGATCGAGTCCTTGAGCCGTGTTCGCAACGCCTCCAGCTGCTCGTCCTGCGCCTCCAACCGGTCCTGAACACCGCGGATCCGCTCGACCAAGAGCTGCTGATGCGCCACCGGAGTCGGAAGCTCCTCGACGGGGCGCGCCGCCTCTAGCGCTTCCAGATGCTCTCTGAGTGCCGCCCGGACCTTCGGATCCCTCGTCGTCTCCACCTGCCGTCGCAGCTCTGCGATCCCGAGATCGCGACGCTCGCCAACCGCACGCGAGGAGCGCTGCCGCATCGTCAGCTTGGTCCCCACCGCGATGCGATCGAGCACCCAACGGCACTCCTCGAACGAGAGATCGATCGGAGTCTCCACGGTCTCCGCCATCTCACACGGCCCTCCTCCCAGCAGATCGAACGCCAGAGCCAGCTGCTGCTCTTCGACGAGGTTACCGAGCTGCGTGAGCCAACGGCCGCGCACAGTCAGCACCGACGTCAGCTGCTCTTCCGACGGCACGGCGTCCGGTGGCGGAGGAGTTGGGGGCGCCGGCGCCGCCACCTCCCGTCTGCAGCCCAGCACCACGAGCACCATGACCACGACACCGATCGACCGAAGAAGGTTGGCATGCTTCACCCAGTCATTGCACCTGCGCTGTGCCCTTTCGTCAAGGACGATTGCCGACCCCGTCGAAAACCGTTACAGTACCGCCGATGGCGGAGCATCCAGAACGGATCGGCAAGTACGAGATCCTTGGCAAGATCGGTGTCGGGGGGTTCGGCGTCGTCTACAAGGGTTGGGACCCGTATATCAAGCGCCCCGTCGCGATCAAGACGTGCGCAACCCCAGACGCTGAGGTCCGCAAACGCTTCTTCCGCGAGGCGCAGTTCGTCGGCAACCTGGTCCATCCCAACATCACACTGGTGTTCGACTTCGGAGTCGAGAACGAGATCCCGTACATCGTTCAGGAGTACCTGACCGGGTACGACGTCGACCAGATGCTGTCCAGCGGGGTCATCGTTGATTACCGGGCCATCTGCTCGATCATGATCCAGGCGTGCGACGGTCTCGACTTCGCCCATGCGCGGGGAGTCGTGCATCGTGACATCAAGCCGTCCAATATGCGATTGCTGGAGGACGGTGTCGTCAAGATCATGGACTTCGGCATCGCCAAGTCGCTGGACTCCGGCAGCAAGCTGACACAGACGGGCATTGCGCTGGGAACTGCCGGCTACCTGTCTCCCGAGCAGATTCAGGGAGCCGAGATCGACGCCCGGACCGACATCTTCGCTCTCGGAATTCTCGCCTACGAGCTCGTTACCAGCAGCCGGCCGTTCAGCGGCAAGTCGCTGTCCAACGTCCTGTACAAGATCCTCAACGAAGACCCCCCAACGCCGACCAGCGTACGGGCCGACTGTCCGCCAGCTCTCGAGGCGGTGGTCCTCAAGGCGATGCGCAAGCCTCCCGAGGAGAGATTTCAGACCGCGAGGGAGATGGCGGAGGCGATCCGTGCCATCGAGATCGCACCGAGCGGCGACGCCGAGGACGCGGTGGATGACGAGACCACCGGGATTCTTCGCAGCATCGTCAACCGCATGGAGAAGACCCACCCTCCAAAGCGTTCCAAGCACGCTGCAACGGACCCCGACCGAACTCCCGCGGCAGGTACCGAGCCCGAAACAGCCCCTGAAGCCAAAGCGACACCCACACCGCCGCAACCCCGATCGGAGGCTCCCTCGGGTAGTGTCGAGTCCGAGTCTGGGGTCTCACCGTACACTATCGGTGGTGACGAGCTCGAGGAGGACGACCATCGCCGCAGCCCGGTCCTGCTGATCTTCGTCATCCTCCTCCTGCTGGTTGCCACCGCCGCAGGAGTGATCTTCCTTTCCCCGGACGCCCAGCGACTCCTGTTCGGTCCGCAGGGCGCCCCCTGGGTTACCACCCCCACACCCACGCCCACTGCAACGCCGACGGCGACGCCTGTGCCGACGGCGACACCGACTCCCGGGATCACCGCCACGCCGACCCCCGCTCCGACCGCGACGCCGACTCCCCGTCCGCAGGTCACATTCACCCTGTTCGTCGATCCACCGGCCAACGTCGCGGTCAACGGACGCTCACTGGGAGAAGGCAAGATCGTCACCCGCAAGGTCACGCTCCCTGCAGGACGGCATCGCTTCACAGCGTCACTGCCTGGAGTGCCCGAAAGAACCTTTACTGAGACGATCTCGCCCGGCCAGGAGATGGTTCGTCTGGCCCTGGACATCGGTCTCCTGACGGTGACCTACGACGTCGGTGCACCGACAGGGGCGATGGCGGTCCTCGACGGTGACGAGCTGGGACCGGTTCCCATCACCAACGCCAAGGTCGAGGTGGGCGACCACATGCTCACCGTGCGATGGCCGGAAGACTCGGGTCACCGTCCCTACACCACGATGGTGACCGTCCGCCCGATGGGCAGTCCGGCTGCCGTGGTGGTCGCCCGACCAGGAGAGTAACCCGGGAGCACTGATACCCGGAGTCCGACACCCGTCGTCGTAGCCTCTCGCAAGCTCTCGCTTGACGCTTCGACAGCGTCGGGTCTACAGTTCCACCATGAGTCGTCTACGAGCTCTCTGTGGTGGCGTCCTGTTGCTTGTTCTGGTTCCCATGGCACTCGCACAAGGCCAGCCAACGCCAAGCGAGGAGGCGGCCCAACAGGCGTACAGAGAGGGTCAGTTCAGCCGCGCCGCCGAGCTGTACACCGCGGCGCTGTCGGAGACCGACGACAACGTGCACCGGGCAGAGCTGCACATCCGCATCGCGTGGTCGCTGTTTGCCATCCAACGCGAGGACGAGGCGGCGCGTCACCTTGCCGCGGCGCTCGTCGAGGACCCGAACCTGAGCACGTTCGTCCCGGACTACTACACCCGGGAGTTTCTGGAGCTCCTGGAGGAGATACGGTCCCAGCCCCCGACGTCCGCGTCGACTCCCGGAGCCGCCGGGACTGCACCCGACATGGAGGCCACGATCGCCTCTGTCACACAACGGATCGAGCAAGGGGACGACCTGACCGGCGCCCTGGCGGATCTCGACCGTCTCCTGATGTCATACGGCTTCGATGACCGGCTCGCTCGTCTGAAGGCTCAGGTCCTCGAGAAGCTCGGGCGCAGCGAGGAGGCAGAGCGGGTTCGCAGGGATCCTCAGGCCGCCGTTCCCTCCGCGAGCGGACTGGGCACGCCCACTCCGGAGTACCTTACGGTTCCTGATCTCATCGTGCAGGCCAACCGGAACCTGGAGGACGGCAACCTCGAGACGAGCTTGCGGCTCTTGCGTGAGGCCGTCAGCCGCCAGCCGAGCAACGTCGCGGCCCTGGGCTTGCTCGCCGATGCCGCGCAACGCGCAGGCAACTGGACGGAGGCGGAGTATGCGATCACCTCAGCGCTCAGCTTTCAGCCGAACAGCCTGGAGCTGAAGCTGCAGCTTGGCGAGGTGTACCTGGCCATGGACACACCGTCGGCCGCACGCGATGTGTTCCGGCAGCTCGCCGATCAGCACCCCCACTCGGACCGTGCATGGGCGTCCTTGGGCTTGATCGACGCCCGTCTGCAGCGGTATGACCGCGCTCTCGAGGCGTTGGAGAAGGCGATCCGTGAGAACCCGTTGCTTCCCGAGGTCCAGCTGGCGTACGGAGAGCTCCTGCTGATGGACGGTCGCTACCGCGAGGCGCTCGAGGCGCTGCGAGCCGCAAGCAACCAGCTCAACGAGGACCCGCAGGTTCTCGCCCGAATCGGTCAGGCCCTGCTCGCCATCGGACGGCCCGACGAAGCGTTACCGAACCTCCGCACGGCGGTTGACAAGGGCTTCGATGGTCCTGATGTCCAGCGGAGCCTCATCCTTGCAATGATCCGCAACGGGCTCATCTCCGAAGCACAACGGACCCTGGACGCCACGACGCTTCCCGGAACGGTTTCAACGGACATTCTTCGCGGCCTCCTGGCCCTCGAACGCGAGAACCTGGAGAGTGCTCTCGGCTCTTTCCGGCACGTCGCCGAGGAGCGGCCGAACGAGGCCGCTGCCCTGAACCTCGTCGCCGTGGTGCTCTACCGCCAGGGACTCTACAGCGATGCGATCCCGCTCCTCGAGCGCGCGATTGCCCTCGACCCGTCCGATCAGCAGATCGCCACCAACCTCGAGCTGGCTCGCACCGCGCATGCGGCGGCTGTCCTCGGTGCAGGCGCCATCGAGCTCGGCTCCTGAGGCGGCCGCGGGTTCTCCCACGGGATCTCTCCGGCGGGTGGGTGGAAGGTTTGCGTTCACGATCCACCCAACGAAGCCGCCCGGCGCCGGTACTGGCCCCGGTCCCTGCCCCGGTAGCCGGCAGCCGGCCCCGGAACACTGAAGCCCCGCTCATCGGGTTGACCAGAAACGCGACTGGTTGCTGACCCACCGGTATCCACCACCGGACTGGCTAGAAGCGCCAGCTGACAGTCACTCCGGCGCCGTTCGGGCCGACGTGCGGCAGCACCCGAAACGTCCGCTCGCGGTGGCGCTGGACGATGGTATCCGAGATCAGCATGCCCAGGCACGCTCCCACCACAACGTCAGACGTCCAGTGCCGGTTCTCAGCAACCCTGGAGACCGCCGTCAACGTCGCCAGGCTGTAGGCAAGCGGCGCCACCCAGCCGCTCTCCGGATACTGGCGGGCGAGAACCCTCGCCAGAGCAAACGCCGCCGCAGCATGGCCGGAAGGAAACGAGTGTCCAGACGACGCCGTGTATCGAGGCCCCCACGCGTGATCGACGCCTCGCCCGCTCGGCCGCTGCCGATCCACCAACCGTTTGATCAGCTCCACGACCAGCGTCGTCACGATCAGCGACTCGAACGCCAGCTGACCGGTCTCTTGCAGATGCGGTTGCCCAGCCAGGCGACCCGAGGCGTACAGAAGCGCGCTGATGCCCGCAACCGTCTCGGCGTCTCCGAGCCAACCTCCCAGCTCGATCAGATCCTCGCGCACCCCGCCGTCGTAGGCCGGGTCCCAGAGCGACAGGCGACCCTTCTGGCTCCACCTCTGGATGTCCTCATCCACCGCTGCGAGGCCGAGCGTGACGCCCGCGAGCACGGCGAATCGCTGCCACTCGGTACGTTGCCAGCGAAGCGGCACGGTCGACACGACGACCAGGTCGTCCATCAGACGGCTGACGGCTGGCGGGTACCCGCTGTGCCGCCAGGACCCATCATCGCTTCGCACAGCGGGAGCTTCATCGGCTACCCCCGTTGTCACACCCACAATCGAGATCATCAACGCGACAGCGTGCAACCGGGCCAGCCGGTGAGCCATCCGCCCTCCCCCCATGGAACCCTGCACCAAGAGTACCATCGGCGCAGGGCCGCTGCCCCCGGAACGTCTGTTCGGAGGCGCGCCAACCATGCAAAGACGTGGCAGACGCTGCGCGATCACGGCCGAGCACGAAGGTCGACCCACAGCATGCGCTTCAAACCGAAGTACAATCGCCGAACCGATCACTCCGGCTCTGCGTACTCTCACTCAGTGCCGAACGACCGGCACGACACACCCTTGGAGGTTCTACATGCGCCACAACACTCTCGCCGTCACGACCGTGTGCGCCCTGTGCGCGATTCTGCTTGCTTCCCCATCCACCGCCGCCGAGCTCGACGAGGTGCTCGCCATGAACTACGAGGCGCGCGGAGGGTTGGAAGCGCTCAAGAGCATCGAGTCGTTGCGAATGGAGGGAACCACCCTCGCAATGGGCCAGGTGGAAGCTCCGATTCTCATCGAGGTCGAGCGCCCGAACAAGGTGCGGATCGAGTTCACCGTGCAAGGGATGACCGGCGTTCAGGCGTACGACGGCGAGACCGCGTGGATGATCATGCCGTTCATGGGCAAGACGGACCCGGAGCCGATGTCAGAGGCCCAGGCCAAGGAGATCGTCGATCAGGCCGATATCGACGGCATTCTCGTGGACTGGGAAGCGAAGGGGCATACCGTCGAGCTGGTCGGAACCGAGGAGGTGGAAGGCACGGAGACCTACAAGCTGAAGGTCACTCGAGCCAGCGGTGACGAGCTGTTCGTCTACCTGGACACCGAGTACGGCATCGAGATCATGCAGACGGCGACCCGCACCGTTCCAGGCCAGGGCGCCGAGATGGAGTTCGTGACGTACTTCTCCGACTACAAGGATGTTGGTGGAGTGATGATGCCGCACTCGCTGGAGACTCGCGTCGGCGATCAGCAGCTGGCCAACATCACCATCCAGTCTGTGGAGGTCAACAGCGACATTCCCGACGAGCGGTTCGTCATGCCGGAGCCCGCTTCACCCGAGACTCCCGCTGACAGCTGAGCACGTGGCAGCGAAGGGTACTGAATCGAGCTCACCACCTCGCTGCTAGACAAGGAGGAGGACATGCGTTGTTCAACGGCGTTTGCCGGGCTCGTAATCGGGCTCGGTCTGGCTCTGCTTCCCACCAAGGCGACCGCTCAAACGACACGGCTGGACTCCGACACCTTCGGAGTCGTGGCGCCGCGCCCGATCGGTCCGGCGGTCATGAGTGGCAGAGTAGCGGCCATGGATGCCGCGCTCACCGAGCCGCTGACCGTCTGGGTGGGAGCTGCCTCCGGCGGCGTCTGGAGGTCCGTTGATGGCGGCGTCACCTTCGAGCCGGTCTTCGACGAGCACCCCCAGTCGATCGGTGCGATCGCCGTCGATCCATCGGATCCGAAGACCGTCTGGGTCGGCACCGGCGAGACGTGGGTCCGCAACTCGGTGTCAGTTGGCCACGGCCTCTATCGAACCCGCGACGGTGGAGACACGTGGGAGCTGATGGGTTTGCAGAGCACCGAACGGATCGCACGGATTCTCATCGATCCCACGGACTCCAACCGCGTGTTCGTGGCCGCCACCGGCCACCTCTGGAACGCCAACCCCGAGCGCGGCGTCTACCGCACCAGCGACGGAGGCGAGACATGGCAGCAGGTGCTCGCTGTGGACGCCGACACTGGATGTGCAGACCTCGCGATGGACCCGCAGGAGCCCGAGATCCTGTATGCGGCGATGTGGCAGCTCCGACGCGAGCCCGATTTCTTCACCTCTGGGGGACCGGGGAGCGGCCTCTACCGGACCCTCGACGGCGGCGACAGCTGGCAGGAGCTTCACGAGGGCCTTCCCGAAGGTGACCTCGGCCGCATCGGTATCGCCGTCGCGCCCTCGCGGCCGAGCCGCGTGTACGCCGTGGTCGAGGCCGCAGCGCCCGATTCGGGCCTGTACAGGTCCGACGATCTCGGGGCTCACTGGATGAAGGTGAACGACTCGGACAACGTCGTTGGACGCCCGTTCTACTTCGCGACCCTGACCGTCGATCCCGTTGACCATGACCGCGTGTACAAGCCCGGCACCGTGCTGACGGTATCGACCGACGGCGGCGAGACGTTCTCTACAGCGATGATGGGCTTCTTCGGTGGTGGCGTGCACCCGGACTACCACGCCATGTGGATCGATCCCCGCGATCCGTACACCGTCATGGTCGGCACCGATGGCGGCGTCTACATCTCCCGCGACCGAGGCTCGAAGTTCCGATTCGTCGGCGCTCTGCCGATCTCGCAGTACTACCACGTCGCCACCGACACCGAGGTCCCGTACAACGTCTACGGCGGGTTGCAGGACAACGGCTCGTGGGTCGGCCCGTCCCGAGCACCCGGAGGAATCCAGAGCTTCCACTGGAGCAACCTGGGAGGGGGCGACGGGTTCTGGGTCTGGCCGGACCCGGCCGACTCCAACATCGTGTACCTGGAGTATCAGGGGGGCAACATCTCCAGGGTTCTGAGATCCACGAAGGAGTCGAAGGACATCAAGCCGCTGCCGGCCGCCGATGAGCCGGACTACCGGTTCAACTGGAACGCGCCGATCCAGGTCGGACGTCATCAGCGTGGCACCATCTACATCGGCTCGCAGTTCCTCCACCGATCCCGCGACCGCGGCGAGTCCTGGGAGCGGATCTCCGACGACCTCACGACCAACGATCCCGACAAGCAGCGGCAGGCGTCCTCGGGCGGGCTGACGATCGACAACACCACGGCCGAGAACCACTGCACGATCTACTCGATCTCCGAGTCCCCGATCACAGAGAGCGTGCTGTGGGTGGGTACGGACGATGGCAACCTGCAGGTGACCTCCGACGGCGGCGAGAGCTGGACCAACGTCGCCGGCAACGTCGCCGGCGTGCCACCGCACACATGGGTCTCCTGGGTGGAGGCCAGCCCGCACGACGCCGAGACGGCGTTCGTGACCTTCGACGGGCACCGGACCGGCGACATGACGCCGTACGTACTCGTGACCCGCGACCTCGGCGCCACCTGGACGCCGTTGACTGGAGAGCCGATCCGGGGCTACTGCCACGTGATCCGTCAGGATCCGATCGACCCGGAGCTGCTGTTCGTCGGCACTGAGGAGGGTCTTTTCACCTCCATCGATGGAGGGACCAGCTGGGTCGCCATCAAGGGCGGGTTCCCAAATGTTGCTGTGCGAGACCTGGCAATCCATCCGCGTGAGCACGACCTGGTGCTCGCCACTCACGGTCGGGGGCTATGGATCCTCGACGACCTGACGCCGATCCGCACGCTGAGCGAAGAGATCCTCGATACCGATGTGGCGCTGCTGGACGCGCGCCCGTCGGTCCTGACCATCCCCGCCTACGAGCAACGGTTTGACGGGCACGGAGTCTTTTCCGGCGACAGCCCTTCGGACACGGCCACGATCACCTACTACCTCAAGAAGCGGCACATCTTCGGCGACATGCGGCTCGAGATCCGGGACGACTCCGGCCAGCTCGTGACCACCCTGCCGGGCGGCAAACGCCGCGGAATCAACCGGGTGGACTGGAGAATGCGCGCCACGCCGCCACCCTCCCCCCGCGCCGAAAGCCTGGTACCGAACCCCTACGCGTTCTTCGGTCCGCGCGTGCTCGAGGGCACCTACACCGTCACCCTGGTCAAGGGGAAGACCGAGCACACGGGAACCATCGAGCTGGTCCCCGACCCTCGCTCGCCACACACCGCAGAGGACCGCCAGGCGCAGCATGCGGCAGTCTGGAAGCTGTACGGGATGCTCGAGCGCCTGGCCTACGTGGGTGATGCGACGTTCGACGCGATCGAGCAGCTGGACGAGCGCAGGCGGGTGGCGGAGCGCAGCTCGGTACGCGAGCAGATCGATGATCTGGCCGACCGCTTCACCGCGTTCCGCACAACTCTGATCGCAAGCGGCGGAATGATCGAAGGCGGCGAGGAGCTGCGCGAGAGGATCTCCGGGCTGTATGGCAGCGTCAACGGCTATGAGGGCCGGCCAACGCAGTCGCAGCTCGATCGGATTGAGGTTCTGGACGGGGAGCTCGAGGGCGCCGAGCAGCGGTTCGACGAGCTCGGCGGCGAGCTCCAGCAGCTCAACGAACGGCTGTCGAAGCGCGGCATCGACCCCGTCACAGTCATCGAGCCAAGCGTCTGGGAGGAGCAGCAAACGAAGGTCGGAGGGTAGAGCCGGGCGGCGACGCCGTGGCAGCCCGGCACCGGTACTGGTCCCGGTCCCCGCCCCGGCAGCCGGTAGCCGGCCCCGGAACACTGAAGCCCTGTCCATCGGGTTGACCTGGAGGCTGCCTGGATGCTGCGGCATCGGAGCACCGGAACGCAGTCGGACGCGCCGTATGCCGCTGGGCCACCGGGTCGACCCGTCGGCTTCGCTGTCGCTCCATGCCCATCGTCCGGGTCCGGCTACCGGCTTCCAGGACCGGGACCGGGGCCGTAGACCGTGGCCGGGAGCGGGTAGTGCTCCGATCCGCTCGGTGATCGAGAA
>CAZEJK010000066.1:0-20985 GCA_964512045.1 uncultured Thermoanaerobaculia bacterium
CGACGCACATCCGGAAGGAAGCCCATGTCCAGCATCCGGTCGGCCTCGTCGAGGACCAAAACCTCGAGCTGGTCGAACCGGAACCACGGCTGCCGCATGTGGTCGAGCAAACGTCCGGGGGTCGCCACGACCACGTCGACGCCAGACCGCAGTGCCTGGATCTGTGACGCCGGCTTGACACCGCCGAAGATGGCAGCCGACCGGACACGAACATGGCGGCCGATTGCCTCCAGATGCTCGTTGACCTGGGAAGCCAGCTCGCGGGTCGGGGTTACCACCAGAGCACGAATGCCAGTGTGGCGGTCGCCACTGACGATGCGCTGCAAGATTGGGAGAACGAACGCAGCGGTCTTGCCGCTTCCGGTCATCGCAGACGCGAGGAGATCCTTCCCCGCGAGCGCTGGCGGCATCGCCGCCTGTTGAATTGGGGTTGGCTCGGAAAAGCCCATGTCGACGACGCCGCGCACGAGCGCGGAGTCGATCTGGAAATCACTGAACTTCAAGCTAGGTCATGTACTTTCTGCTGGCCGCGTCTCTATGCACGGCTTTGCGATCACAATCCGGCATGGATACGAACGGTAGACTTGCCGGAGGGCTGCCGTCCAGGTCGCTGGGACCCTATCAGTTCGCGGCCCGTCGCACACCCGGGAGATCCTCACCCAGCACGACCGCTGCGACACCTTCTCACGTGTTCTGAAAAAAAGCAAGGGCCATGCGAAAAATTTCTCACGCGACCCCGCTGGTCATGGCCTCTCGCAGCTGACGGTTCCCACTTCCCACCCGGCCAGTTTCACTCGCAGAAGCGACGACGCCGCAGCCCGCTTCCGGTCCTGGCCCCGGACCCGACCCCGACAGCCGGATCCCGGCCATCCGGTCCAAGGCGGATGCCTCGAGGAGTCGAAGACGTCGGGGTAAGCCATCGCCTACTGCGGCGCCATCTGCAGCTCACCCCGGAGGATCGTCACCACCTGGCCACGCAACCTGGATCATAGCAGGACGTTACCGCTCACCGATCGATCCCCGTTACCATGGATGAAGGGATACCCCTCAGGGAGGATGCGATGGAGTACACGAACATGGGACGCACCGGCCTCAAGGTCTCGCGCATCTGCCTCGGCATGATGTCGTACGGCGATCCGAGCTGGCGGCCATGGGTTCTCGACGAAGCCGCTGCTCGGCCGTTCGTCGTGCGGGCGCTCGAGCTGGGGATCAACTTCTTCGACACAGCCGACATGTACTCCCTCGGCGTCTCCGAGGAGGTCACAGGCCGCCTGCTCAAAGAGATGGCTCGACGGGAGGAGGTGGTGATCGCCACCAAGGTCTTCTTCCCGATGTCCGACGATCCCAACGATCGCGGGCTCTCTCGCAAACACATCCTCAACAGCATCGATGCCTCACTGCGACGCCTGAAGACTGACCACGTCGACCTGTATCAGATCCACCGTTGGGATCCCAACACGCCGATCGATGAAACGTTGGAGGCGCTGCACGGCATTGTCACGGCCGGCAAGGCACGCTACATCGGGGCTTCGTCCGTGTGGGCGTGGCAGCTCGCCAGAAGCCTGTACCGCGCCGACCTCCACGGGTGGACGCGCTTCGTGTCGATGCAAAACCACTACAACCTCATCTACCGTGAGGAAGAGCGCGAGATGCTGCCTCTGTGCGCGGAAGAAGGTCTCGGCGTCATCCCATGGTCGCCCCTGGCCCGGGGCGTTCTCACCGGAAACCGACGGCAGGACCTGCGCAGCGACACCGCCCGCGGCCAGAGTGACGACTTCACGCTGCATCTGTATGACCAGTCGGATCTCGAGGTCGTCGCCTGCGTCCTGGAGGTGGCCGAGCAACGGGGTGTGACGCCGGCACAGGTCGCGTTGGCATGGCTTCTCCGTCAGCCGACCGTCACCGCGCCGATCGTGGGCGCCACCAAGCTCGAGCACCTGGAGCAGGCTGCGGCTACAGTCGACCTGGAGCTCAACGACGAGGAGTGTGCAGCCCTCGAAGCGCCGTACCGGCCGCACTCCGTCAAGGGCCACGAGTAGCCATAGCTGCGGTCCGCTGTACCTCGAGCTCCACACCGCAGAGACTCGACGGGTGACATCTACGCGGCCGTTGGGCCGGCATCTTCGAAGAGCCGTTTCGGCTGCGCCCCCGGTTGCGTTGGACGCAGTACGAAACAAACGCTCCCGTTTCGAGGTTCCAACACAGGAGATCCGTTCGCCCGCGCTCCACTGCGGGCATCGGGCTTCCGAGCGCTTCCTTACATCAGGAGAGACCCTATGCAGCGCGCGCACTACCACTCCCACCCCGTCCTGACCATCGGCATCATCGGCGGTGGACAGCTGGGCAAGATGATGGTCAAGGAAGCAACCAAGCTCGGCTTCGACGTCATCGTGCTCGACCCGAACCCGCACTCCCCCGCAGGACGCCTTGCCGGAGCGCAGATCCTCGCGGATTTCACGGATCCGGTCGGTCTCGGCGAGGTGGTGCGATCCTCCGACATCACCACCTATGATCTCGAGAACATCGACACCCTCGTGCTCAGAGCGCTCAATGACGACGGCCACACGATCTATCCCCGTCCCTGGCTGCTCGAGATCATCCAGGACAAGCTGCGCCAGCGCGACGCCCTGGCGACCGCTGGAATCGCGATGCCGGAGTACACGGACGTGGAGGAGCCGTCGGCCTCCGCCTTTGCCGAGTTTGGCTACCCGCTCGTACAGAAAACCCGCCGCGGCGGATACGACGGGCGCGGCGTCAGGGTGCTGCGCACGCCGGCTGACATCGACAACGCGCTCACGGGCCCGACGCTGCTGGAACGGTACGTTGCGATCGACAAGGAGCTGGCCCTCATGGTCGCGCGCACGCCCGACGGCGAGGTTCGCACCCATCCGGTCGTCGAGATGGTGTTCGATCCGAAGACCAACATCCTCGATCACCTCCTCGCTCCAGCGCGCATCTCGGAGTCGGTGGCCACCGAGGCCAGAGAGATCGGTATCGCTGCTGTCGAGGCCCTGGAAGGTATCGGCATCTTCGGTGTCGAGCTGTTCCTCGACGCGAACGGCCGTCTCTACCTGAACGAGATCGCGCCGCGGCCCCACAACTCCGGCCACTACACCATCGAGGCGTGCATGACGTGCCAGTATCAGCAGCATATGCGCGCCATCGCGGGTCTGCCGCTCGGATCGACGGATCAGCTCGCCCCTGCGGCCATGGTCAACCTGCTCGGGGCGCCTGGATCCCACGGCTTGCCACGGATCGAAGGGCTCCGAGATGCGCTCGGGGTACCCGGCTGCACAGTGCACATCTACGGCAAGAACACGGTGAGCCCCAACCGCAAGATGGGCCATGCCACCGTCCTCGCCGCCGACCTCGACACGGCACGCGAACGTGCGCTTCAGGTCCGCGATCTGATCACCATCCGCGGAGAGGAGACCGCATGACACCACCACGAGTCGGCATCATCATGGGCAGCGATTCGGACCTGCCCGTCATGAAGGCTGCGGCGGAGGTCCTCGACGAGCTCGAGGTTCCGTACGAGCTGACGGTGGTCTCCGCCCACCGAACGCCCCAGCGGATGGTTCAGTACGCGCAAACGGCGGAGGAGCGGGGTCTGCGAGTCCTCGTTGCCGGCGCCGGCGGCGCCGCGCACCTGCCGGGCATGGTTGCCGCGCTCACGCCTCTACCTGTCATCGGAGTGCCGGTGCGCTCGTCAAGCCTCCAGGGGCTCGACTCGCTGCTGTCGATCGTCCAGATGCCGGGCGGCGTCCCGGTCGCCGCCGTCGCCATCAACCAGGCCAAGAACGCTGGAATCCTCGCCGCCAGCATCCTCGGCGCCGCTGACGACGTCCTCAGAGGTCGGCTGGCAGCCTACAAGGCGGGCATGGCCGCCACGGTCGAGGAAAAAGCGCAGCGCCTGGAGACTCACGGATGGCAACAGTATCTGAAGAAGTCACGGGAGTCACGAGACTGAGCTCGAACCCCACAGCTACTACCGCGGCGTACGACGCCCCTGTCGGGGAGGATCCACTACCGCCAGCTGCACGCTCACGTGGCTGCGTTCCGGCACAGACACCGTCGCCACTGCTGTGGCCTTCCCCGATGACACCGAGACCTCATGCCTGCCCGCCCAGACCCGCGCGTGTACCGTGCCCCCGGCATCGGTTGTCGTGACCGTATCCGTCGTCCAACCGGCGACCAGCGCCTCGATCCGCTCCAGGGCGGGCTTGGCAGTACCATCCTCGCGGATCCAGCCGCCGTCATCGAGGAACGATCGCTCGTCACTGATGTTCCACCAGGTGATCGCCTCCACCGACTCGAGGCCGAACAGCAACGTGTAGACTGCCTCGACGTAGTCCGCCTGTGCCTGCTCATCCCATCTGCGGCGCCAGTAGCCCGCCCCGAGCTCGTCGTACTGCGAGTCCCACCTCGAGCTGACGGAATGCTCGGTCACATGCACAGGTTTGCCCAACGCCGCAAGCTCCTCGATTGTATCGACCAGGAAGGCCAGATCGAAGGTTGCGACAGGAGATAGCGGCCCAATCCCGAGGTCTGCGAAAAACCCGACCAGACCACCGTTGTACAGCTGCTGGCCGATGACGTCGAAGTCGACCCCGGTAGCGATCGCACGTCCGACAAACGCCCGCACCGGCAGCGTGAAGTACTCCGTCTCCTCCCGCCCGAGCAGCCGCTCCTGGAGCACCGCAGCGCCGAACCGGTCGAAGTGGTTGTTCAGAATCAACGTTGCAGCAGGGTCCGCGGCGCGTGCCGCCGCAAATACGGCACGCAAGTAGATGTCCATCTCACTGCGAGAGAGCCCACCCGAGGCGTGCACGGCAGAAGCCTCATTGTTCACATCCCAGATGTGGACTGTGTCGCTGTAATGGCGCACGATCTCATCGACGTGGTCGACGGAGGCCGACACGAGCTCGTTCAGCGGCGCGCCGATGAGCTCCGCTGGCATCACGTCGTCGTACAACCACGTCAGCGGATGCCCCTTCACTCGCCAGCCCTCCGCCGCCAGGTCTCGCACACCAACGCCATGGTCGATCCACTCCCAGTCGATCTCGCCCTGCGGTGCAATATCGGTCCAGTAGAAGCCAGCCGTGACGAAGTTGAGGCCAGCGTCGGCAAGGCGCTCGTACGCCGCCTCGCCGGCATGGTCGAGCGGATCGAAGGTCCCCAAGCCGAAGTCGCGGGACGTCTGCCGGATCCGCACCGCCGCTCCAGCGACCGGCGCGCCGGTCCGATCCACGACCTCGATGGCGAGCTCGCCGGTGCGCACGCTGCGCGCCTGCTCGGCAGACCGCCAAAGCAGCAGATCCTCCATCCCGATCACGGCATCCGCAGCGGCCTGATCCAGCGCCGCTGCACGTTCTCTGCCCGACGGCTGTCCTTCCAGCTCGGCGAGCGCCGTACGAGCCGCCTCGATCCGGGTGACGATCTCCTCCGGAGGTTCAAACCCCTCGCCCGTGACTCGGCCGAGCCACCACTCAGCGCGGGCAACCTGGGTGACCGCCACCGCCAGGTCCAGATCGAGCACGTTGGCAGTCTGCTCCGTGGCGACGAACGGACCGGCCCGATCCTCCACCGGCAGGGTCAGTCGCCCCGCTCCAGGCAGCTCCTGCGGAATGTACAGCGTCCAGGCTTCGCCCACCGGAACGCAGAAAGCGGGCACGGCCTCAGAGCCATCACCCCGGTCGATTCCCAGGACGAGAGCGTCCACCGCAACACCCGTGCTGTCGACTACGAACCACGGACCACGGAGATCACTCGCCAGGCTCGGCGTACCGTCCGGGCCCCAACCCTGAAGGATCAGCTCACGACACGGCTCGACCACCAGGTCGCGAGTCACGGCCCCACGTGCTGTCAGCCTGGCCACCGCGTTGGTGAGCTCGTGGACAGCGTACCCGTCCACCACACGTCCAGAGAACGGAACCGCGACCAGCAGCACCTCTCGGCCCTCGGGCACCTCGATGACGTACGTCCCATCAGTCGTCTCAAACGTCTCCAGCTCCGTCGAGTCTTGGGCGTCGAGGGCGATCAACCACGTCCTCGACGGTGCGGTGGCACTCCCCTCGATCACCACCGAGCCGGTGATGGTGGCAGCCGATGCGCTCACCGCCGCGACCACCATGATCCCCACCAACAGTCCCAACATCGTTCTCACAGATCGCTCCCACGTTTGACGGCGCCACCACCGAACCGCTCATGGACGGTATCCAGGGCCCGATCGAGCCGTCGGCTGCGCTCGCTGACAGCATCGGGGAACAGCTCGCCCTGGACCGGCGTGTCGCTGCTAATCAGGTCGAACGCGGCCAGACCGACCAGACGGTACGGCATCGTCAGGTCGAAACGACCGAGTAGCTCCACGGCACCGGCGAGCAGATCACCCGAGGCGTCACTGGGATGAGCAAGCGCCGTCTGATGGGTCAGCAGCTTGAACTCAGAGGTCTTCAGCTTGACGCGCACAGCCGAAGCCACCAGACCCTTCGACCGCAACCGCCGCGCAACCTTCTCCGCGGCGTGCTGCAGGTGATGCCGGATGTCCCGCTCGCCGACCACGTCGTGCTCGAGGGTGTACTCGGCTCCCACACTCTTCGCCTCCCGCTCTGGCACCACCTCGCGCGGGTCGTCAGCGTTGGCGAGTCGCCAGATGTGCTCGCCGAGGCTCCCAAGGCTGTCCCGTAACGATGACCGTTCCAGCCTGGCAACATCGCCAATGGTGGCCAGCCCCAGCCGCTCGAGCCGCTCCTGCGTCCTCGGGCCCACCCCCCACAGGCGCGATACCGGCAACGGCCAGAGAAAGTCCAAAGTCTCTTCAGGCGGAACGAGCACCAGGCCGTCCGGCTTATCGAAATCGCTCGCAACCTTGGCGACGAACTTCGTCGTGGCTGCGCCGATCGACACCGTCAGACCTCCGGTCGCAGCCGCAACATCGCGCTGGATCCGCTCGCCCATCTCCCGTGGCGAACCGAACAGCCCTTCGCTACCGGTCATGTCGAGGAACGCCTCGTCCAGGCTCAGCGGCTCCACCAGTGGAGAGTACGAGCCGAACACCTCCATGATCCGGTCAGACGCCGCCCGGTACCGCTCGAAGTCCGGCGGCAGCACGATCGCATCGGGACACAGGCGCCGAGCCTGAACCATCGGCATCGCGCTGTGCACGCCGAACGGCCGTGCCTCGTAGCTGGCGGTGGAGACGACGCCCCGGTTGCCGGTCCCACCCACGATCACCGGCTTGCCGCGCACCTCCGGACGGTCTCGCTGCTCCACCGCAGCGTAGAACGCATCCATGTCAGCGTGGAGGATGATTCGCGGCCAGCGTTCGGGCAAAGCCATCGGAACCTCTGGACGAGGGTAGCACGCGGGCTCTCAAGACGGTTGTGCGAGAGCCGTGCTCCACGCTCTTGTCGGACCATGGATGGTCGGTCCAGACCGCCAACAGCGCCGACGAAGGCATTCAGGCCGCCAAGGAGAACCCTCCGGATGTGGTCCTGCTGGACGTCATGATGCCCGAGCGCGGCGGGCTGAGCACATTGATCGCCCTCCGCAAGGCCAAGAACCTCGCGGACACGAAGGTCGTGCTCGTCACGGGCATCCAGGAGACGCTGACAGCGGACTTCAAGAGCTTCTTGGACCGCTTCAAGCACCACCACCCGGATGGCTACGTCGAGAAGCCCATCGACCCCAAAGCGCTGCTCAAGCTCCTTGATGACCTGACGCCGTAACCGACGACTCAACAGGACTCCCTTGCGGGCTGTCGAACAGGGTTTCGACTACTCCATAACCCGGACGAAACGGAGCCAAACAGGGGGGCATGCACGGGGGGCACTGACCGCTTGGAGTGGTAGGTTCTCGGAATCGACGCAAAGGCGCCAGGGCGCGAGGGCGCAAAGAGATGTTGAATGGCCGAGAACGAGATCAGCAAGGTGGTCGTGGGGGCGGCGATCGAGGTGCATTGGACCCTTGGAGAGCGTGTATGAGGAGGCGCTGGCCTACGAGCTCGAGCTGCGGGACATGACGGTGGAGCCTCAGCGAGTCGTGCCAGTGTTCTCCAAGGGCAAGCGGTTGGAGAACCAGCTTCGTGTGCAGTCGGCCGGACCTCCACGTACGACCTCACCAAAACTGGCCAAACGGTCGCGCTTGCTGGCCTCAAGCTTCGATCCCTCGTCCGTATCCAAGGGCTTGCCAGAGTGCACCCTTCATGAGCTCCTCTTCCCCTTTGCGACACAGCGTCTTGGCGCCTTTGCGTTGAAGATCCTGCCACATTTGCGCAGGACTTCACGACTACCGACTCAGCTGAGGCACTCCGAAAACCGCTCCGGCTCGACGAGCAGATGTCTCCCTCCCGGAAGCATCTCCTCGAGGCTCGAGCGAGCCACGTGCCACTCGAAGCCACTCAGCTCCCGGACCGGGTTCACATGGCGGCGCACGTCGCCGAGCGTATGCAGACGCGGCGAAGCTCTTAGACACACCGTGAGATCCGGGCCGGTTGCTGTGGCGAGCGACTCGAGCGTTGATCGCAGCCCGGCGAGCTCGTCCGGCACAACACGCACATGAACGAGCAGCCCGCGCAACAGGGTCCCGTCGCTCGCCTGCAGCCAGTCGGATCCCACTTGACGGTACATCTCCGACAGCGCTGCGAGGGCGTGCTCAGTGTACTCGGGCCGACTGGCGAGCGAAGAGTCCGCGTAGCTCAGCTCGACCTGGTAGCTGTCCATCAGCCCGTCGAGCACGGCGACCGTTTCGCTGCGAATATACCCATTGGTCGACAGCCCAATCGGAACGTTCAAGCTGCGTCGTGCGGCCTTCTCCAAGGCAGCCACCAAGAACGGCAGGCAAGGGGTTGCTGCGACCCAGTGGATGGCGCGGCACTGCCGATCCTCGAGCATCCGGAAGATCCCCGCCAGCTCTTCAACATCCGTCCAGTTACCGATCACATGATCGTCTGCTGGTGGCGCCGTCAGCTGCTCGCACTCGACGCAGTGGACTCCAGACTCACCGGCACGGATGACGCCGACGAGACCACCGGTCACCCGAAGCTCCTCCACAGAGCTGGTCGCCCAGCTCACCCGAGCCCTGGTCGTGACACCGCACGCACCAGCGTCCTCTGCGGCGCGACGGCTGCGACCGCACATCTCCGGGCAGAGTCGGCACCCATCCAGCGAGGCAGAGAGCCGTTGAATCACGGCCCCGATCTCCCCACGCTGCACCAGCCCGGCGTACGCGGGCAGTCGTGTCACGGTCGAGTACGGGCTCTGAACACTCATTTCGTTCCGTTCTCCCGAATCAGTAACAAGACGCTCCCGACCGTTTTCATTCCCACCATCGTCGCCCGCAGATCGATCCGGCGATCGCCGCCAGTGCTCACTCGCGCGCGGGATCCTCTGCGTCGGGCTCGAGACCCTCTTGCATGTGCGGGAGCTCGTTGACAACCGTGTGCTGCTCGAGCGGCACGCCTGTCCGCCACGCTGCCCTGCCGATGGCATGTGCTGCGATCGGCGCCGTCAAGACGACAAAGACGACCACGGCCAGCGCCCGCACGAAGACAACGCCGTCACCGAAAGACAGCCCCACAGCGAGCAACACCAGAGCCGCCCCAAGGGTGCTCGCCTTGCTCGCAGCCTGCATCCGCGTGAACACGTCACCCATCCGCAACAGTCCGATGGCAGCCAGCAAGATCAGCCCACAGCCAACGGCCGCCACGGCCAGCACGGCACTCTCTGCGAAGCTCATTGTCGCCCCCCGGCCTCCAGGAAGCGGGCGAACGCCATGGTCCCGACGAAGGTGATCACGGCAGTGGCCACTGCAACGTCGAGCAACACCGACGTCCTCCAGACCATTGCAGCGATCGCCACCATCACCATCGCAGCCGTCGCGATCACGTCGAGCGCCACCACCCGGTCCGGCAGCGAAGGTCCGATGATCAACCTCACCAGCGCCAGCAGCATCGCCAGACCGACGATCGTCAGCAAGATCGCTCCTGCCAGACCGGGACCACTCATCGCAGAAGCTCCAGCACTCGGCGCTCGAAGCCATCGCGGATTCGCGCCCGCACCTCGTCCGGGTCCTCGGCGAACAGAGCGTGCACGAAAAGCGTGGTCTTATCATCGGAAACATCGAGGCTCAGGGTCCCCGGTGTCAGTGTGACCACAGTCGCCAACAAGGTCGTCTCCGCATCGGTACGCGTGCTCAGTGGCACCGCAATGATCCCGGGACGCCTGCGGACTCCCGGAGTCAGCACCTCCCACGCCACCTGCACGTTCGACAGCACCAGCTCCCACAGGAAGTACGCGGCAAACGACACAGCCTGAGGCACCTTGGCGACATACCGCTCGGATCCAGCCATGCGCAGCAACCGCAACGCGAGAAAGCCAACCAGAAAACCGACAACCAGATCCGGAGCGGTGAACGAGCCGATCACCGACGCCCACAAGACTGCCAGCAGCAGGTTCAAGAGGAACGCGATCATGGCACGCCCCCGGTCGTGTCGGTGGCACGACCCAGCACGACGTCTATCACTTCCCGTGAATCGAGAAGCTGATCGGCCGCTACGCCCGCCAGCTCGAGCAGAAGCTGCGGGTACACACCGATCGCCACGGTCACGAGCGCCAGAATCGCGATGGGAACGCTCAGACGACCAAGCGTAACGGCATCGACACCACCCGGCGCCTCCGAGGCGACCGCGGGAAGCGGCTTCCAGAACGCCTCCGACCAGATCTTCGTCATGCTGACGAGGGTCAGCAAGCCCGCGACAACTGCCGCCGCAACCACGAGCCACGCCTCCGCCGCCAGCCCGGCCCGGAGCACCACCAGCTTCGCCCAGAAGCCCGAGAGCGGCGGCACTCCAGCCAGGCTCAGCGCCGGCACGAGAAACAGGACGGCCAGCAGCGGACGAGACACCAGCCCGCCGAGGCGCGCAAGCTGCTCCGTGCCGTGCAGCTGGCGGACCAGACCACCGATCAAGAAGAGGTTCGACTTCACAACGATGTGGTGGATGACGTAGAAGACGAGCCCCACCACGGCGAGCCGTCGCACCGCTGGATCGTCAGTACCCACCAGGCCCAGAGCCATGACCATGTAGCCGATCTGGGAGATGATATGAAAGCTCAAGATGCGCCGGATCTGCGTCTGACCCACCGCGCCGAGCACCCCGAGCACCATCGTCAGACCTGCCACGAGCAGCAACGCGGTGAACACCCCAGGAATCGGCGGAAGCACGAAGACCCCGAGCCGAACCATTGCGTACACGCCCACCTTCGTCAGCAGTCCCGCGAACAGCGCGGCAATTGCCGCCGACGGCGCGGGATAGCTCGCCGGCAGCCAGTAGAACATCGGAAAGGTCCCCGCCTTGATGGCGAAGCTCGACATGAGGAGCGTCGCGACGACAGTCACGGCGCCCGGGTGGGACGCCACAAGAGTCGGCATTCGCAGCGCAAGCTCCGCCATGTTCAAGGTGCGAGCCAGGCCGTAGGTGAGCCCGACACCAGTCAGAAACAGCGCAGAACCGAGCAGACTGAACACCACGTACGGCACCGCCGCACGTCGGCTCTCGGAACGACCGTCCGCCACAATCAGGACGAAGCTCGCGATCAGCAACACCTCGAACCAGACGAACAGGTTGAACAGATCTCCGGTCAAAAACGCTCCGCACACCCCCGCCAGGAGCAACAGCACCATCGGGAACGCCGCTGGCGACATTCTGCTGCTGCCGCTTCCGACACACGCCGTGGCGACCACGGCGCCGCCCACCAAGGCACTCACCGCCACCATCAGCGCCGCGAGCATGTCAGCGACCAAGGTGATCCCGAACGGTGCCGGCCATCCGCCGGCCTGGGCGGTCAGCGGTCCCGCCACCGCAACCTGTCCGAGCAGCACCATCGCGGCGGCAAGCAATCCGGCTGCACCCACCGCCGCCGTCAGGCGCACGGCCATCGGCCGGCGCCACACGACCATTCCCACCGCCGCAGCGAGAAGCGGCACCACAACCGGCGCGAACACCACTGCCGTCCTCATATCGCGCCCTTGCCGATGACATCACCGTCATCGCTGCCGTGCTCGCTCGCCGTCCGCCCGATCAGCACTGCGGCAAAAGCCACCACCGCGAACGAGATGACGATCGCGGTCAACACCAACGCCTGCGGAACGGGATCTGCACCTCCGGCCGCCAGGGCAGATTCACCTGCGGGTACCACCGGCGGACGACCACGTACAACTCCAGCCACCGTGAAGACCAGCAGATTGGCGCCGTGGCCGAGGATCGCCAGACCGAGCAGCACCCGCACGAGTCCGCGGCCGAGCAGCAGGTACACGCCTACGGCATAGAGAACAGCGATGACCCCGGCAAGCACGATGGTCATGGCTCCTCCCCTTGCGAGCTCTCTGTAAGGGCTCGCGCAGAAATAACTTCGGCGTATTCGCGCTCAACTGTGCCACAGATTTGGTTCGCCCGATCGAACGAAACCGCAGGCGTAGCCTTGCCTACGTTGAGGATTTCGTGAGTGAGGGCGGGCCGAAGATGTGGTGCAGGTGAGATGCGAGACGTTGGAGCTAACTCTCCGCGAGCCCCGAGGCTCTCGAGCACCGCCAACACCGTACCAACCACCACGAGGTACACGCCCACATCGAACAGCAGCACCGTGCCGACCTTGCCCACTCCGGCGACGGCACCGAACCAGATGCCTCCCAGATACGACCGTCCCGCCGCCAGGCCGAGCAGACCGCTCGCAACCGCAACCACCAGCCCCCACGCGGCCACCGAGCGTGGCGAGACTCCGAGTAGACGCCGGGCCGAGGCAGCACCGTGGGTCAGGCCATGCACGGCAAACGCGCCGGCGGCCGTGAGCCCGCCGATAAACCCGCCACCCGGCTCGTTGTGACCCCGCAGCAGCATCAGGACCGACAGCAGCAGCAGGATGACCTCCAGCGGGCGCGCCGCGGTGCGCTGGATCGTCGACACCGAGATCTTCAGCCTCATGACCTCCGCCCCCCCCACTGCCGCAGAATCGCCAGCACGCCGAGCCCTGCCGCTGCCACCACGGCGATCTCGCCGAGGGTATCCAGCGCCCGAAAGTCCACCAGGATGACGTTCACGACGTTTCGCCCGTACGCCTCCGGCACCGCACGAGTGACGAAGTACTCGGCCAGGGACGAGTCACCGCCGACCTCAGCAACCGCCAAGACCGCCAAGAAGATGACTCCACCCGCCGCCGCTGCAAGAGTAGCGTCTCGCCAACGAGCCACTCGCGAACGCTCCCGCACTGCAGCACGTGGCAGCTGCACGAGGACCAGGACGAGCATGATCACCGACAGGGCCTCCACCATGACCTGCGTGATCGCCAAGTCTGGCGCGCTGTACAGCGCGAACAGCGTGGCCATGCCCAGCCCCACCGCGCCGAGCGCAGCCACCGCAGCGAGGCGAGAGCGCACGACTGCCACGGCAACAGCCGCCACCACGACCAGCCCGGCCACGATCAGCTCGTGGACGAGCACCGGGATATCCGCAGCACCGTTCAGGTCGAAGTCCCACGATGCGTACAGAGCAATACACAACGCACCCGTCACCACTGCAGCGGCGACGGCAACCTGGTTCCTGAGCGCCGGTCCCGTGAGCCACCCGGCAACCGATCCGGCTCCCGAGTAGAGCGCCGGCAGCATCCTGTTCACGACCCGCGCCGGCCCGATCCGTCCAAGCCGACGCACGAGCGCCACGACGCCCGCCAACGGCTCGCGCAACGCCACTGCCGTGCCGATTCCTGCAGCCACCGTCACCGCACTGAGCGTCAGCACGGCCAACGCCTCGAAGCTGACGCCGTGCCACAGCTTCAGTCGCATGATCACCGCCTCGCCGAGGATTGCCGAAGCGGTCGCAGAACCGAGAGCCCTATCGAAGTACGACGGAAAGACACCGATGAACAGGCCGACCGCACCAAGCAGCAGTGGACCGGCGACCATCGCGACCGGAGCCTCGTGCGGCGATCGCGGGGTCATACCGCGGCGCCCGATGAACGGCCGCAACCCCACCAGCAGCGCAGTGGCCACCAGCAGTATGTTCGCCAGGACAGCAGCCACCACCAGCAGGCTCGTCACACTGTCCAGATTCAGCTTCGCCGCGTACAACAGCTCCTTGCCAACGAAACCGAACATCGGCGGCGCCCCCGCCTTGCTCAGCGCGGCCAGCAACCCTCCTGCGAGAGTCCATGGCATGACCGCCGCCAGACCGCCGAGACGGTCCAGGTCGCGGGTTCCAGTAGTGTGATCGATGCTGCCAGCTACCATGAACAGAGCGGCCTTGTAGAGCGCATGCGCCACCAGGAACACCACGGCGGCCGTGATCGCTTTGACCGTACCGACACCGAGCAGCATGACCAGAATGCCCAGCACGCTGACGGTCGAGTACGCCAGGACACGCTTGAGGTCGCGCTGGGCGACGGCCATGACCGCCGCGATGACCATCGTCACGGCTCCCACAGGCGTCAACAGCCACCGCCAGAGGTCCAGCTCACCGAACATCGGATGTACACGCGCTAGCAAGTACACGCCGGCCTTGACCATCGTCGCGGAGTGGAGGTATGCGCTGACCGGGGCCGGCGCGACCATCGCCTGCGGTAGCCAGACATGGAACGGCATCTGTGCGGACTTCGTGAACGCCCCCAACGCCAGCAAGACCACGATGGCCGGGGTCAACGGATGACCGGTCAGATCGACCGTCAGCAGCTGGGAGAGGCGCGTCGCAGACTCGAGCGACAAACCCGCCGATTGGCCAGCGATCACCATCAAGAGCAAACCTACGAAGAGCGCCAGCCCTCCGCCGCCCGTCATCAGCAGTGCATTGACCGCCGCCTTCCGAGACTCCTCCTTCGCGTGCTTCGTGCCGATCAGCAGATACGACACGACGCTGGTGGCTTCCCAGAAGACGAACAGCGTGATGACGTCGTCAGCAAGCACCAGCCCGAGCATCGCGCCGAGAAACAGCAGAAGGAGTGCCAGCACCTTAGCGCGCGACGCGTCGCCCTTCAGGTACGCGGCTGCGTACGCGAGCACGAGGGTGCCGATACCGGTAATCAGCAGCGCGAACGTCAGCGACAGCCCGTCCAGGCGCATCGCCAGACTCACTCCGAGGTCTGGCACCCAGGACAACGACTCGACCCACGGCTCGGCGAACCGGGCCGGCAGCTCACGAGCAAACAGGCCGGTCAGGACCGCCGGAACGCCCACAACCAGCCAGACCCCCGGGGAACCCAGCTTGCGGACGAGCCATGGGACAGCACCCGCCGCGAGGCACGGAATCAGAACCAACCAGAGCACGAGCCTCTACCGAATGATACGCTGAACGCACCGATAATCTACACACTGGGGGGCATCACGCAGTCGATGCGAGAGCATCGACATCCTCGCATGCCAACGAGACATGGCCCACAGAGATTCCGCGTTGCCTCGAACCCGAATCCCAGCCACAGCTCGACCGGTATGGGCTACCATGGCACCGGTGCTGGACCGCTGTAGTCGTTTCCGCTTGCGCCGGCGGATGCCGTGGACCGTCCTGGCGATCGCCGTGGCTCTGATCACGCAGAGTGCCGCTTCTGTTGCTGTCGCCCAGATCGCACATGTGCGCACCATCACGCTCGATGATGGCCTCCCAAGCTCCGAGGTTCACGATGTCGCCCAGGGGCCCGATGGACGGATCTGGCTCGCGACCAGGAGCGGCCTTGCTGTGTTTGACGGTGTCGACTGGCACGTTGTACCTCAACCGGAGCCGCTAAGCGACGCCGCCTCCACCTTCACCCAGGTCGAGGCGGCGAGCTCAGGAGACATCTGGGTCGCCTCCCCGCATGCACGCATCCCACTCTACTCCTTCGACGGCTCCGACTGGACTCGCAGCGCTCCGTTCTGGTGCACCATCGACTCTCCGGTCATGGTCACGGCCCTCTCGCTCCTGGAGCACACCGACGGCTCGTTCGTCGCGCTCGGAACGCCGAACGCCGGCATCGGCATCTGGAACGGCGCAGCCTGGACGATAGTCGGAGACGATGCCGGGCTCGACCCAGGTCCGATTCAAAGCATCGTAGCCCACGGTGACCGGTGGATCTTCGCTACCGAGGCAGCGCTGTACTGGCTGACTCCGGACGGCACGGTGACACCCTGGGAGGTGGAGGTCCCGGGCGATATCCTCACGTTCGCGCTGCTGGATCGAAGCTCTCGATCCCGGGGGCAGCCTCCGCTGCGAGCTCTCACCAGGCACGCCATCCTGGACGTTCGGAACGATGCTGTTGACGTGATCCTCGACGGGCTCGACCTGGTCACGAATCATGGATCGCTCGTGGTCCTGCACGACGGTACGACCGTGGCGGCAGACCCTCGCACCGTCATTGAGGTGCCGGTGGAGGGGCAACCGCCGAGGACGCTCACTCCCGGTGATGGCCTCGCTGGGATGGGTGCTCTCTCGCTCTTCGAGGACCGGCAGAACAGCCTGTGGATCGCGGGTCGTCGTGGAGCGACCGTGGTGCTGTCGCGCCGTTTTGTCACATACCGAGCAGAGCACGGGCTCCTCGAGAACGAGGTCACAGCCGTTGCCGAGCTCCCGGACGGCGCATTGCTCCTCGGGCACAACACCGGCATCACCATTCTCGAGAACGATCAGGCTACAACGCACCCGGTCACCAGCCGGCTCGAATCCGACAACCTGACGTGTCGAATCCTCGAGATCACACGACCGTCCGAAACGGACGGGTCGGTGTGGTTGGCAGCCTCGAATGCAGGCCTCTTGCAGCTCACTGCAGACCGTACACTGCGGACGATCGCGGAGCCGGGATCGGCTGTCAACACAGCGGTCCGTGACCCTGAAGGGACGTTGTGGTGGGCAGGACGCCGTATTTGGCGCCTGAGCTCGACCGGCGACATCACGCAGGCAACCTCAGCACCACACCCTCCGGTGCGACGTCTCATACCCGTTCCGGACGGCCAGATGCTCGTGGCGACGACCGAGGGACTTTTCACTCTGGATGTCGAGGGGCGACTGCGGGCAATCCAGGCCGCTGATGTTCCTGGCGCCAGCAGCGTCTACTGCGTGCATTTTGGTGAGGAGACCACTCTGGTCGGCACTGACGCCGGAGTGTTCCAGCTCAGCGGTGGCCGTCTGATCCGTCCCGCGGCTCCTCTGAGTGATCTCTCCCGACCAGTGTTCACGATCAGCGAAGGTCCGCGGAGCGCTCTCTGGCTCGGCACCGACGACGGCGTCTATGTGCTCGACCCTACCCACGCCGAGTCGCTTCGACACCTCACCACTCCGCAAGGGCTTGCAGGTCGAGAGGTCAACCGAGACGCTCTGTTTGTCGACAGCCAGCAGCAGCTCTGGATCGGGACCGATGGTGGCGTGTCGTTGTATCGGCCGCGATACGACGAGCGCGTTCCGCTCCCCACCGTCACGCTCCTCGCAACAGATGTCGATGGCACGCTGATCGACTCTCAGAAGCCTCGATCGCTTCCTCCTGCGGCGAACACTGTCATCTTTCGTTTCCTCGCCACGTCGTTTGCGGACTGGGGCCGGGTTCGATGCCGAGCTCGTCTCGACGGCTTCGACGGCCAGTGGTCCGAACCACTTCCCCCGAGCCAGCGATGGGTGCGATACACCAACCTTCCACCTGGCCGCTACAAGTTTCACGTGCAGGCTTCGGGCAGCAGCGGACAGTGGACCGCACCCGTCAGCTCGGCCTGGCTCACGATCCGTGGCCCCGTCAGCCAACAGTGGTGGTTCGCCCCCGCCCTCATGCTCGCGCTGACCGCCCTGGTCGGTCTCATGACACTGGCCGGCACCCGCTGGCGGTACGCTCGGAGGTTAGAGACCGAGGTTGCAGTGCGTCGCGCTGCGGAGGCTGCACTGGACAGCAGCCGGGCGAGCTTCGCTGGTCTGGTGGAGCAGAACACCAACGGCATCCTGGTGACCGACGAGCACGGAACCATCGTGTTCGCGAACCCGGCTGCGTCCTCCCTGCTGACCGCCAGCGGTGAAGACCTGACAGGCACGATCCTTTCCCCACACCCCGCTGCCGGTCAGCGCCCCCTCCGCCACCTGGTCACCGGCCACGACAGCGGTGAGCGCCACCTCGAGCTGAGCGCCCGCCACATCGACTGGCACGGCGCCCCCCGCACCCTGGTCACCGTTCGGGATATCACTGACCAGACCCGGGCCGAGCAGGCTCTGCGCGCCAGCGAGGAGCGTTACCGCAACCTCTTCGAGCGCAACCTCGCCGGCGTCTTCCGATCCACAGTTGCCGGCCAGATCCTGGAGTGCAACCCGGCGTTCGCGCGGATCTACGGGTACGAGTCGGTGGTTGAAGCGACGCAAACGCCGGCGATCGCGTTCTACCCGACTCCAGACGACCGCGACGCGATGCTGCAACGCTTGCGCGCTGCCGGCGGACGGCTCGTCAACGTGCGCAGGCGGGGACGCAGACGCGACGGCACGACGCTAGAGATCCTCGAGAACGTCGCGTTGGTCGAGGATGACGCCGGCGAGCTGACCCGCCTTGAAGGCACCCTGTTCGACGTCACCGATCTCAGGAAGCTCGAGGAACAGCTGTTCCACGCGCAGAAGATGGAGGCCGTCGGGCGGCTCGCCGGAGGCCTCGCCCACGACTTCAACAACGTCCTGCAAGCGTTTCAGGGAGTCAGCGAGCAGCTCCGAGGCGAGGGGATGGATCCGGGCCGACGAGCCGACGCGATCGATGAGCTCGATACCCTGATTCGCCGCGGAGCGGCGCTCACCCGTCAACTGCTGCTGTTCTCACGCAGAGAGCCGGCTCACATGGAGCCGCTCGATCTCAACGAGGTGACACGAAGCTCGAGCCAGCTGCTCCGCCGGTTACTTCCAGAGCGGATCACGCTCCACATCCAGCTTGCTCCACTCCCGATGCCGGTTCAGGGCGATCACGGCCAGCTCGAGCAGGTGATATTGAACCTGGCCGTCAACGCCGCTGACGCGATCGGCAGCAACGGAGCCATCACCATCCGGGCACGGCCCGACGATACCGAGGCCGTCCTGGAGGTTATCGATACGGGATGTGGAATCCCACAGGAGGAGCTGGAGCTGGTGTTCGAGCCGTTCTTCACCACGAAGCCGCGCGGCGAAGGCACCGGCCTCGGTCTTGCCGTGGTGGATGGGATCGTCCGGCTGCATGGCGGCAGCGTGACCCTGGAGAGCGCGACCGGCGAAGGGACTCGAGTTGCAGTGCGCATCCCGATATGGGAGGGCAACGTGCAGCAGGTCTCGCACGAGCCCTCCGACGAGAGCGTGACCGCACCCCCCGAGCATCCCACCGTGCTGATCGTCGAGGATGATGACGGAGCCCGCGTGGCGTTCGAACGCCTCGTCAGCAAGCTGGGCTACAATCCGCGCTCCGCCGCGTGCCTCGCTGCGGCACGTGAGATTCTCGAGCGGGAGCAGATCGACCTCGTACTCACCGATCTCCTCCTCCCGGACGGTCATGGCGGCGACCTCGTGGCGGAGCTTGCCGCAACCCGTCCAGACATGCCGATCGTGTGCATGTCGGGCTACCCAGATCAGCCGGTCCCTGCTGTCGCAAACGGCCAGCAACCGCTCCTGCTCATGAAGCCGTTCACGTCGGCTGTCCTGGCAAAGGCCCTGCGCGGCGCGCTCGGCGGCAACGTCCGCTGACCTCGCGCTGGCGGGGTCGACACGCTACCATCACTCCAATGACCGGAAGACACCGTGGCGGTATCGTCTTCGGGTGGGTCGTTCTCACGGCGATCGGCATCTCTGCTGGAGTCGTGCTCACCACCTACGGCTGGTACTCCGCGCTCAATGCGACCGTTCCCCTCCTCATCGGGCTCCTGTGGATCTCGGTGTTCACGGTGGCCTGTTGGGGTGCCGGCACCCTCGGGATCCGGCGTTGGCTGAGCGACGATGAGTACGACCTCGAGAGCATCGTTCTCGTCGGTGTCGCCGGTGCAGGTGTCCTGGCAGCCACCACCGCTCTGCTCGCAGTCCTCCATCTTCTCTATCCCCTGACTCTGATGGGTGCTCTGGCGGTCTGGAGCTGTATCGGGGCTCTGCGGATATACCGATGCCGAGACGATCGAAGACTCCCGTCCCTGCCACCGAAGGCACTCCTCTGGACGTTGCTGCTGGGCCTGGCTGCAGGTCTCGGCTTCGCTGCTGCCACCACGATGGCGCCGTTTTACGATCAGTGGCACTACACGCTCGGCTTCCCATACCAGTGGTTGCACCACGGCACCATCGTGACGTTCCCGAACCATGCCTACTCGTTCTTCCCCGCGAACATGGGGCTGCTGTACACCTACGCTCTCGCCGGCCCCGGAGGCTGGGCCGCTCAGCTGATCCACTGGTGGATGGCGTTCGCCGCGGCACTGACCGCCGCCGTCATTGCGCGTCGGCTCGGGGCAGGCTCGGCGGGTCAGCTCGTCGCTGCGGCGGTTTTCTTCGTGACTCCGAGCGTGGTCCAGCTGAGCGCACTGGCCGGCACCGACCTGGGCATCGCCGCCTTTGCTGGCGCCGCCGTCATCTCGCTTCTCAAGCGTGCAGATGCGCCAGATCAAGCTCGTGTCTGGTCTGCCTGGTGCGGTGTGTTCGCGGGCCTTGCCGCGGGCTGCAAGTACCTTGCGCTCGCCACCGTGGTGGTCCCTCTCGGCCTCCTCCTGCTCGCACTGCTCTTGCGGCCGTTCTCCTTTCACCGACGCGCCACGGCCGTGTCCCAGCTAGTGATCTTCGCACTGGCGGCGGGTCTCACGGTCGCACCGTGGCTCGCTCGCAACGCCATCAGCATCGGCAACCCGGTCCATCCGTACTTCGCGTCCTGGTTCTCCGCTGGAGACCAGGTCGTCTCTCCGCCGGACGACGTCGCTCGCGAGATCGGCTCGTTCGAGCTGAGCTGGAGATCGCTGCGCGACGCTGCAACGCTCAGCACCTTCACACCCCGTGGGCACGCCGGTTCGCTCGGTCCTGTCCAC
>CAZEJK010000066.1:20995-23687 GCA_964512045.1 uncultured Thermoanaerobaculia bacterium
CCACCTGCTCCTGCTGCCGGCCGGGCTGCTGTGGCTGGTGGCGCACCGCAGGCGACCGGGGGCTCTCGCCGTGGGAGGGTTCATCGTGCTCTCGATCGCAGCATGGACGGCCGGCCCGACCTTGGGACGGTACCTGCTCCCGACGCTCGTCGTCACATCCGCCGTTGCCGGCGCTGTCTTCAGCGGTGTCATGCTCCGGTTGCACCCGTCCGCCGGTGGCGCTCTCTCGTTCGTCCTCGCCACGTTACTCCTCGCCAACTGCAACCCGTTACTCGGCGAGCACCTTGCCGATCAGCTCTCCTGCTTCGCCGGTGCACGCACCACCCAGGACTATCTCGAAGAAGGTTGCACGCAGCTCCAGGCGTTCTCTGCCGCCAATAGATCGCTACCGCAGGACGCCCACGTTCTTCTCATCGGCGAGCCCCGTCCGTACGGCCTCGACCGGAGTGTCTCACTCGACGGGCCGTTCGAGACACCGTCGCTGGTCACGCTTACCACTTCCTCGAGCACAGCACACGAGATGGCCCGAAAACTGGCCGAGCACGGGGTCACCCACCTTCTCTGGAACAGCGCCGAGGCGACACGACTCGCTCGCGCGAACGGTCGAGAGCACTACCTGCAGTTCGCCTCCAGCGAGGAGTCGCGACGCTTCGAGCGGTTTCTCGCGGAGCACTCCGAGACCATCGTGCGCGGTGCGTGGTGGGAGGTTCGCCGATTGCGCGCACCGTAAGGGCTCGCGCATAAGAGCACTCGCCGGCGATCAGCTCCGCTTGTCGATCATATCGGCGAGCAGACCGAACAGCGCGGTATTCATGGCAAAGAGCAGCAGTATGATCGTCTTGTCGGTCAGGTTCTCGAGCACGATGGCGTCGTAGGCGAGGCTGCCACAGAACAGCAGCGCAAGAACGACGACCAGGGGCACGAGCACACGCAGCGGGGCGAAGTACATCCCCGTGCGCACGATGAGCTGAATGAACCGTACGGTGTCGGCGAGTGGCTGGATCTTTGACCGGCCGATCCGAGCAGCGTAGGTGATTGGCACGAAGCGCACGATCAGACGGCTCCGCATCATGGCAACGGTCAACGTCGTGGTCAACGAGAACCCATCCGGAAGGACGCGCGCAAACCGCTCGAACTCTCGCTTCCGGAACACCCTGAGCCCCGAGTTCATATCAGGGATCCGCCGGCCCACCAGCCAGGAGCAGTGGGCCTTCAGAACCCGCTTGGCCAGTTGCCGCGCGAGCGCCTGCTCGCTCTGATCGTCGGTCCGCGCGCCAACGACCATGTCGGCTGTCCGCATTGCTCCGACCATCTCTGGGATGCGCTCGCACGGGTATGTTCCGTCGGCATCGATGATGACGATCAGCTCTGTCGAGGCGCAGCGAACACCCGTCTTGATGGCGGCACCGTATCCGAGGTTGGTCTCGTGGTGGACAACGGTCAGCCGAGGCAGCGATCCATCGGCCACCAGCTGGTCCAGGATTGCGGTCGATCCGTCGCTGGACCCGTCGTCGACGACCACGAGATCGGATGCCACCTCGGCCGTCACCTCGGCAAGCGCGCGAAGCGTCGTCTCGATGGCCCCGGCCTCGTTGAAGCACGGCACAACCACCGTGAACCTCTCGAGCATCCCCCGGCCCGCTGCCTGCTCACTGGTCTGCTCCGACACATCGCCTCCCCGCACCTACCGAGGCCATTATGACAGGGCCGTTCCTCTCACCATCACGACCGATCGGCGAAGACGACTGCTGTGTAGTAGATGAACTTGGAGACGAAGGACACTGCGAGGACTGCGACGACAGCCACGACATAGCCCACGCCGATGACGCTGTGAACCACCAGAAAGGCGACGTACTCGGCACAGCGAAACCCCAACGACGATACGGCGAACAGCACAATCTGCCGGCGCATTGATCCGCCGACTCCCGGAAAAATGAAGTACCGACACGATGCGAAGGTGAACACGAACACGGTCACCAGTGCCACCGCGAATGCCAGCTCCTCAGACACTCCGAGCAGCTCGTGCATGCTCACCGTGATGCTCAGATTGAGTGCGAACGCCAGACCCCCGGTGACGGCAAACCGGACAAGTCGCGACCACAGGGTGAGAGCGGTCCTCACCGGGTCGGCCCTTCCGGGCGCTGGCCCGAGACCACGAGGTTCCAGCTCACCCGACCCAACAGCGGCAGACACCATCGCTCCAAGAGTCGATCGCTCCGGCACAAAAGCCCGGCAAGCGGCGCAAAGAGCCACGTCGGCCGCAGCGGCACCTCGGCAAATGGCGGCGAAAAAACGCCTTGCGGCCTCACCGAGATCTGACCGAGCCCGGCCTGTCCAAACATCGTGACAAGCCGCGCCCGTGACAGTTGGTCCTGATCGTCCGAGTACGCACGATCAAAGCGTGACCGAAGCCTGCGCGCAAGCGACACGAACGGGTTCCCGGGGTGCGGCTCGTTCGCCACAACCCAGCCTCCAGGGACCACCCGTTCTGCGAGACGGGTCAGCGCGGCCACGGGATCGGAAAGGTGGTGGAGGACACCGATCATCACCACGAGTTCGAATGACTCGGCGGACGGCAGATCCCGCCACGAGCACGCCACGAACTCCGCACCTGGACGGCTGTTCAGTCGCCGCGCGTGCGCGATGAGGACCTCGGAGTGGTCGACGCCGAGATACCGCTGGTAGCAGCCTT
>CAZEJK010000067.1:0-23623 GCA_964512045.1 uncultured Thermoanaerobaculia bacterium
TCAACCCAGGCGCTTTGCTTCGAATTTTCGAAGATACGGCTCCGTGAGTTGCTAACGCTCCACCGGCGGATCAGGGAGAAACACCGGCTGCTCGCGCAGCTCCGGCACATAGAAGCCGGCAACTCCCTCTGCCAGCGCGTTCGGGTTGGCGCCTTGGCAGTTGGTCAGCACGATGACCGACAGCCGGTCGTCGAGGTAGCGGTGGAAGGCTACCGTGTTGCCACCGGAGGCCCAGACGGCGCGGTGCTCCGGCCGGTCGGCCGTGGACCAGCCGAGGGCGTAGCCGAGCAGCTTGCCGTCGAGACGGAACACCGAGCCGTCGTTCAGCGTCACGGGGTTCCACAGCGCAGCGAGGCTCGCTTCGGACAGGACCACGCCTTCGCCCAGCGCCCGGTCCCAACGCACCATGTCCTCGACAGTGGAGTTGAGGCCTCCAGTGCTCAGCATGAAGTCGGGGTAGTCCACGTGGATTCTGTGCAGACGATCGCCGGGACGAAGACCCTCGTCAGTCACTTCGAGCCGGCTGTACCACGGACCGCGGCCTTCGACGATCGCACTCGAGCCGCCAAAGGTCGTGGCGCCCATCCCTGCCGGCTCGAGCAGCGCATCCCGCACGAACTGCACGAAGGGCTGACCAGAGACCTTCTCGATGATCGCTTGTACCAGCGCGTAGTTCGTCTGGTTGTACCGCCAGGCGGTCCCGGTAGCGAACTGCATCTCCTCGTCAGCGAGCGCCATGATGGAATCGGTCAGGTTCGGCGCAACGGGTTTGAGCTCGAACGGGGACGACTCGATGATGTCCGGCAAGCCCGAGGTGTGGGTCAGCAACCGCCGGATGGAGATCCCATGCCAGCCGTTCGGAAGCCCCGCAAGGTGCTTCTCGACGGGGTCATCGAGCGACATCCGGTCGCGCTCAACGAGCACCATGACGGCGCCGCCGGTAAACGCCTTGGTCACTGAAGCCAGCTGGTACACCGTCGCCCTGGAGGCCGGCACGTCCAGCTCCAGGCTCGCCCAGCCGTAACCGCGCATCTTCACGACCTCGCCGTCCTCGACGACGGCGAGTGACAGGCCAGGAACGTGGTGCTCCTCCATCCACTGCGCGACCCACCGGTCCACGGGATCGCTCTCCGGCTCGGCGGAGCTCACGGTGGAGGAGACCGCAATGGCGGCACCGAGCATGACCGTTAGGGCTGCGTACATAATCTGCGGATGTTGGCTCCGTGGCATCGTCGACTCCAGATGTCTCGTGGCGAAGACGGGCGACGGCGGCGCCGCCGGCACGCTGGCGAAAGGGTATCACCGCGTGAGACTCTGTTCCAGATCGTAAAGGCTGCAGGTGCAATCGTGCACCGTCTCTGCCAGAGCCACCACTTCTGCCACTGTGCCACCGGTGCGAACTCCGCTTCCAGCACCGCACGAACCTCCGCAGGAACCTCGACGCCGCTCTCGACCGATCGTCCGATGGTGATGACCCACAGCAGCTCTGGATCTGTGAGGGTCGCCTGCAGCTGCCGTTCAGCGTTCAACAGCGCCAGAATCCGCGGCGAAGCGTGCAGGATCTTCGTTGGAGGACGCACTCCCTCCGCGAGGTACCACCCCGGCCCCAATGGCAGCACTAGCAGCTGACCGCTGCTTGCCTCGATCGCGCCGGCCCATGGAGGCAGACTCCCTTCGAGGCGAATACCGAGTCTGCGGGCGGACTCCGTCGGATACGCGGTCTCGGCGGTTCGCATGTGCTGTGCCCATAGCGCACCGTGACTGAGGGCTCCGCCACACACCAACACCATCACGGCCACCCTGCGCCACGGCGGCGCAAGCTCGCAGGCAACCACAGCGCAGACTGCCACGAAGACCGGCAAGTGGTTGCGCAGGTGCCAGATATCCGGCCGCTCCCAGAGGTAGTAGGGGACAAACGCGAGACCCACAAGGGCGCCGACAGAAGCCGGCCGCCACCAGGAGTGGTGGCCACGCCACCTCTGCCAACCGGCATGGGCCAAGATGCCCGCATAGAGCAGCGGTGGAATCCACGACACGATGGGGAACACCAGCACCGCGAGATCCCGGGGGCTGGCGATCGGTTCGCCGCTCCATCGCGTGATCCCTGCGACGGCGGGATCGTCCAGACGCAGCACGAGGAATGCGAACCGCCGCACCACATGCCCAATCAAATCCCAACCGTCGCCGCGCAGCGAGAAGACCAGCAACCACGGCAGGAAGCCGACGGTCGCGGCAGGCAGCAGGACAGTGACCACCTCGTGCAACCGTTGGCGACGGAGCACGCCGACTCCGGCAGCCGCGGCCAGAAGCACCGCCGCATCCTCACGCCACCCCGCAGCGAGACCGGCCGCCAGCGCCACCCCAGCGACGGTCCGAAGCTTCGGAGGCACCTCCGATCCGACGGCCAAGGCCGCTGCTAACACGGCCACAGCACCCGCCGTGACGGTGTTGCCGGTCGCGCTCAGCGCCACCGCTGCCCCGCTGGTTCCGGCAAGCACGGGCCCGCACGGCCGCCAGAGCACAGCCGCGAGCGCCACCGCAACGATCCCACCGAGCACCGCCATGGCGAGCCGAAGCACGCCGACACCATCACCGAGAAGGGCGAGCCAGGAGCCGAACCAAACGTACTGGCCCGGTGGATAGAGGAGATGGAACCGGTCGTACAGGCTGGCGCCGTCGGCAAACGCCATCGACAGGAGGTGCAGGAAACCCTCGTCCTCAAGCCCGTACCCCTGCCCCACCATCGCCGCGCGGTGGATCGCAACCGCCACGATCCCGCCCGACACCAGAAGCAGTGTCCGCTTCAGCCGAGGATCCATGGTCTGTCGGCGTACGTCATCGCGCACGCTCCCCCGCGACCCGCAATCTCGAATGGTGCCAACGGACGCCCCGTTCTCTGCCGGCCAAGCCGGTAGCGCACTGCGAAAGCGATCGCTGTCAGCCCGCTTCTCAGACGGGCGCCGCCCGTGTAGGCGGACGCACCGTTCGCACGCAGCTTCCGAGCTACCGGCACCGAGACTTGCGGAAGCCCCGTGAGGCCCATCAGCGCCGTCTGAAACGGTACATCGTACGGGAAGTCGAGCAGCCGTTCCGCCATCCTTCGGCTCATCAGGTGGTACATCCCGGCATCCGCCGGGAGGCCCGAGACGAGTGACAACGTGATCTTGAACAGCCGAGAGGTCACCATTCGGGACCACGACTGATAGCAGCCTCGACGACCGGCGTACACCGCGTCCCATCCCTCCCGGGCCGTCTCCATGAGAATCGGCAACGCCTCCGGAGGATCCTGCAGATCCCCATCCATGCAAGCGATCCACGGCGCCGCAGCGTGAGCCAGACCGACTCGCACCGCGCGGTGCTGACCATAGTTGCGAGCCAACTGGAGCCAGCCGACGGCCACATCGACGTGTGCCACGGCCCGAGCCACATCGGCCGCGTCATCCGGCGAGGCATCGATGATGAGCAGCAGCTCATGAGCGATCCCGGCCCCGCTGCAGGCCTTGCGCACCCTGGCTGCAAGCTCAGCGAGCGCTCCCGCGTTGCCATACACCGGCACCACGACCGACAGGTCCGGAGGGGACGCTGTGCTCACTGGGCCTCCGGTCGACCGCGGACCCACGCTGCTGTGCGCCGAATGCCTTCATCGAGCGGCGTGGTGGCCGTCCAACCCAGCTCTGAGGAGGCCAGGCTCGTGTCGGCACACCACAGCTCGCTGTCGGCGGGGTGGTCGGGATACGCGCCCACGTCGGTGCGGATCGACACCCCGAGAGCCTCCTCCACGGCCTGCACGAGAGCCTCGTTGGTCACCTGGTGACCGGACCCGACGTTGAAGGTCGGCACCGTCAGGCCCTCCGCCATCGCGGCACACAGGCACGCTGCGACGACATCGTCGACGAACACAAAGTCACGACAAAGGCCCGGCCGGGTGAGTGGCAGCACTCTGCCGTTGAGCGCTGCAGCGATGGCCTGTGGCACCAGCCGATGGGTGGACTCCCATGGGCCGTACGCCGAGAAGACACGCAGCACCACTCCGTCCAGGGCTCCGGAGCGGACCTGCTGCTCCACGAGCATGGTCGACGCCGCCTTGACGGCCCCGCGTGTCACCAGTGGCCGCAATGAGTCACTCTCACGCGCCGGACGGCTCATCCGGCCGTACTCGAGGGAGGAGCCCAGAACGACGAGACGGACACCGTTGTCTGCCGCCCAGTCCGCCACGTGAGCGGTCGACAGCACACCGGAGCTCGCCTGCTCGGCCAGGGTCAGATCGCCCCGGTAGGCGGAGCTGACGGCACAGTGAAACACGACGTGCGGCGCCGAAGCGTCCAGAGCAGCAACGGTCGTGGCGCGATCCGTCAGGTCCGCCAGGCGCCAGGTCAGCAAGCCCGCGACGTCGTCGAGCCGCCAACGATCACTGGTCGCACGAACCAGGGCGTGCACACTGGCACCCTTCGCGAGCAGGCGCCGGCACAGGTTGGCGCCGACGAACCCGGCGGCACCGGTCACTGCGGCGTGCACGCCCGGCCATGCGCCGACCGCGCCCATTACCGGCCGTCCATCGTCGCCGCAATGGCGGAGAGCAGCGCCTGCTGGTCGACCGCGACCTCGGCAGGTCGGCGCTCACGCAGCTGCTCCCACGCCGTCCTGATCCCCGTAACCATCTCGGTCATGGAAAGCTCGCGAAGGTCCCGGCGGAACGATCGACGGGCGAAGGAAAAGCTCGCTCCGATGCGCACCATCTCTGCAAGAAGCAACCGACACGGGATCGGCGCACCGCGATCGGCCGCAGTCACGCCGGCGAATCCGAACCGCACCCCTGAAAACGCTGCAGCGACCCGTGCCACGGTACCGTCGGCCACCGCAGCGAAGATCGATCTCCGGCCCAGGTCGATCGCCAGATCGTTCAGACCGACGTACACCGAGGACACCGGGAGCCGCGCCAGCTCAACGGCGCTCTCGACGGCGTCTCCGGTCTCGACCATGATGCCGGCCCCACACCGGTCCGCCACTCGATTCAGGTACGCCTCGACCTCGTCCGCAGTCCGGACCATCGGCAGCAGAAGCTCGGTGGCGCCGGCAGTCAGCGCGGCCTCGACCTCGTCGCCGCTCCAGTCGCCCCAGGCGTTGATCCTGCAGACGCGGTGCGGCGCACCAGCCGCAGTCAGCCGCTCGAGATCCTCGACAGTCCCGGGGCGAATCTCGGTGTCGGCGCCGCGCTGCCGCAGCTCCTTGCCCCGCCACTCCCAGTCGACGATAAAGCTCCGGACCCCAGCAGCCAGGGCCGCGGACACGATCTCCGGCTGACTGGCGAACAGGACGATGTCGAGGGCCGCTGGGGCCTTCGCAAAGTACAAGGAGTCTTCAGCTCTCGCCTCGCGATGCATCGGGCTCGGAGTATACCGTCTCCGACTCCCGTGCTGAGACCGCCGTACGGAGCTTCGGGCACATGCTACGCGCTATCATCCCGGCATGCAGCGCAACGGTACGGTGATCTTCGAAGGGTCGGGCTCGCGTCCATGGCTCCGGTTCGCGGAACCTGTCCAGGTCATCAGGACCGCAGAGCTCGATGGCGTCCGACCCGCGCTGGAGGAGATCGAACGTGCCGCCAGCCGTGGGCTGTGGGCTGCCGGGTTCCTCGCGTACGAGGCTGCGCCGGGGCTGGCGCCCGAGCTGAGCACGCACCTGCGCGGGTCGCTGCCCTTACTCTGGTTCGGGCTGTACGAGCGTGCCGAGGTCATCGAGCCTCCTTCCGTATCCGGCGAGCCGTCCGTCGGCGCGTGGCAGATGGATGCCGACCGCACTGAGTACGGGCAGACGATCGACGAGATTCACCGTGCCATCGCCGACGGCGACTGCTACCAGGTCAACCTCACTCAACGGCTACACGCCGAGCTGTCCGGGGATCCGATGGCCCTTGCCACCAGCCTGTGGAACGCGCAGCGAGGTGGCGAGGGCGCCTATGTCGATATCGGAACGCACGCCGTGTGCTCGGCATCCCCCGAGCTGTTCCTGGCCATCGACGGAGATCGCGTCACCAGTCGTCCGATGAAGGGAACCCGCCCTCGAGGCCTGTGGAGCGCCGACGACCAGGCACAAGCCAACGAGCTCGCCGGCTCCGCGAAGGATCGAGCCGAGAACGTGATGATCGTCGACATGGTCCGCAACGACCTCGGCCGCGTGGCCCGGACCGGCACGGTGGACGTTCCGCGCCTCGCCGATGTGGAGCGCTACCCCACCGTCTGGCAGCTCACCAGCACCGTGACCGCCACGGTGGACGCACCGCTGACCGAGCTGCTGGCCGCGACCTTTCCGGCCGCCTCGATCACCGGCGCCCCGAAGCGGCGGAGCATGCAGCGGATCGCCGAGCTCGAGCGGAGCCCGCGCGGCGTCTACTGCGGGACCATCGGCCACTTGGCTCCGAACCGGACCGGCCGGTTCAACGTCGCCATCCGCACGGTGACGATCGACCGCAGCACCGGAGTCGCCGAGTACGGCGTCGGCGGCGGCATCGTCTGGGACTCCACCGCCGAGGACGAGTGGCGCGAGTGCCACGCCAAGGCCGCCGTGCTCACGACACCCATGCCGCCCGACTTCAGCCTCCTCGAGACGCTGCTCTGGGAGCCCGAGCGCGGCTTCTGGCTCGACGATCGCCACCGGCGTCGCCTGCTGGCCTCGGCCGAGTACTTCGACGTTCCGATTGCCCCTGAATCAGTGGATCACGCGCTCACGCGCTGCATAGACGGTCTCACGTCCGCCCACCGCGTGCGGCTCCTCGTCGCCCGCGACGGCGCGATCCACACCGAGGTCATGCCGCTGCCATCCTCATCCGCTGACACCGAGCCGTGGCGCCTGGAGCTGGCCCGACGACCCATCGACCCCCACAACCGCTTCCTCTACCACAAGACCACCCACCGCGAGGTCTACGAGTCAGCCCGCGCCGAGCACCCCATTGCCGACGACGTCCTCCTCTGGAACCCTGACGGCGAGCTGACCGAGACGACGGTCGCCAACATCGTCGTGGAACGCAGCGGCGAGCTCGTCACTCCGCCGGTCCGCTGCGGCCTGCTCCCCGGCACCTACCGCGAGCAGCTCCTCGCCGAAGGCAGAATCCGCGAAGCGATCATCCGCCGAGACGAGATCGCCGGCGGCAGCCGGATGTGGCTGATCAACTCCGTCCGCGCTTGGATCGAGGCGGCCCTCGCAGCGGCGCCCGGGGTCGGCTGATGCCATCGGCCGGTGCGCTTGCAGAACGAGGCGACAATGGAGTGTGGCACCCATCATCGGCACCCATCCCGAGCAGGAGCTCGGACTAGGGCTAGGACTCCTTCCGCTTCTCGCGGTAGGTGACCACCCCACCGTGCCCGGCTTGTGAACCCGACATGGCGATCTGGCCCTCGAAGACGCTGCCTTCGGCAGCAGCGATCCGGGCCGCGGTGATGTCGGCCCATACCCGGCTGGACTCACGCAGGTCGACCATGTTCTTCGCCCTGATGGTGCCCTCGACCTCGCCCTCCACCACCAGGTCGGTAGCCGTAATCGAGCCCTTGAGGCGGGCGCCTTTGCGGATCCACACCTGGCCGTCGATGTCCATCTCCCCCTCGAACTGGCCCTTCAGCTCGAGGTTTCCTTTACCCGACAGCGTCCCCTCGATGCTGAGGTCGGGGCCGATGGCGGACGAGATGCCGCCACCCTCGTCAGTGAACCTGCGCCCGCCTCCGCCGGATGTCTGGTCCTTCACCATGTCGTGCCTCCGGTCCTGGTGTCCGATGAGTCTCGAAGTGTCAGGCCACAGAATACCCTGGCTTGCGGAGATCCACCTCTCATCACCCAAGTACTTGCGAGATGACCCTTGACGTTCTTGTGGTGCAGTACCGGGCAGAAGGAGGAAGGGTTGCCCAGGTTGCGCCACGAGATGATTGGAACGCCAGGTCCGCTCTTCCGTCGTTGCGAACCGTAACTGCGGCTCTCAGAACCTGACACCGATTCTCCGCCCCCTCCCCGGACGATGTGAACGAGCTTCTGGGCCTGGCACCATCGATTGCAGCCAGATCCACGTTGCAGTCGGGAGTAAGAAATCGTAAACTCTTACTCAGGAGGTCAACGTGCAGGTCACGTCAAAAGGACAGGTCACCGTTCCGGTGGAGATTCGGGAGCGACTCGGAATCCATCCCGGCACCGAGGTCGAGTTCGAGGTCGTCGGCGAGACCGTGGTACTGCGGAAGGTGCAAGGCTCCCGACGCCGCGGCCGCTCGATCGTGGCGCGTCTGCGCGGCACCACAACGGTGTCGATGACGACGGACGAGATCATGGCCCTCACTCGAGGTGAGGAGTGACAACCGTTCTCATTGACAGCAACGTGCTGCTCGATGTGCTGACGGATGACCCCCAGTGGTTCGAGTGGTCGTCACGACAGATTGAACGGTTGGCCGATGACGTGGCACTTGCCATCAACCCGATCATCTACGCCGAGGTTTCGGTCGGATTCGAGCGCATAGAGGAGCTCGAGGACGCGGTTCCAAGGACCACCTTCGTGCGACTCCCGCTTCCCTGGGAAGCGGCGTTTCTCGCCGGTAAGTGCTTCATGGAGTACCGACGTCGACAGGGAGCGAGACGCTCACCGATGCCTGACTTCTATATCGGGGCGCACGCTGCCGTTTCCGGCTTCGACCTGCTCACGCGAGATGCGAGCCGCTATCGAACATACTTCCCTTCACTGTCGATCATCGCTCCCGACAGCTGAACCGAGAAGCCCCAGAAGCGATCCTCTCGCCCCGGTTTGCATTGGTGCCAGCTCAGCAGCATCTGCGCCCGCTCCTCAGACAGAAACCCCTTCGCCAACTCCGTCGGCGGGTGGATCGAGGGGACGGTCCGAACGTCGCCCGGGGTCGGCTGATACCATCGGCCGATGTTCTCCAGGGACCATTCCTTGTGTGACGGCAGGCCGTGGAACGAGTCGCAGAGCACCCCTGCGGTGTCACCCTGGGCCCGCCTCGGCCTGCGGAGAAACCCGTTCGGGGAACCGCCGGCCGACGCCCCCCGTCGTTCATGGCGCGGGACAACCGGCTCGCCTGAGCGCCACTCCGAGGGCTGCTGGCACGCCGTGGTGTTGGGGGGCCTTTCCACCCCGCGACGGTCGTTCGCCGGCGCCAGCGAACAGACAGTACCACCGAGACGAGGTCATCGGCTGCAGCCGGATCTGGCTAATCAACTTCGTGCACGGCTGGATCGAAGCCATGGCCTGAGCGTAGCGCTGGCAACGACACTCACACCGCCCCGAACGCCTTCAGCAGCGCGCGGGCGGCGGCGGTCGGGGTGGTGGCGCCATCGAGCACGGAGCGCTCGAGGTCGTTGACGCGGGCGGTGACCTCGGGGTGGCGGCGCAGTGCGTCCATCAGCTGCTCGGAGACCATCGCCCACATCCACTTCAGGCGCTGCTGGCGACGGCGCTCCATCAGCTCGCCGGACTCCTCGACAAGCCGGTGGTGCTCGAGGACACGGTCCCATAGCTCGTCGAGCCCGGTCCCCTCCACGGCCGAGCAGGTGACCACCGGCGGGATCCAGGTCGGCGAGGCGGGACGCATGAAGTGGAGGGCGTTCTCATACTCCCGCTGTGCCCGCCTGGCGGCGTGCAGGTTGTCGCCGTCGGCCTTGTTGATGGCCAGCATGTCCGCGATCTCGATGATGCCGCGCTTGATCCCCTGCAGCTCGTCGCCGGCGCCGGCGAGCATCAGCACCAGAAAGAAATCGACCATGTCCGCTACCAGGGTCTCCGACTGCCCGACGCCGACGGTCTCCACCAGGACCACGTCGAAGCCGGCCGCCTCGCACAGCAGCATCGTCTCGCGGGTGGTCCTCGCGACGCCGCCGAGGGAGCCGCCGGTGGGCGACGGGCGGATGAACGCGCGCTCATCGCGCGCCAGCTGCGACATCCGCGTCTTGTCGCCGAGGATCGAGCCTCCGGAACGGGCCGACGACGGATCGATCGCCAGCACCGCCACCCGATGACCGCGCTCAATCAGCACCCGGCCCAGGGCATCGATGAAGGTGCTCTTGCCCACGCCGGGCACACCGGAGATGCCGACCCGGTGAGCGCCGCCGGTGCGCGACAGCAGCCGGCCGAGGAGCTCCTGCGCCAGATGCTGGTGCTCTGGTCGCTGGCTCTCGACGAGCGTGATCGCACGTCCCAAGACGGCTGGGTTACCGGCGACCACGCCGTCGGCGAGATCGTCAACGGACGGCAACGCGTTGCGGCGAGGCGACCTGGCCGGAGGCTCTCCCATCACGCTGCGTCGTCCCGACCCCCGAGCACATCCAGGAGCTTCCCGGCCGCCTCGGCGATGACCGTGCCCGGGCCGAAGATCGCCGCCGCTCCCGCCGCATACAGTGCGTCGTAGTCCTGTGGCGGAACCACCCCGCCGACCACGATCAGGATGTCCTCACGGCCGAGCGCCGCCAGCGCGGTGCGCAGCTCCGGCACCAACGTCAGGTGACCGGCGGCCAACGAGCTCACGCCGACGATGTGGACATCGTTCTCGACGGCCTGGCGCGCGGTCTCCTCCGGCGTCTGGAACAGCGGACCCACATCCACATCGAAGCCGATGTCCGCGAACGCCGTCGCGATCACCTTCTGGCCCCGATCGTGACCGTCCTGGCCCATCTTCGCCACGAGAATCCGGGGCCGCCGGCCTTCGCGCTCCGCGAACGCCTCCACCTGCTTGGTGACCCGGGCAAACGCCTCGTCCGCTGCCTGCTCCATCTCCCCCGAGAATACACCGGTGATCGACCGGATGGTGGGCTCGTGGCGGGAGAACACCTCCTCCATCGCCGCGGAGATCTCGCCGACCGTGGCCTTGGCCCGGGCGGCGTCCACCGCCAGCTCGAGGAGGTCCCCCTCACCGCCGGCACACGCTGCGGTCAATGCAGCGAGACGTTCTCGAACCGCCCTGTCATCGCGCTCGGAACGAAGCTTCTCGAGCCGTGCCACCTGCGCTGCCCGCACCGCCGAGTTGTCCACCTTGAGCACCTCGAGCTGCTGCTCCTCGGCGAGCCGGTAGCGGTTGACCCCGACGATCGTCTGGCGCCCGGAGTCGATTCGCGCCTGGGCGCGCGCCGCCGACTCCTCGATCCGCATCTTCGGAATGCCGGTGGAGATCGCCTTCGCCATCCCTCCCAGCTCCTCGATCTCTTCGATGTGCGCCCACGCGCGGCCGGCCAGCTCGTGGGTCAGCCGCTCCACGTAGTAGGAGCCGCCCCACGGGTCGATCGGCCGGCAGGAGCCGGTCTCCTGCTGGATGTAGAGCTGGGTGTTGCGCGCGATCCGCGCCGAGAAGTCGCTCGGCAGCGCCAGCGCCTCGTCCAGCGAGTTGGTGTGCAGCGACTGCGTGTGGCCATGGACCGCCGCCAGCGCCTCGACGCAGGTGCGCATCACGTTGTTGTAGGGATCCTGGGCGGTGAGGCTCCAGCCCGAGGTCTGACAGTGGGTTCTGAGCGACATCGACTTCGGGTCCGACGGGCCGAACTGGTGGACCAGCCGCGCCCACAGCAGCCGCGCGGCGCGGAGCTTGGCCACCTCCATGAAGAAGTTCATGGAGATCCCCCAGAAGAACGACAGCCGCGGTGCGAACCGGTCGATCTCAAGCCCGGCTGCCAGACCCGTGCGGATGTACTCGAGGCCGTCGGCCAGGGTGTAGCCGAGCTCGATGTCCGCGGTCGCCCCGGCCTCCTGCATGTGGTAGCCCGAGATCGAGATCGAGTTGAACCGCGGCATCCGCTTCGCGGTGTAGGAGAAGATCGAGGCGATGATCCGCATCGACGGCTCGGGCGGGTAGATGAACGTGTTGCGGACCATGAACTCCTTGAGGATGTCGTTCTGGATGGTCCCGGCGAGCTGCTCCGGCGCAACTCCCTGCTCCTCGGCGGCGACGATGTACAGCGCCATCACCGGCAGCACCGCGCCGTTCATGGTCATCGACACGCTCATCTGGTCCAGCGGAATGCCGTCGAACAGGATCCGCATGTCCTCGATCGAGTCGATCGCCACGCCGGCCATCCCCACGTCGCCCACCACCCGCGGGTGGTCGGAGTCGTAGCCGCGGTGGGTTGCGAGATCGAACGCGATCGACAGCCCCTTCTGACCCTTGGCCAGGTTGCGCCGGTAGAACGCGTTCGACTCCTCGGCGGTCGAGAAGCCGGCGTACTGGCGGATCGTCCACGGTCGCTGGACGTACATGGTCGGGTACGGGCCGCGCACGAACGGAGGGAACCCGGGCAGCGAGTCGAGGTGCTCCACCCCCTCCAGATCGGCCGCGGTGTACAACGGCGCCACATCGATCCCTTCGGGCGTCGACCAGGTCATCTCGTCCACCGAACGGCCAGTCGCAGCCTCCGCCTGACGAAGCCAATCCGACCGCTCCCCAGAGCCCGTGCGCGGGGACCAGTCGATCGCGGCAAAGCTCGGAACTCGGGTGCTCGTCATCGGATCACCTCCAGATCGCGCACGACCGTCTCCAGGGTCGTGAGGACATCGCAGCCGACGTAGATGAACTGGTCGACTCCAGCCTCCCGCCACGCATCCTCATGCTCGCCGGGCCGACCGGCCAGGAGCACCCAGCGCCCGCCCGCAGCTTTGAGCCGCGAGGCCAGCTCCGGTACGACATCCGGGTAGGCGTCATCGGACGAGCAGATCACTGCCACCGCGGCCCCAGAAGCCTGAAACGCCTCGACCGCCTCCCCGACGGTGCTGAACCCGTCGTTGCTCTCGGCCTCGAAGCCAGCCGCCTCGACGAGGTTCCCGGAGAACTCGGCGCGAGCACGGTGCTGCGGCATCGGACCCCAGTTGGCGAGGAAGACCTTCGGTCTGACCCCGGTCCTCTCCGCCTGCAGATCGCACGCGTCGCGCAGCGCCTCGAACGGCTGCGCCGCCCGACGCCTGGGAAACGCCGTCAGCACCGCAGGCTCCTCGCCCGCGCATACGGCCGCCATGATCGCCCGCCACGACGCACCGCTGGAGGCTGCAGCCAGCACCGCCTCGAACCGCTCCAGCAGACTGCCGTCCGGAATCCGGACGTCCACGTTGCCGTCGGTTCGGCCCAACGCGGAGCGCAACGCAGCGGTATCCGCCCCACGCGCCGGGACCGGCTCCTCGCGCACATTCGGGAACGCACTCACCCCGGTGATCGGATCGCGACGTCGCGCCACAGCCCGCAGCCGCTCCTGGTGCACGCCCTCGATCCGCTCCAGCACGCTGCCGGAGAGCAGCTCAGCAGCCATCCCGCCGGCCGCCTCGATCTCCTGGAAGAGCTCCCAAGCACTCTCAGCAAGCTCATCGGTCAGCTGCTCCACGTACCAGCTCCCTCCGGCGGCATCCGTCACCTGGCCGAGATGGGCCTCCTCGGCAAGGAGATGCTGGGTGTTGGTGGCCAGATGTGCCGAGAACCGGTCCGGCAGGCCGATCACCGCGTCGTACGGCGCCACCGACACGGAGTCCGCGCCACCGATCACGCTCGCAAACGCCGTCGTAGTCCCGCGCAGCATGTTGACCCACGGATCGCGCTGAGTGAGGGCATACCGCCCGGTACGGGCGTGCACCGCAACCCGCGGCGCGCGCTCGATGCCGCACTGGCGCTCCACCTCGGCCCAGAGCATGCGCAACGCCCGCAGCTTGGCGATCTCCATGAACAGATTGCGTCCGACCGGGACCACGAGCAGCAGTGACCGGCTGGCGGTGTCGACATCCACACCGTGCGCCGACACTCGCCGCAAACCCTCGACACCAGTCGCCAACGCCAACGCCAGCTCCTGGACGGCGTTCGCGCCAGCATCGTGATAGGGCGTCAGGTCCACAGACAGCAACCGCAGGTGTGGTGCGTTCACAGCGCCCCAGGCACACATCTCGGCAAGGTGGCGGTAGGAGCCCGCGATCCCCGTCGGTAGCTCGCCATCGGTGGCAAGCGTCGCCAGCGGGTCGAACACCACGGCGCCGGAAAGGCTCGCGCCATCGACGCCACGAGCGTTTGCCACTGCCGCCAGCGAAGCGGCTGCGGCGAGCGCGCTCGCTCCAGCCTCGATGATCACCGGAACCTCGGCCAGATCGACGCCATCGAGCACCGTCAGCAGATCGGCCACCCCGCTGGCGACGAGACCGTCTCCGACAACCGAGTCCGGCGCAGCTCCAAGCCGGAGTGCGCGGTCACAGCGCAACCAGACGGCAGTGCACCCGCCATCGACGTCGGCACGCACTGCTTCGGCACACGCGCTTGGATCCGGGAGCACGTGCTCCTGACAGACCTGCCAGCCCTGCCGCACTGGCCGCGTCCCGCGGCGGTACGGAGGCGCGCCGGGAGACCCCGGGGGCGCCGCATCCGAACGGCTCGACGCCGCGTACAGCGGCTGGATATCGATACCTTCGTGGGTCGAGGTCACCAGCTTCTCGAACGGACGGCCTTTCAAGCCGGCCTCAACCGTGGCACGCCACTCCTCCAGTGAGACCGGGGGGAGAACGCTTTCGCGCAGATTTCGGATCATGTGCCCTCCCTCGGGATCCGGGGAGGCCAGCGTTGGCTCCCGGATGCTGATCAGAAGGCCGTCGTGCACGGGGTCATGGACACCTCGGACGGCCCACGGCCCGGAGTATAGCCCCGCTCCGCATACTGCGCATGTTCTCGGAGAGATCCGGCATTCCAGCTCCTCGTGGTGCCACGTGCCGTACCCCGATGCGGAGATTGGTGCAGATCGCCGGCACGAAACGCTCAGCTCAGGTTTTGTTAGGATCACTCCGAGGAGACACGGAACTCACGAACACTGGTCCCACGTGGTCGCCGTTCATTGCCGTCCTCGAACGTGCCGGGTGCCACGGATGGGAGAAGAGATCCATCCAACGGCCCGCAACGGAGCCGGGGGCCCAAAGCTTCAGAGGAGGACCCGCAATGCGAGCACGAACGATCATCCTTGTGGCGTGTGGAGCTCTCGGATTGACCATGGGTGCGTCCCAGGCCTGGGCGGTTCAGTTGACGCTGCAGGGCTCTCAGGAGGCAGGTTCGATTCTGTCGGGGCCGAAGATCGTGGCCCCGCCTGTCAGCCTGACGACGAGTGCCAAGATCGTCAGCGTGACGTGCGATACCGACCATTTCACGGTGCATCGCGACGGAGCCCCGTACTTCACCGTCGACACGGGCTACGACAGAGGGGTGGCCTGCTGGAAAGACCTCGTCATCTCCGCACAAGCGACCCAGCCGGACGCCCCCATCCTGGACCATCACGTGCCCGACTGAGCGGTCCTGCCAGATACGATGTGTCACGATTCCGATGCTCCAGCGCTTTGGGAAAGCGCAGGCATACCCTGAGGTGCGTCAAGCACTTTCCGAAGTCAGTGGAGCGCAGGAGATTGGCGCAGATCGCCGGTGAGAACCGCCGAGCTGAGATGAAAGGAAAGCGAGAAATGAAAGGCAAACCGGTCATTCCCCCCATCTACATGACGGCCACCTACAAGTTCGACGCATCCGACGACCTGATCGATGTGGTCCAGAACCAGAGCGGCTACATCTACTCCCGATGGGACAACCCGTCAGTGGTGGAGGTGGAGAACGCGCTGGCTGACTTGGAAGGCTACGAACGCTCCCTGGGGTTCGGCTCGGGTATGGCCGCCATCACCACGGCGATCATGGCCCATGTCAGGACCGGGGACCGCATTGTCTCCACCCGGGAGATCTACGGCGGCACCTTCGAGCTGATGAACAGCATCCTGCCGGGGTTCGGCATCGACGTCACGATGGTCAACTGCTCCGACACCGAGCGAATTCTGGCTGAGATCGACGAGGGCCTGACCCTTCTGTACTTGGAGTCGCCCACAAATCCCGTGCTGCGAGTTGTCGACGTCCCCAAGCTGGCCGCCGCAGCCAAGGGCAAAGGGGCGACCGTGCTGCTCGACGGCACCTTCGCCTCGCCGGTCAACCAGCATCCCGCGGATTGGGGTGTGGATGCGCTGATCCACAGCGCCACCAAGTACCTGGGCGGCCACCATGACATCACCGCAGGGTTCGTCTGCTGCAACGCGCCCCACGCCCAGCGGATCTGGGAGCTGCGGAAGCACTTCGGCGGGGTGATGGATCCCATGTCCGCCTTTCTCATTCTTCGCGGCATGCAGACCCTCGATCTTCGGATTGCACGCCACAACGAGAACGCCATGGCCGTGGCGCGTTTCCTGGAAGGCCATCCCAAGATCGCCGCCGTGCACTACCCCGGACTCGAGTCCCATCCGGACCACGCCATCGCCACAGAGCTTCTCGACGGCTTCGGCGGCATGCTCAGCTTCGAGGTGGACTCGGACTTCGACGGCACCAAGCGGGTCATGGACCGGTTGCAGGTCATCAAGCTGGCGACCAGCTTGGGCGGTGTCACCAGCCTGGCCAACCAGCCCATGACCAATACCCATGTGGCCCTGAGCCCCACAGACCGTCAGAAGGCCGGGGTCAGTGAAAGCCTGGTACGCCTCTCGGTTGGCGTCGAGGCGGTCCAGACTTTGATCGACGACATTGATCAGGCCCTGGCGAGCGCATGAGGGGAGCTGCGGCACGGCCCCTTTGTGCCCGCGGCCAACCGGGGCCGGCGTGAGGCGCCGACCACCCTGGATCCTGCCGGTGATCGTCGTCTCCCAGTTCGCCGGCACGTCCATCTGGTTCTCCGGGAACGCGGTACTGGGCGAGCTGATGAGGACCCTACCATCGGCCCCTCCCCTTTCCGGATGGATCACTGGCGCCGTTCAGCTCGGGTTCATCGTCGGCACGCTGGTGTTTGCCATCCTCTCCATCGCCGATCGCCACTCCCCCCGTTGGGTCTTCCTGCTCTGTGCAGCAGCCGGCGCCCTGTCCAACCTGCTGACCGCAGCTGCGGCGACTCACCTTGCAAGCCTGCTCGCCCTGCGCTTCGTCACCGGCTTCTTTCTGGCAGGGATCTACCCGGTGGGCATGAAGATCGCTGCGGGTTGGTACGCACGGGGGTTGGGCAACGCCCTCGGGTTCCTCGTCGGGGCGCTGGTCCTGGGCACGGCCTTTCCCCACCTGCTGAGAAGTACACTTGAAGCGCTGCCATGGCAGACGGTCATGTTCGTCTCATCCGGTGTCTGCCTGTCGGGCGGACTGCTGATGGCTCTCCTGGTTCCGGACGGGCCCTATCGGACCGCTGCGCCGCCTTTCCATCCCAGGGCCGTGGCGACCCTGCTGGTTCGCCATCGCCAGCTGCGAGCCGCTGCCACAGGCTACTTCGGGCACATGTGGGAGCTGTACACCCTGTGGGCGTTCATCCCCCTCTTTCTCAGTGCCTACGCGTCCAATCGGCCCGATGAGCCATTGAGCCTCCCCGCATGGAGCTTTGCCATCATCGCCATGGGCAGCCTGGGCTGTGTCCTCGGCGGGTTGGTGTCCATTCGCTACGGCAGCAGCCGGGTGGCAACGGTCCAGCTGGCCGCCTCCGGCCTCTGCTGCCTGCTTTCGCCTGTGCTATTTGCCGCTTCTCCAGAGCTCTTCTTGGCGTTCATGCTGCTGTGGGGAACGACCGTGGTGGGCGACTCCCCGCAGTTCTCGGCCATGGTGGCCCGTACCGCTCCCCAGGCGCTGGTCGGCAGCGCGCTGACCCTGGTCAACTGCATCGGCTTCTCCATCACCGTGGTGAGCCTGGCGCTGGTTCAGTGGCTGGCGACAGTCCTCCCGATACAGTACGTGCTGGTGGTGCTGACTCCGGGGCCCGCAGTGGGCTTGATCGCCATGGGACCGTTGGCCGCCAGCAGATCTGCAGCTGAAGAGACGAACACGTGAGAACAACGGAACACGAGGACGGCGAGGAACCAACCTGAGGCGTGAACGTCGGTCCCGACGCCCCAGACAGCTTCTCTGTCGCGCCCGATGCGGACCAGAGGTCCGCGTTCCGTGCAAGGGTGTGGGCTCGCAGACTGAGTACGACGCCTCTCGCAGCTCGAGAGGAACGCGGACGTCCCACCCGCAGGATTGTCGCCGCAGAGCGTAACAGGCATCCATACCGTCCACTCTTCTCGTAGGCGAGGCGATCATCCCCTCGCGCAACGGCCATCAGCTGCACCACGAGGCCACACCGCGGTGCGTGGCACCTCTCCTGCTTGGCTCTGTGGCGGAAGCCCGGCAACAGACGTCAACCCTGCTCCCAGTTGAAAGGGTTGACGACCTCGACTCCGCATTCCTCGAAGTCGCGGATGTTGCGGGTGGCGAGCCGCATGCCACGACACCGGGTGATGGCAGCGATCTGGCCGTCGAGAATGCCCATCGGCCGGCCGATCTCCTTGCGATGGCCCATGATATCGGCGTACTCGTTGGCAGCATGCTGATCGAAGCTCAGCACTCGGTCCTCGAACCCCCGGGCGAGGAACGCGGCGAAACGCTTTGACAGATCACGCCGCCGTGCTCCATTGGGAAGCGCCCTCAGCCCGTACGCAATCTCGGCGATCGTCACGGTGGTGATGTACAGGTCCTCAGTGGCCTGATGATCCAGCCAGGCAACCACATCGGGAGCGGGAGCCCGCCGCATGACCTCGGAGATGACGTTCGTGTCGATGACGATCATCCCGCGAGGTCCAGCGGCTCGTGCGGCGGTCTGGCCTCGACCTCGAGCTCGACACCGTGATCTGGGCCGAAGCACTCCAGTGCGAGCTGACTGAGGCGGCTCGGCGCCGCCACCGATCGCCTGATGATCCGACGCACCTCCTCCTCCATCGACACGCCGTTCTCTGCTGCACGGACCCGCAGCCGCTCGTAGGTTGCGTCGTCGATGTTCCTCACACTCAGGTTCGCCATTCGGAACCTCCCGCAGACAATGCTAGCAAGTGCTTGCATTGCTGGCAAGCGCCAGCGTACGAAGATGATCCCTTGGCGAAGCCAGGCGTGAAGCCTGCGGAGCCACGTACCGCAGAAGTCGGCGTGCTGGCATTCGGCAAGCGAGAGGCCGCATTGGATGCCTGCCACCCACGAAGGTTGCGGCGCCTCTCCCCCAATGCTGAGCAATGGTCTGCAGCAAGGCCCGATGCGGACCAGAGGTCCGCGAGCGTCTCGACGCGATCCTGCGGCGACCGAACCGGCCTGCTCTGCCGCACTGACCGTCGGTCAGCGACTCGTCAGCTCGTGAAGACCGGAATCATCGACTCATCGGTTGCCGGGCCTGCGACTCCACAGTGAAGGACATCAGCTCCACCGGAACGGTGACCTGGGTGTAGCCAAGGGCTTTCTCGTAGGGGGCGCCGTAGTCACCGGTGTAGACGATGGTCCAGGAGTTGTCGGCTGGGTCCAGCGGCGGAACGCGCCACCCCTCACGGAGGTCGTGATCCGCGGTGGCCTCCAGGATCGGGGTCGTGGGCAAGCCAGTTGTGTCGTCGTGCCAGGTCCAGTTGGCAGGGTTGAGGAACGCCGCTTCGAGGTCGGCGGGGTCAAGGCTCATCTGAGCAGCGGTGTTGACCGCCAGGAGAAAGGCGCTGTCGTTGCCGCGAACGTGCAGCTTACCGATACCGCGATCGTCCCCGAGATCGAAGAAGTTGCCGCTCGGAGTCGCTGACTCGGGCATCTGCAGCGGGCCATCGGCGGCCTGGGTGCCGCCAATGGAGTCGAACGCCTCCCACACGTGGTCGCCCTCGGCTGAGCGCACGACCATGGTTTGACCCTGATTCGACTCGCCCCAAGCGTAGTAGGTTCCATTGATCTCGATGATGTCGTGAAAACCGTAGTACACGGAACCACGGGCTCCGGTGAAGCCAGCGTCATTGGCGATAGTGAAGGTCGCCACCAAAATCCAGCAGGTAAGGTCGTCGGAGACGTAGAAATGGTGATCGGCGTTGTTGCCCACCGACGCCCAGGCTCTGTACGCGAACGTCACCTGGTCGGCAGGCTGACCGCAGGTAGTCGGCGGTGGCGATGCGAGCGTGACCGGCCAGTCCTTGACCACGAAGTGGGTATCGGCGATGTTGGTACCGGTGTTGACGGCGGCGAAGCCGGTCGGTCCGGAGGTGGTGCTGTTGAGCTTGATCGTGCTGGCGTCGGCACGATCCTCAAACATGACCGTGAAGGTGTCCCCGGCACCGAATCCACTCAGGTAGCGCGACTCGTAGGCCCCTGGGTGGGGTTGGTCAGCGGTTGGAGCGGAGTCATGTCGGTGACATCGTCGACCGGAAAGGAGCCACCGGCCGCCGGTGCCGCCGCCGCGACGATCAGAAGAGCCAGTACGGGGAGCAGCACTGCCGCTGCCCCGGCTGCCTGCTGTATCTCCGCGCGCCAGCCTTGTGTTCCTGCAAAACAGCTCGTTGATGTGCTCATCGCGGCCTCCCCCTGTCTGGCTGCTCGTCACCAGTCCGACGGCCCTGGTGCCGTCTGAGAGACAGGGTAGTGCAGCTTGAGGATCCAGACCACCGTATCGTCGAGGCGGTCGACGACTGGGGCCGCGTGCCTGAGACAATGCGGCGGCGAAGACTCTCTCGTGTGCGTCGCACGGATGTGCACACGTGTGGAAGTGTGTACGTGGCACCGAACTATGGCACCGAACTGACACTCATCTCCACGGCGATATTGCGAAAGTCGCTGATCTTCGATAGCTTGACTTGACATTCACTCGCGTGATTGTGATGGTTGCGCCCCTTCAGAGCGTTTGGAGGCCCCGATGAGACCACATGTACGTATCTATGCCATGGTCGTTGTGCTGGTGTCCGCAACAAGTGGAGTGCTGGGACAAACGCCGGAAGTACGGCAGAGTGTCGTTGACCACGGGGCCGAGACGCCCCGAACGAACGACAGTGCGAGGCTCATTCTGGCGCAGCCTCCACCGACGTTGAGCTACCAGGGTTTCCTGACCAGTGACAGCGGCACCCCGCTCACCGGGCAGTACGATCTGGTGTTCACGCTGTACGATGACCCGAACACCGGGACGGCCGAGTGGGGACCGGAGACGCACAGCGACGTCCAGGTGAAGGACGGGCTGTTCACGGTGGCACTGGGCGTGAGTGAGCCCCTGCGCACGAACGACTTTGACGAGTCGCTGTACCTCGCTGTTAGCGTGAACGGCACCGACGTCACGCCTCGGCAGCCGCTCCTGGCCGCACCCTACGCATTCAGCCTGATACCGGGTGCCGAGGTCGAAGGCGTGCCAGCTACCGGCAACTACGGCCTATCCGTTGAGAACGATGGCGAAGGCTCAACAGATCGAGGCCTGTACGTCAAGGGTTGGCAGTACGGCCTCGTCGCCGAGGAGGTCGGGCCAGACGGCGATGTCGGGATCTACTCGCCGGACTTCGTCGAGGCCAAGGGTTTCCGGAGTGGCGACGATAGCTATCTGTGGGTCCCGGCGATGTCGGGCTGGTTTTACCCAAACTCCGGCTGTGGGGCGTTTCCGCAGTATCACGGCTCTGTCCGCATCGAGTGCTCGTCCGCGGCAACTGTCTACTTCAACATCGGTATCCCGCTCCCAGCGGTACTGTACGGGCAAGAGGTCGAGGTCGAGAGTATTTCTGTGTACTACGATCTGGACAACGCCGGGAGCTACATTGACGTGACGCGACTCATGAAGCTGACGGACGCGACTTCGTCAGTACAGCTCATCTACGACAGTACGAATCGGACCAGCACCGTGCCGACGTCGTACAGCCTGACGCCGAGCGACGGGGCGACGCTGACGGCGGAGTCGGGCGCGCTGAACTTGAACCTGACCTTGTCGCACGACGGAAATACCGCCCATGATGTGACAGTCGGCGGTGTCCGGGTACGGTTGGGCCACACCTCGACCCCGTGAAGACCCCGCCCGAGGCGGTGAAGGCCAGGAACGACAATGCTGCTAGATCGCGTACTCCAGGAGCTCGAGACGTCGGATATTCCTGAAGTGCTTGATGTTGCGGGTTGCCAGCGGAGCAAAGTGATGGACAGCCCAGGCGGCGATCCACAGGTCCGGCTTGGAGCGGCCGTTCAAGCCGACACCACCGCGCAGCTCGGCGACGATCAGAGCGTACGCGCGAGCGGTCTCGAGCGTCACGTCACCGACGGTGAACAGCCTGAGCAGCGCCAGCGACTGCTTGAAACGATCTTCGCCGATCAGGGCTCCGCCTTCCAGGAACTCGCCAGCCGCGTGGGCTGGAACCGCAAACGTCTCACCTGAGTGCCGCTCGAGAACGCGGCGGGCCCCGCTAGCGGGATCGTCGCGAGTGCGCCAGAGGTCCACGAGAAACGTGGTATCAACGCAGATCATTGACCGTCCATCGCTCCTGATCGCGGTTCTCCCGCACGACGGCGAGCATCGACTCCGCCTCGTCATCCGAAAGGTCCGGCACCATTCGGAGGCCTCGCAGGATCTCCGCCCCGGTACACACGGAACCGACCTCATCCAACAAGCGGTCGATGGCCTTCGAGAACGACTCTCCCTCGCCCTTGATGGCGGCGAGCCTCTCGTACACGCGCGAGTCGACGGCAATCGTCTTCGTGCTCATACATACAACTCTATATGTAGACACCGAGCTGTCAACTGCTCTGTAGACGGCTCGTCCACCCCCGGTGCGCGTCGCGCCCAGGCCCAGCTGCACGCACCGCTCGCCCCCTGCTGACCTCCCCACCACGACCACAAGCCACGTCATCTCAACCGCGGCCTGTGCGACGAGCGCGACGACCCACCATTCAGCGAGCAGATCAATCGCCTCGACGCTGAGATCTCGAGCACGTGAAGGCGGACACTGGTGCCATGGGGAACGTGGCGCCCAATGCGGTGGGATAACATGATGGCAGGCACGAACGGAGGTTGCGATGAAACATCAATGGCGATGGATCCTGATGCTGGTCCCGGTGACCCTGCTTCTGACCGGTTGGGGCGCCGCCCCGCCCGACGAGGCGACACCGGAAGCCGCGGCCCCGGTCGTCGAGAAGACGTCCCTGGGCGCCCGTACCGCGATCATTCCCACCCTGGCGTGGGTCATCGGTTCCTACGACACCGAGGAGCGGGCCAATCTGATGACCGCGTCGTGGGTCGGTGTGTGCGCCTCGAGCCCAGCGGCCGTCATGATCGGTCTGCGCCCGGCCACCTACTCCCACGGCAACATCATGGCCCGCAAGGCCTTCACCGTCAATATCGGCGGGGCGGAGCTGGCCCGTTACGCCGCCTACGTCGGCCGCGTTTCCGGCCGCACCCGCGACAAGTTCGCGGCCACCGGTCTGACGCCGGTCAAGAGCGACCTGGTGGACGCACCGTACGTCCGGGAGTTCCCCCTGATCGCGGAGTGCAAGGTGACGAAGACGGTGGAGGCCGGCAGCCACACCCTGTTCATCGGCGAGATCGTGGACGTCAAGGCCGACCCTGCTGTCCTGAACGACGCCGGCGTGCCCGTGGTGGAAAAGCTGAACCCCTTTGTCTACTCCCCGGGCAGCGGAGCCTTCTACGGCCTCGGCCCCACCCTGGGCGCAGTCTCCGAGCTGGCCGGACAAGCCGTACCCAAGCGCCCTTGAGCCCTCTTGGCGGTGCGCCCCGTACTAGGGACCCATCAACCAAAGCTTGATGATCGATGTCGGATGGTCACCCCTTAGCGACTCAAAACTGCGTATCTTCGAAAATTCGAAGCAAAGCGCCTGGGTTGAGTTCTAAGTTCTTAATT
>CAZEJK010000068.1:0-23511 GCA_964512045.1 uncultured Thermoanaerobaculia bacterium
ACGGTCCTCGCAGCAGGCCAAGCGATGTTCTGGTATGGAAGGTCGGTGTCCGGTCCGGCCGGCGGGTTCGTGGCCTCTGCGATGTACGTCTCGGCGCCCTACTTCGTCGCCGACCTGTACGTTCGCTCGGCGTGGGCGGAGCTGCTGGCCTTCGTCTGGCTCCCGCTGCTGTTTCTCGGAATCGTGACAGTGCACCGCTGCGCAGGAATGCGCAGCACGCTGCTCCTCGGTGCCGCGACGGCCGCACTACTCCTCACCCACAACCCAGCCGCCCTGGCCGCAGCGCTCGGTGCGACCGTCCACATCGTGGCACTGCTGATCGGCTACAGAAGCTTGCGATCCCTACCCACCCTCGCGACGGCAGCGCTCCTCGGTGCGGGTGCGACGGCATACTTCTGGCTTCCTGCTATCGCCGGCACCAACCTCATCGAGACCCGACGCCTGCTGACCGACCCTGGGCTTCGGTACGAGCAGCACATGCTCTCGCCGGCTGAGTGGATCGTCCCGTCGTGGGGTCATACGTCCCCGTCAACACTGGACGACGACCACGTCGCCGTCCACCTCGGTGTCATCCACCTCGTGCTCGCGTGCGGAGCTCTGACAGGGATCGGCGCACGGACGCTGCGCTCTCGGCGTGCCCGCACAATCGACATCCCGGTGCTGGCCGCGATGCCCGTTCTGCTGCTGGCACTCTGGCTGACCCAACCCGGCTCGGACTTCGTCTGGCGATCGGTCGACGCGATCCGGGTGTTCCAGTTCCCCTGGCGCTTCCTGCAGCTGGCGGTGCTCTCCACGGCACTCCTCGCCGGCCACAGTGTCACATTGCTCCGACGGGAACACGTCCGCTTGGTTGTAGCGGCCGGGTCGGCAGCAATCGCCATCCTTGTGTCGCTACCGCACGCTCGTCCGCCAAGTGCTGTTCACGCAACGGCTTCTGCCTTCACCGCCGACCGTATCGTCGATGGTCACCTTTCCGCGTCGTCCCGAAGGGAGTACCGACCCCGAGGCACTCCACTCTGGCCCCCTCCTGCACCGCTGGTGGACATCGTGCGTGGCTCGGGCACCGTTTCCGACATCTCCTGGCGAACAGAGACCATCCGCTTCGACCTCAACATGGAGTCTTCAGGCCTGGTGGCAGTACGGCAGTTCGACTTCCCGGGGTGGTACGTCGAGCTCAATGAAGCCATCGTGCCGCACTTTGCCAACGCGGATACTGGCGCCATACGATTCCCGGCGCCCACTGGCCAACACTCAGTCCGCGTTGTCTTCGGCTCGACGCCTCTGCGCACCGCAGCCGTCGCGCTGTCCGTCGTCTCTCTCCTGGTCGCAACGTGGCTGGGCGTCCGGCGACGCCGCGTCCTTCACCAGTAGTCGGTACTGATGACCATCGAGGCATCCGCCGCTACGCGCCCTCGCCGAACATGACGATGATCATCTCGGCCACCGCTTCCCCATCGTTCCAGAACTCGTGGCTGGTACCTGCAGGGATCACGACCGCCTCGCCCTCCGTGAGCTCCATCGCCTCCCCGCCGATCCTGGCGGATTGTGACAGCCATTGGAGCCGGTCGCCAGCCTCGTTGGATCCGTCGTCGACTAGCGCTCGTCCTCGGGAACGCCCATCCCGCTGCGGTCCGGTCCCGCCGGAGGTTCCGGTGCCTCAAAATGGGGTCCCTCCAGCGCCTCGAGCATGGTCGTGACCGCGACGTTCAGTGTGGCATCCGGAGCATCCGTCGCGTGCACCGGACGATCCGGCACTGTGATGTCCGGCTCGACGCCCCAGCCCTCCACGACCCACTCGCCATCGACAGAGTAGGTCCCATTGTTGGGCACGACCGGTTGCGACCCGTCGATCAGCCCGGGGTTTCCGGACAGCCCAACCACCCCACCCCATGTGCGTCGGCCGATCAGCGGACCGAGCCCAGCATCGCGGAACATCCACGGGAACATGTCGCCGCTGGATCCCGAGTGCTCGTTCATGAGCAGGCACTTCGGCCCGAAGTGAGCCTGTGCGGGCACCGGCCGGTCTCTTCCGTCTCGGCGCGCACGGTACCCGATCGGCGGACGGTTGAGGATCTCGAGGAACCGGTGCGGGGTCCAACCGCCACCGTTGAACCGCTGATCGATGATCATCGCCTCCATCCCCTGCTGTGGAAAGTACTGCGTGATCAGCATGTTGAGACCTTCAGTGACGTAGTTCGGAAGATGGACGTAGCCGATCCGCCCGTCACTGGCATCGAGCACGTGGCGCCGGTTGGCCTCGACCCACGCGCGGTACCGCAGGTTCCGCTCCCAGCTGTAGGAACGCGTCTTCACGACCACATCCCTGACGGTCTCGTCATCCTCCAGGCTCCCAGCGACAGTCAGCACGACCTCCTGGTCCTCGAGACCCACGAACGGCGCCCAGGGATCCTGCTCGGAATCGACGGGTACGCCGTTGACCGCCAGCAGGTACTCCCCTTCGCTCACGTCGACACCTTGAGCACTTAGCGGGCTGTGCAAACCGGGCTCCCAGGACGGTCCGCGATAGATCTTCGCAAACCGGTAGCCATCGTTCGTCAGCTCGAAGTCCACCCCGAGGACGCCGACCCCGGGGCCGACGTTGCCACCGCCCGGCGGATCAGAGTAGCGCGCATGCCCCACATTCAGCTCGCCGATCATCTGCCGGATCAGGAAGCTCAGATCAGAGCGTGCTGCACAGCTCGGCAGGAGCGCGGCATAACGGTCCCGCACTGCGAGCCAATCGACGCCATGCATCCCCTCATCGTAGAAGTAATCCCGAAACAGGCGCCAGGTATCGTCGAACAGCTGCCGCCACTCGCGACGCGGATCGATACGAGTCAGCATCCCGGCCGTCACGGGCTCCTTCGCCTTCGCGTCCGGCTCGATCGGGAGCAGAGACGGCGCCTTCACGTCACCGCCACGACCAGCAAGGACCGAGCCGTCGGCGGACAGCACGATCTTGCGCAGCCCGGAAGCGACGACCTTCTCATCCCCGTCCTCCGAGGTCGGATCGAGGAGGACCACTGCAGGCTCGTCGTCGACGTCGCCCCCTGAGAGGCGCACGTACACGAGCGTACCGTCGGCCGCGACCGACAACCCCGTGAAGCTCCCTGAGGCCACAGGAAGCCGGTACGCCCGTTCCTCGAGCCCGTCGAGCTCGATGGCAACCTCGCCCGTCTTCGCGCTGTCGTCGTCCTCGGGTGAGGTGGACGTCTCGTCGCCTCCGTTCTTCTCGCCGTCTGACCACTCGACCTCGTCAGAGCGCGCAGCGAATGGGTGCTCCACATCGCCACGCAGCGGCATCGCCATCAGCACCTCGGTGTCCTCGTACGCGAACGCGAACTCCACTGCGCTGCCGGTCGGCTCGAACGCGCGCTGAGCGACGTAGTACAGGAGCTCGCCGTCCCGCCCGAAGACCGGCAGCTGCTCGTTTGCCATCGCGCTGGTGATCCGATGCTTCTCACCGTCCCGGGTGTCATACAGCCAGAGCGAGTGGACACCGTCGATCGCCTCCTCGCTCAGGTCAAAGACGATCCAACGGCTGTCAGGAGACCAGGAGACTGACCGTCGACCCGACGGGGTCGTGCTCGGCCATGGATCAGTCGCGACATTCTGGAGTTGCCCGTCGCTGACAGTGCACAGCCAGAGATCTCCAGTCTTCTCCTGAAATACGAGATACTCGGAGTCCGGCGACCACACCGGCGGATAGAAGAAGGTCTGATGGCCCGAGGTGACCTGTCGCTCCCCACCCGACCCATCGCTCGGGATCACGTACAGCTCGTACTCGCCGGAACGGTCCGAGAAGTACGCGATCCAACGCCCGTCCGGGCTCCATGCCGGATAGCGCTCCGCGACACTATCTGTTCGCGTCAGGTTGCGAGGCGTGCCGTGCTCAGCCGGCAACGTCCAGATATCGCCACGCGCCTCCACGGCAACACGCTTGCCGTCGGGACCTGGATGGAACAGGCCGATGGACTCGCTGACATCCACCAGCCGCGGTCGCAGCTGCTCGCGAGCCGCTGTGACCCGGATGTCCACAGCCTGCTCCTCACCAGTGACCAGATCGAGCAGACGCAGCTCATTGCCGACGATGAACACGATCTCGCCGTTTCCGTCGGGACCGGGGCCGATCGAAGGGCTGCGCACGTCGAGATGCTTATGGAACGTCAGCTGCCGGCGCTCACCGGTGGCAGGCTCCCACGTCCACAGGTTGCGGCGGTGCGCCGGGCCGGCGTCCGAAAGGTAGTAGAAGGTGCCGCCGTGCCACATCGGATGCAGGTCGGTACCTTCCCACTCGGTGATGACCTGCCCCTCGCTACCGGGTGTCTCCAGATCGATCATCCAGATGTCAGTGGCGCTGCCACCGACGTACCGCTTCCACCCCTGGCTCCATCGCGGATCCATCGGGATATACGCCAGCCAGCGCCCATCGGAGCTCACCGCCGCCTCCGAGCCGTGGGGCACCGGCACGCGCTCCGGCATGCCTCCGGTTGCCGGCACCGTGTACAGCGCCGACCTACCGACGACCCCGAAGCTGCCTTCAGCGGAGTAGAGAAGGCGACCGTCAGGGGTCCAGTCGCTGAGCAGCTGCCACGACGGCTGATGGGTCACCCGGACTGGCACGCCGCCGGCCACGGGCATCGTGTAGAGATCAATATCGCCGTCGTAGGAGGCCACGAACGCGATGCTCTGCCCGTCCGGACTGAATCTCGGCCGCAGCTCGCTCCCCGGAGGACTGACCAGGGGCACTGCCACCCCTCCTTCCCGCGGCACGAGCCACAGATCATCGGCCCATCGGAACGCAATATGCGTTGCGGAGACGTCTGGATCCTGCATGAGCCCTGCGGATGGAGCGGCCCGGTCCAGGTCAACGGCGCCGGCACCACCTCCTCCTGTCATCGTCAGAACAACCCCTATCAGAAGCGCCATGATCGATGGGCTCAGCTTCCGTGTTGCGTGGTGTTGCCTCATCTCGTTCCTCCAATTCCATTCAGATCCTGGCGAGCGCTCCAGGCGATCACAGTGGTGCCGCCAGGCCTCGTCGAACTGCCTCCAGAGAGTCGTGGGCGATCACATACCGCACGCGCACAGCCGATCCGGCGCTTCTCGCCGGCTCATCAAGAGCCGCCCACGCGCGTGGCGAGAAGCACACTGGGGCGTCCGTGCGCAACGCCTCGGCAGTACTGCCGCTACCGATCGGTTCGATCCGCCAGCGGTCGGTGTCCAGCACCGTCTTCAGGTCGGCTGCGAGATTGGCAGATCGGGTGGCATCGAGCTCGAACGCGAGCACGGTGTCCATCTCCGGGAAGCGACGTTCCAACTCAAGACCGAGCGCCGGATCCGGATGGACCGCCACAAACACCATATCGTCGTGCCGGTGCGGCCATCGACGCACCACATCGGCGTAGTGAAAGTACGTTGCCACCACCACTCCGGGTGGCGGCTCGCCCTCGCGTTCCAACGACCACGCGCCCGCGCTCAAGCCCAGCCGCTGCTCGAGCTCACGAGCATGGTCCAGACACTGTGCCGTGCTGCACTCGACCACCGACAGCGTACGGGCCAGCGACCATGCAGGCAGCTCGACGACGAGCCGTGCGAGCTCCTGCGGCTGGATGTCAAACCGCTCCCGTGCCTCGCCACGGAACCGCGCCACGAGCTCCGCCAGCTCACCCCGCACCCAGACCGTCTCCGGCGAAGCCTCGACGACACGAGTCCCGCGAGCACCCTCGCTCACCAACAAGCCTTCGCGGACCAAGACGTTGTACGCAGCGCGCACGGTGTGGAGGTTCACACCCAGATCAGCCGCGGCCGTTCGCAGCGGCGGCAGTCGATCTCCAGGCCTCAGCTCCCCAGTCGAGATCCGCCATCGCAGCGACTCCGCCAGCTGGTGGTACAGGGGAACTGGGCTTGCGTGATCCAGTCGGGCGTCCATCGGCTCCTCTCGTTCTAGAACATTAGAACGAACGAGCGCCCGAATGGTTACAGGCGTCCTGCGAAGGCAGGGTTTCAGCGACGAGAACCGCGGTTCCATCCGGCTCTCGCCTACCGCCTGATCCGCAGTATCTCCTCGCGGTGGTACCCGACGTGCCGCCGAGCGTCGAACGAGAGCCGGTCGATCGGACCGAACGGCATCAGCACCGACCAGTCGGACAGCCCGGCGATCGAATGGACATCCCGATCGCCCTCATTGAGGTGCTCGATCTCGAACGGCCTGTTGATTTGCGTCGCAGCCACCAACTCGTCAGCGAACGCATGCACCCAAGATCACCGGTACTCACGCTGGCCGTCGTCGGTGTCTCGACTCTCCCTCCAACCGAAGCTTCGGTGTACCATTGACCAAGGAGGCCCGGTGAGAACAACGCAGGTGCGGTTTCGCCTGTCGGGGAACGACAGCGGTATTGCTGTCTCCTACGTCGTGCAGCCCGGTGCCAACTCCCTCGGAACACACCCAGGAAACGACCTCGTGCTGCGGGAGCAGTCGGTCTCTCGACAGCACGCCGTGCTCACGGTCGACCCTACCTCCGGCGCGACTGAGGTCCGGGACACCGCCTCTACCAACGGCACATTCGTGAACGGGCGGCTCGTCACCAGCTCCGCCGTCCATCCGGGGGACCGACTGACCTTTGGAGGTGTCACACTCTGCCTCGAGGAAGCTGCGGCCAGAGATACCGAGCTCGCCGTCTCCCTCGGCATGCCTCCTGACGGCGACGCGCCGAAGGTGAGCTGTCAGAGCCAGTCCACCGAGGTCACCGGCGCCGATTGCTTCGCGCACGGTATTGGGTCCTGGCAGCGGCCTCTCGAGCAGCTCATCGCCGAGCTGACCCAGCCTCGGCCGGTCCTCGGCCACGCGCTCCACAGCTTCCTCGAGGGGCTCGGCACCCACGGCGGCTGCATCGCTACGTGGCTCGAGGGTCCCGATCCGGTCGTGCACGCCTCGTGGGGTCAATGGACCGGCCTCACGGACCATCCCGGAGTGACTCGCAGACTCGCACAGCTCCGTCACGGCTCCGATGCGCACAAGCCGTCCGTACAGTACCTCCAGGGCGAGCCGCCCATCATCAGCGTCCTCGGCGCGACGGCCGACGGCGAGCTCCACGGGCTTCTCATCTGCGGCGTGGTACCGGGCGAGCGAGAGGTCGTGCCCCTACTCAGAGCCGTGTTCCGGTTGTTCCGTCACAGCCTTTCCCACGACGCGTCCAGACCGCCGATCAACCTTCGTCCACAGCGCAGCGGTCTGGTGTTTCCTGACGACTATATTGTCTGCCGCTCGCCGGCGATGTCGGTTGTCTACGAACAGATTGCCGCAGCTGTGGCAAGCCGCTTGCCGGTTCTCCTCGTTGGCGAGACCGGCGTCGGTAAAGAGCCGCTCGCCCGCACTGTCCACCTCTCATCCGACCGCCGCGTCTCCAGCTTCGTCACGATCAACTGCGCCGCGATCCCGTCCGAGCTTCTCGAAGCCGAGCTATTCGGCATCGGAGCCGGCGTCGCCACAGCTCTGGCCGCCGCACACCAGGTCAACCTCATCCACAGAGATATCAAGCCGTCCAACATCATGGTCGAACGCCGTCAGGACGGCACCTGGCATCCTTACTTGCTCGACTTCGGTCTGTCGCGGAACCTCTCCATTCGAGGTGACAATGTCCGACCAACACAACAGTCCAGACCTCTGCGGGCCGACTCCACCGTTCCGCTGGAGCTCACCGAGGTCGGCCACGTGGTGGGCACTCCGGCGTTCATGGCGCCCGAGCAGGCGAAAGGAGACGCCGCGGCGATCGGCGAGCCGTCCGACGTGTTCTCCCTGGGCGCCACGATGTACGCCGTCCTCGGCGGGCATCCTCCGTTCACCGGGACCACTCAGCGCGAGATCCTCGAGCGCGTCGTTGCGAGCGAGCCCATCCCCCTGAAGGACCACAGCAAGGAGATCCCGAGGGACCTTGCAGCCATCGTCATGCGGTGCCTCGACAAGAACCCCAACCAGAGATACCCCGCCGCTGTCGCTGTAGCGGATGATCTGCGGGCGTTTCTGCAGGGGTACCCGGTGTCTGCCGTTCGACCGACATTGCGGTACGTCGCGGCGAAGGCAGTCGCCCGTCGACCCTTTGTGACGGCCGTTCTCGTGCTGGTCCTCGCCGCCGCAAGTGCGTTCGGCTCCCTCTGGATTCACGCTCGATGGTCTGCGACACAAGAGGCACTTGTCGCTGCAAAGATGGGTCACCGAGTCGCGGAGACGAAGTCGTACCTTTGGAAAGCACGAAGCGTCCCACTGCACGACATCCGTCCCCATATCGCCGAAGCTCGCAAGCAGATGGCCTCGGTCCGCACTGCCATGGCCTCGGCCGGCGGCACGGTTCGAGGTGCTGGCCATCAGGCGCTCGGCGAGGCACATCTCGAGCTGGACGAGCTGGAGGAGGCCTCACACCATCTTCACGCGGCGTGGCAGTCTGGATACCGGACGACCGAAGGCGCATTTGCGATGGCACGCACCGTTGGCGGGCTATACCGCAGGGACCTCGCGGAAGTAGAGCATATTCGCGAGGCGCGGCTACGCGAACTCCGCCTCGAGGAGATCCGGTCGAAGTTCGGCCACGAGCTGATGACATGGTGGCGACGAATCGAGGACAGCACGGGCTCGTCTCATCAGCTGCTCGAAGCCATGGTCGCGTCACACGAAGGGCAAATTGACGAGGCCCTCCATTCATGCGCGATGCTCATCGACATCGCACCATGGATCTACGAAGCCCATCTCATTTCAGGTGATCTGCATCTCCTTCAGGCGGCCAAGGAACAACCGATGAGCGACCCGTGGCTGAGCAGTATCAACAGGGCACGCTCGTCGTTCGGCGCCGCTGCCCAGCTGGCACCAAGCGATCTAAGATGCCATCTGGGACGCGCGCGTACCGAGCTGTTCGTGTTCGAGCGGTGCGAGACGCCCGGTCACGAGGAGGGCTTCCTCGAAACCGTCGAGGCAGAGTCCGCGCTGGGCGAAGCGCAACGGATCGATCCCAGCCACCCCGAGCTGCTCAGAAGTGCAGCACGACTGCAACAGCACATGGCTCGATCGGCAGCCTCACAACGGCGTTCCCAGCTTCTCCAAGACGGCCTCGCGCAGCTCAATCCTCTGATCGAACGCAACGCTCCGGACGCCCGAGCGCTGCTCCTCGCGGCACGTCTCCTTCTCGCCCAAGGCGGAGATTCCCAGCGCACCCATGCTTGGGCGCTGCTGCAGCGGGCGATCGCGATCAACCCCTTTCTTGCCACCGAAGCGTCAGCACTGCAGGGACAGTACGGCCACCCGACTCCCGTCTCGTGAGTCGACCTCTCAGGAACACGCAGCGGCATGTCTCGTCACCAACAGAGACCTGCGCACGATCCGACCAGTTGTGTGCCCGGTTCGTGCGCAGCAGTGACCCGTGACCCTGTGCTGTGCCGCGCCCCAACGAGAATCTCGAGCCGCACTGACCATGGCATAGACGTTGCTCACGGTGGGGGCAAGGACGCTTCGACAGAAGGCACAACATGAGAAAGGAGTGGTCCAGATGGCCCGATGTCCAGCACGTAACACCAGACTCGGATGGACGCTCGTCCTGATGGTGGTACCGACGCTGATGGGAAGTACAGGCCGCATCTGGGCGCAGGGAGAGCCGGAGTCCTACCAGCTCGTTCCTGGCACCACCACAGAGGTTGGCGGCACGGTGGCTGGCCCGGAAGGCGCGTTCTGGTACACATCAGCCACGCAGAGCTGGCGCTGGATGGGCGGGCTTCCTTCTGTGCCGACCGGCATCGAAGTTGACGCCCTGACGCTGATTGGAGATGGGCGTCGCGTCGTCTCGTTCGATGCCACAGTCACGGTCGCCGGCATCACAGCGACGGACGAGGACCTATTGCTGTGGGAGCCCACTCTCCCTCGCCACCACCGCTGGACCAAGAATGACCAGGAAACTGCTGAGACGGCCTCACGGGGCACCTGGACTCTTCTCTTCGATGGTTCCGAGCACGGGCTCCCGGTCACGGCTGACATCGACGCTCTCCATGTAGACGACCCGGAGCCGCCCCTCGAGTGGTGCCTGCTCTCATTCGCATCGGTGACAACAGTGAACGGGCTCACCTTTCAACCCGGCGATATCGTGCGCTGGGAAGCCGACACTGGCTTCCACGTGGAGCTCGCAGCCAGCACCATGTCGAGCGTACCGGGTTTCAATGTCGACGCGGTCGCCATGATCTACCCAAGCAGCATCGTCCTCTCTGTTGCCGAACCGCTGGCTGATCCCGCGGTCTCGGACGCCGCCCTGCTCTGGTGGGACGATGGCAGCTCCCGCCTCCGGCCCTATGGACCAAGCGAGCTGGCAGCTCTGTCAGCGACCGGTGTCGGTCTCCAGGCTCTCGACGTCTGGTACGCCCCGCGTCTCGCCGATCTCTCAGTCGAGCCTGCAGTTGTATCGAGTGCAGGTCCCGTTGCCGTCTCCGTCATGCTCTCAGACTTCGACGGCGATCCCCATGGCGCAGTGCTGTGCTTCAGCGGTCTTGGGAGCGGTTTCAGCATCACGGCCGATCGCTCCTGCGGCACACCGTCCTGCGACGGCTCGACACGAAACGGGGAGCTGTACAACCAGGGGTCGATGCTCGTTCCTTCCGGCGTGTCGTCCACAGTCGAATGCCGTGCCGACGATGGCACAGGAACTGACGCCATCTCGGCCGCCGGCCCCTCCTACGTGAGCCGACCGGGGGACGCTGACGGCGACGGTGATGTCGATGCATCCGACCTCGCTCGTATCGTCGGCGAAGTGCACGATGACAACGCTGGCGGCAACGCGATCGGCTCTGTCCGTAGCGGTCACATTATCGACTCGTGGGGCGGCACCGACGCGTCGGCAAACAACCAGATCGAGCCCGCCGATGTCTCCGCCGCGACGCCGTACGCGTTCGGATATTGCAGGTCGGGAGTCTCATCATGACGCGTTCATCATTACACCCTCTCGCCGTAGTCTCGACTCTCGTGCTCGTTCTTTCAGCGACCGGGATCGCCGAGGAGGCCGTGCACGAGATCAACCAGGCAGCTGTTGAAGAGGGCCTCGCACCTTGCGGTACGACAGCCGGCTTTCCGTGTGTTCTCGATCAGCCGGGAAGCTACCGGCTCACCAGCAACCTTGTCTCAACGAACCCGGACAGGCACATTCTCGAGATTACGGTCGATGACGTTCACCTCGACCTGGGTGGCTTCGCTCTCATCGGTCCGGTCCAATGTAGCTGGACGGGTTCCGACGTCTCGTGCACCGACATCGGTTTCGGCGACGCCATCTCCGCGGCGGTCGACCGTCTCACTGTTCGCAACGGCACCGTTCGCGGCGCCGGTCGCTTCGGCGTGCTGACCGACCACGGCGCGGTGCTCTCGGACCTTCATATTTTCTCGTGCGCGGAGAGTGCGATCTGGGCGCTGAATCATCTGACTCTCAAGCGGTGCGTCATCGAAACCAGCGAAGGAATCGCGTCTGGCGATGTTGCTCGTGTCACTGCCTGCACCGTCCGCCACTGTACCGACTTCACCATCACTGTCGCGAACTACGCCATGATCGCGGACACGACGATCGAGGCCAACAACGCCATCGGCATCGAAGCGGGCTCATCGGCTTCGCTCATCGGCAACGTGATCCGTGGCAACCTCAACCATGGTCTCCAGGTACGGGACGGATCGTTGGTCATCGGAAATACCGTGACCTCGAACGCCGGCTACGGACTGCTCGTGGCCTCGGGCACGGCAGGTTTCGGCTCGAACGTGTTCGGGGGCAACTGGGACGGGACGATCTCCGGCAGTGCCGTGGCCCTCGGAACCAACCTGTGCGAGGGCAACACCATCTGCCCGTGAGGAGGAACAGCACGATGCGACCCGAGGCTTCAGTGAATCTCTACATCATGGCCTGTCTTCTGGCAGTCGACCTTGGCTCGGCCAGTGCGCTGGCGGCCCCAGGAGTGGGCGAGATCAGCCAGGCTGCCGTCGAGGCCGGACTACCACCGTGCGATGCGACTCCGGGCTTCCCGTGCGAAATCACCGTGCCTGGCGTGTTCCGTCTCACCAGCAACCTCACCATCCCTGATGCCGACACGACTGCCCTTCTCATCAGCGCGGATGATGTAACCCTCGACCTCAACGGATTCACCATCTCCGGTCCCAACGTGTGCACGTGGTCCACCGATACCTCCGAAGTGACGTGTACGACGGTGGAGGGGGGTGTGGGCGTGTCTGCGGATCTCCGTTCCCGGACAACAGTGCTCAACGGACATGTGGTAGGCACCGGAGGCAGTGCTCTGCGACTGGGAAGCTTCGCCCGCGTGCTCGACATTGATGTTGCCCACGCCGGATACATTGGGATCTCAGCTCAAGGCTATGCCGAGGTCGAAGGCTGTACTGTGGAGCTCTGCCACTGGACCGGGATCTTCGCGGGGAGCTTGAGCAGCATCCGACGAACCACGATCCGACATGCGAGGGAAGGTATCTTCTGCTCCGGCTGCACGATCCTCGAGAACACGGCCCGCAGCACCGAAAGCTACGGTGTCGTGGCTCACTCGGGCTCGATCGTGCGCTCGAACAGTGTCTCTGACAACCGAGCCAGCGGCATTCGAGCTGGATCCGGGGCGGTCCTGGTCGTTGACAACGTCGCGATTGAGAGCAGCGGATGGGGGCTGAGCTGCGCCTCTGCTGTGCTCGCCTACCGACGCAATGTGCTTCAAGGGAATACCTATGGATCGGTCACCTGCGCCTCGGCCGTCCAGCTGGCTCTCAACCTCTGCGACAACGACACATCGTGCCCGTAAGGAGGTTCAGGTGCACAAGGCGGTCATCCTCACGCGAATCCTCCTACTCCTTGCTGTATCCCCGGCCTTCGCCGTCGCCAGCGAGGGCGTATCCGAGATCAACCAGACCATCGTCGAGCATGGTTTGCCGCCGTGCGACAGCACAGCCGGTTTCCCATGCGTGATCGATCAACCCGGCAGCTACCGTCTCACGAGCAACCTGGTGAACAGCGCAGGGGGGCCGGGGTACCCGGACAGCATCAGAATCGAGACGGACAACGTCACCCTCGACCTCAGCGGCTTCGCTATCATTGGCCCCAACGATTGTTCCTGGAACGATACCACGAGCGAAACCACATGCACGATCGAAGGTGCCACGTCTGGATCGGGCATCGTCTCCACCAGCCGGCGGGTCACCGTGCGCAACGGCACCATTCGCTCCAGCGCCCGCAACGGGATCAGGCTGGGCCCGAGGTCGCGAGCTCGGAATCTCATCATCAGCCAAGCCGGAGGAGCCGGAATCTTCGTGGATGGTGGTTCCCTCGTGCACGGCTGCTCTGCAGAGCTGACAATAGCCAGCCTGATCAGCATGATGCCTGGCTCGATCGCCTCCGACAACACGGTCCGCCGGGGACTGGGCCCGCTCATCTTCAAAGGCTCTGTTGTCGCCCGGATCAGCATCTCCGAAACCTCCCACCTGGGCCTTCTCCTGCTTGGAGGCACCGCAGTTCGCCAGGCTCACATCTCATCGACAGTCTCCGATTGCATCCAGCACGACAGCTCCGACGAGGATTCGGTGGGCAGCCTGACGGTTGACAGCATCCTCGGGGCCTGTGGAGGAGGTGGGGTCCACGTTCTCAGCACTGCTACCAGCGGCCTTGCAAATACCGTGATCACCAGCACTGTCGGCGCCATCGAGGGTCCCGTCGTCGAGCTGGGAACCAACCTATGCAACGGCTCGACCAGCTGTCCCTGAACCGAGAGGAGCAGGTTTCATGATCCAAGTCCTTCGTCCGATGATCTTCGCTCTCCTCTTCCCTTCGCTCCTGGTCTCGTCGAATACCGATGCTTCGCCGCTGGAGATCAACCAACAAGCTGTAGAGCAAGGACTCCCGCCGTGCGATGCGACCCCAGGTTTTCCGTGCGAGATCACCGTCAGCGGCGCATACCACCTTTCCAGCGACCTCGTGTCGGACGCTCCGAACGCCCACATCGTCGAGATCACCGCCGACGACGTCACCCTCGACCTCGCCGGGTTCTCGCTCCGCGGCCCGGCCACGTGTGCCTGGGGTGGTGGCACGGTGAACTGCATCGACACCGGTAGTGGCGACGGGGTTCACGCCACCAGCTCGGCTCGGGTCACGATCCGCGGAGGAAACGTACTCAACGCCGCCGCCAACGGGCTGGCCTTGGGGGAGAGTGCGGTGATCGACCTGGTGCACGTCCATGGCGCCGGAGAGGTGGGAATCGCACTGAAGGCCGGTTCAGCTGTCACCCGTTGCACCGTCGGCTTCACCGGCTCGTTCGGCATCGAAGGCGCATTCGGGGTATCCGTGACCGGCACGCTCGTGCACCACGCTGGTAGCGTGGGTCTCAGCGATATCTCACTCGCCGCACGGAACCGGGTCACCACCAACGACGGACACGGCATCGAGACCACCTTGTCCGCCGTCATACTCGACAATATCGTTCACAACAACGATGGGGATGGTGTTCACGCTGCAATCGATGCCCTGGTGCTGGATAATACCCTGCTCGAAAACGCCTTCTACGGCCTTCGCTTTGCGACATTCGAAGGCGCCTACGGCGGCAATATAGTCGCGGATAACGGCTTCGGCACCGTCAGCGGTCCTGGCGTTGAGGTCGCGGCCAACAGCTGCGACGGGTCAACCACATGTCCGTAGTCCCACGTATCGGGCGAGCACGGCCCGTGACGGCATCTGAGCTCCCGGTCTCGACCGGCCTCGGCGGACACGGTCCGCGCCGCCTAGATCACCTCGAGACCCTCCGCCTCGATCAGCTCCGCGCCATACTCGATCGCCACAGCGTAGGAGATGTACGACTCGACCTGCTCGGCGACCTCCGACCGAGCCGACTGGCCGCTGGCCACCATTGGATCGAATCGCCCCTGCAGCACGCCCACGACTCGGCCATCTTCCGTGTTCACCAGTGGCCCGCCGACGCCTCCCCAGTACATCGGTGTATCGAACACCAGCAGCTTGGTCTCGTTCAACGACAGCGCTTTGAACGAGAGCATCGAGTGCATCACGTTGACGTTGTGGACGCGCAAGTGCGCGAATGAGTACCCGAAGGACAGGAGGTAGGTCCCCTCGAAGAGCTGGTCCGTGTTGCCGATGATGTGGTCGGGCGCACCGATCTCCAGGTCAGCCTCCAGCTTGAGCAACGCCACGTTGCGAGCCTCGTTGACCCGCGCCACTGACACGCCGATCGGCTGGACGTTCTCGGTGGTCAGTGGAGCGAAACCTTCGGACGGGTAGTACGGAACCGCCACCAGGTCTTCGGCATCTGCCGCCAGATGTGCTGCCGTCAAGAGGTACCCATCGGGATGGACGAGAAACGAAGTCCCGAGGAACAGCACAGCGCCCCCTTCGCGACGCATCAGCATCATGCAGCCGGCCTCGTACCTCTGGATCATCGCCTGGTACATGCTCGCCTCCCCTCACAAGCCATTCTCGAGCCACTTCGCAACTCGTTCAGGGCGATTCCTCAGCCAGCGTCGCGCGTGCCGGTACGGGTACAGACCGTCCTCTCGCTGGATCATCGCCATCAGATTGTCCATCTCCTCCGTGGACCAACGGAACCTGTCCAGGAACGCGTACGCCTCCGGCGCATCCTCTTCGAGGCCAGGACGCACGATCGTATGGATCGCCTCACGTCCTCCGTACACCCCTTTCGGATCATCGAGGAAGCGCAGCTCCCAGCGACCGAACATCCAGTGCGGGTCCCAACCGGTCACCACGATCCAGCGCTGGCCCTGGATCGCCTCGGTCAGCTCCTCGGTCATCGTGATCTCATCGCCGTCGATCAGCTGAAAGTCCTCGTCCAACCGGTAGGCCTCCATCGCCTCCCGCGTCTTGCGCATGATGCCGGCCTCGGGGTCGATGCCGACGATCGCGTTCCCGAAGCGATCGGAATGCTCCGGCAGCTCGTCGATGCTGGTAACCGTGATGTACGGCCTGTTCTTCTTGCCGGTCGGGTCGGTCTGACGGCCCACGTTCACATCCGGCACCACCAGGCCGATCCTTGTGCCGGTGAGGTTCGGTCCAAGGTCCACGACCTGCTCGCGGTACTGTTGCCAGTAATGCTCGTGGGTGGACGGCAACCACGCGGATACCATCCCATCCACCTCTCCTTCTGCCACCGCCGCCCACATCTCGTCTGCGCTCATCGGCACGATCTCGCACGGATAGCCGAGCTTCTCCTGCAGAACCGCCTTGACCAGGTTGGTGCTGGCAATTTCGGTGGACCACTCCACGTACGACAGACGGACGGTGTACTCCTTGGTCCCGCGCTCGGCGTCCTCACCGCCGCCGGCCGGTCCACACGCCGCACACCAGATCAAAGCTGCACAGACCACCACAACGAGGCGGTATCCCCTCATGCTGCACCCCCCGGACGTTTCGAATCGGAGCCCTCGTGCTGTTGCTGCTTCTCTGTCTGGGCCCGAGACCGCTCGCTCTTCGGCATCGGCCGTTTCGGCCGCACCCAGAGTGTCTTGCTCCCGGCGGTCAGCGGCAGCGGAGCGTGCATCTGAGTCTTCAGTCGGGTGCCGTGCTTGTACGGTGGGAGCCAGAACCCACGTGCCACCTCGGTGTAGTCCATCAAACCCTTCCAGAGGCTGAAGCACATGAAGAGCAACACCATGGCAAACGGCAGACCGGTGGCGATCGCTGCCGTTTGCAGTGCCACCAACCCCCCACCCAGCAGGAGCGCTGCGGCCACCACTCCCTCGAGGATCGCCCAAAAAAGTCGCTGCGGCACAGGGGGATCCGGGTTACCTCCGGCAGTGATGATATCGATCACCATCGACCCTGAGTCCGAGGACGTGACGAAGAACATGATGATCGACGCCACGGCGAACGTGGAGGTCACCACCCCTAAGGGAAAGTGCTCGAGGAGCACGAACAGGGACACCGGGATGTTCTCTTGTACGGCCTGCGCAATATCTCCGGCGCCGAACATCTCGATGTGGATCGCCGAGTTCCCGAAGGCCGTGATCCACAGGAATGTGACGGCGGTGGGGAGGAACAGCACACCTGCAATGAACTGCTTGATCGTTCGCCCATACGACACGCGCGCGATGAACATCCCAACGAACGGTGACCATGCGATCCACCATCCCCAGTAGAACACCGTCCAGCCGTCCTGCCACGACGTCGCCTCGTACGTCTCGTTCCATGTTGCAAGACGCGGGAGCTGCTGAAAGTAAAAGCCCACGTTCTCGATGAACGCATCGAGAATGAAGACTGAGGGCCCGAGCACGATCACGAACAGCAGGAGCGTCGCTGCGATGCCCAGGTTGATCTCCGAAAGGCGACGAATTCCGGCATCCAGCCCCCTCACGACCGACCACGTGGCCAACGCGGTGATCGCGGCGATCAATGCCACCTGGATGGTCGGTGACTGACCGATCCCCAAGAGATGATCGAGGCCGGCGTTGACCTGCTGCACACCCAGCCCGAGCGAGGTGGCCACACCGAACAGTGTCGCGATCGTGGCGAGAATGTCGATCGCGCTGCCGATCGGTCCGTAGATCCTCTCCCCGAGGACCGGGTAGAACACCGACCGGATCGACAGGGGCAAGCCCTTGTTGAACGAGAAGAACGCCAGCGCGAGGCCGACCATGCAGTAGATCCCCCACGGATGCAGTCCCCAGTGGAGGAACGTGATGTCCATCGCGATCCGCGCTGCCTCGGGCGTTGCGGGCTCCGCGAACGGGGAGGCCACGAAGTGGAACATCGGCTCCGCCACCCCGTAAAACAGCAGCCCGATCCCCATTCCGGCACTGAACAGCATCGCCACCCAACCGAGCGTCGTGAACTCCGGCTCCGCGTCCAGCCCTCCGATCCGAACATCTCCATACCGGCTGAACAGCAGGTAGATCACGAAGATCAGAATCACGTTCATGGTCAGCACGAAGAACCAGCCGCCGGAGCTGGCGATCGCCGACTGGATCGCGTTGAAGACCTCCCCCATCCTCTCGTGGAAGATCATCGTCAACGCCACGGCGGTGACAATCAGGATCGCGGAGATCGGGAACACGTGCGGATGGACGTCGACTCGCAGCCACCGCTCTTCCTCTTCTGCTGGCTCCTCCGGCGACACGTCCTGCTCTTTGTCCTCCATGGTGCCTCCCCACGCACATCGCGTTCTGCGATGCGGTCAGCAGCCCCGGTCGCCACACGCTTTCGTGCTGGTGCTCAGGCAACCGCTGGCTCGACTCTACTGACCGCCACCATGAGGTCTATCGGGGTTCACCCGAACCTGTGTGTGATGAGGACAGGAAGAGCACATAGAGACCGTTGAAGCGGCGATCCGTCGCGCCGCGCTCTGCTCACGGCAGATGGCCTGGGTCGTTCCCCGACGTTGATCGGTACCGCACGGCTTCTCCCCGTGCATGCCGCTGCACTCGTCCCGGGTTACTCTTCGCCGGCTTCGTTCACGCGTCCGTCGATCTGCACCTGCTCGTCACGTAGCGTCGACGCCTTGCTCGCGAAGCGCTCTTCCTTGCGATCGTCGCCGCTGAGGCGTGCCCAGCGGCTCAGAGCGTCCCACACCTCCGGGACATCACGACCAAGACGACGGGCCTTCTTCAGGTGCTTGAAGGCGCTGTCCAGATCTCCTCGCTGGAGCTCCACGTCTGCCAGCGCCACCAGCGCGAACGGGCTTTCGGTCCCGTGCGCCGCGGCTTCGAGGGCGGCTCGCGCCTCGTCCTCACGCCCTTCGCGCGCGTGCACCGCCGCGATGTTCGTCAACGCCGATGCGTTCCCGGGATCGAGCTCGAGCACCCTCTCGTATGCGGCCAGGGCGCCCTCGACGTTGCCCATTCGCATCCGGGAAACACCCAGGTTGATCCACGCTCCCGCGAACTGAGGGGCCAGCAGCACGGACATCTCCAGATGCTCCCTGGCTCCAGGTACGTTGCCGTCGCGCAGCAGCCGCGCCCCGATGTTCGAGTGAAACATCCCGCTTGCAGTGGTGTTGTCGATGAACTCGTACTGGCCGAGCAGCGTCTCCTCGTCATCTTGGAAATCGAAGATGTAGAGCATCCCGCCGTCGAGAAAGCCGGCCACGACGTGGCGGTTCAGCACGACCAGATCGTTGTCCTTCTCCACCGATCTCACCTGATTGACCGACAGCAGGTGGGCTTCGATGTCCAGGGATCGAGCCAGTGAGACGAACAGCACCGTGAACGATAGGCAGTTGCCACGACGCTGCTCGAAAGCTTCGATGGCCGTCAAGGTCACTTCCTGGTCGTATACGAACGGGAACTCGTCCGTATTGAACAGCGCCCGCTGCACGCCGTTCAGCCGATCCACATCGCTGGCGGCCCCCCGTGCGGCGGTTCGCGCGAACGTACGCATCTCCTGAGTCGTCGCGAACGGGTCGACAACCCGATCCGGATTCAGCCCGCGACGCACAAACTCATCGCTCCACGAAAGCTGGGCCGAGTTGACACCTGCCGCTGCGCCCGTCGCGACGAGGACAGTAACGAGAACTACGCTCAGTGCCTGTTGGCGTGTCATTCTCATCTCCTGACCGGAGATACGTCAGAACCCCGCACCAGGTTACAGGAGGAGCGGTCGCGTTGTCAGTCTGACGACACCTGCAGCGATGGTGGGTTCTGGTTGAGCCACAGCACGTAACCCACGAGCAGCGACATCTCGGTGGAGTCGGCACGATCTGCAAACACCGGCATGGCGAGCAACGGAGCCGGCGCCCCTGGAATCGGCGCCTTCGGCGGACGAACCCCTTCCTTGAGAACCAAACGCACCTGTTCCTCGTTCAGCACGTTACTTCCTGGACGATCCGAGTACCAGGGTGGCACCCGCCCGGCCAGACTGCCGGGGTTCGAGACCCCGCCGCCACCGGCGAGACCATGACAGCCGAAGCAGCCGAGCTGCTCTGCCACGTCCCGGCCCGCTACAAGCTCGGCTTCTTCCGGCACCGCGATAAGGTCCGTCATCACGCCGACCGCGACAACCACGTTCTGCCACTTCCCTCCGAGGCGGGAGCCATATGCAGGCATTGCCGCACCAAACCCGGGTGCGACGTCCCGGCCGTTGAGCACAGCATCGCGCATCACCTCCACCGACACCGGCAGCTCACCGCTCGACGACCAGCGGAGGTCGCCCGTGATCGGCTGATGGCATGCCAGACATCCTTGCTCGTGGAGCAGCTCGACGCCACGCTGGACCGCATTGGTCTCACCGCGCTGCACCCACCATCGGTAGATCGGCAGGGCCACCACCGCAACAACCACAAGGGCGCCAACAACCCACATCGCCCAGGTGGACCAGCTCGTCTCCGAGCTCCCCGGTCGTTTCGATCCGGACTTGGTCGAAGCCTTGCTGCGCTTGCCACCCTTCACCGCCATCGCACCCTCCTCGACTGCTCGCCGCTGCCGCGGATTCTACCACCTCAGCGGAGGTGCCAGTGTCGGACGGCTCGAGTGACCGCTACAATTGCGCGGTGTCGATCACCGTCGATCTCGAGGCGCGTCGCATCGTCGCCGGCGTCCGTGATCTGGCCGGAGAAGGTCAGCAGCGGTCGATCGGTCTGTCTGGCAACGGGCTCTCGCGCCTGTGGATCGGCCAGGAACGTCACCGCAGGTTGCAGCAGCAGGCTCAATGTGAAGATCCAGAGTACCGTGCGGAGGTTCCGGTTCACCGCGAGCTGACCTTCGACGGCTGGACGCTCACAATCCGCGGACGAGCAGACGGTGTTGTCGAGCGCCACGGCCAAGTCGAACGCGTCGAGGAGATCAAGACCGTCCACCTTGCCGTCGAGATGCAGAACCTCTTCTTCTCCGAAAGCCTGGAGAGATTTCGCCAGCAGCTCCGTTTGTACGCCTACCTCCTGTCGGACCCCAGCACACCGGCTGTCGCCGAGCTCGTGCTGGCGGACATCGCCAGCGACGAGATCCGACGCCGATCCGTTCGCTGGTCCGTGTCCTCCGTCGAGGCGTGGCTCCGCCGCGCGGTCCACCGGTTCGTCACTCTCGAACGCCAGCGATCTGAGAGAGTCGCACACAGACGGCAGCTCGCCGCTCAGCTCCCGTTTCCGTTCCCGCAGCCACGGGCCACGCAGCAGGAAATCATGACCGCGGTGGAGGATGCCTTGAGCGAACGCCGCCACCTCATGCTCTCCGCACCCACAGGGACTGGCAAGACCGCAGCCGTGCTCTATCCAACCCTTCGCTGGGCCCTCGCAAACGGCAAGCGGCTGTTCTATCTCACCCCAAAGACTCTGCAGCAACAGATGGCGGTGCGTACCGTGCAGGCTATGCACACTCAAGGTCGGGTCGGCTCGAGGATCGCAGGGAAGGCCCTCAAGAGTCTGCAGCTGCGTGCCAAGGCGAAGATGTGCGCCAACTCCGAGATCATCTGCCACCCGGAGTTCTGCCCGTACGCCGCAGAGTATGGGCACAAGCTGGTTCGCACGGGGTTGTTGGCTGGCCTCGAGGCCCGCTACGACCACCTGGATCCGGATACGCTGTTTGACGAGGCACGCAGCGCACAGGTCTGTCCGTTCGAGGTCTCCCTCGACATGCTCGGGGCGATGGATGTCGTCGTGTGCGACTACAACTACGTGTTCGATCCATCCATTGGGCTCGCATCGCTGCTCGACGACGGAGAGCTCTCGGACACCGTACTGGTGGTCGACGAGGCCCACAACCTGGTCGAACGATCCCGCAACTACTTCTCGCCGGAGATCTCGGCGCAGCTTCTGGATCGGGCCCGAGACCACCTCCAGCACAACGATGCCAAGGTCTACCGCCTCCTCCTCGAGCTGGTGGAGCAGCTCGACGAAGAGATCCGCCGCGTCGCACATGAGGCGTTCGGCGCCGACGGCACTGGCGATGCCCTCGGGACCCTCGACGCCAACACCGTTGCGGACCTCCGTCTCGCCTTCGATGGCGCGATGCTGCAGTACTTTCTGTACAAGCGCGAGCGAGACATGTGGATAGCTGATGACCCTGTGATGGAGCTGTTCCTGGCAGTGGTCCACTTTCACCGAGTGCTGCAGCTGGGCGGCGAGGAGTTCGTGCACCTGGTCTCTCGGCAGAACGACGGAGACCGGGCTGCACGCATTTTCTGTCGGGACGCATCACGATTCCTCCAACCGATCCTCGAAGAGTCGGCAGGCGTCGTCGCCATGTCCGCTACCCTCGAGCCGTTCGAGTTCTACCGAGACCTCCTCGGGTTCGATGCGAGCTGCCTGGACACGTTGAGTGTCGGATCGCCGTTTCCGCCCGAGAACCGACTGGTCATGGTCATCGACACCGTCGACACCACATATCGCAACCGGGCCCGCAGCTACGATGGAATCGCTCAGAGCATCATCCGTCTCGCCCATCCCGAGCAGAACACACTGGTACTGTTTCCGTCGTATACCTTCCTCCGCTCCGTCGCCGAGCGGCTTCCGCCCTCTCCGCAGCGAAGGTTGACCCAGCAGCCGGGCTCCAGCGACGATGCCCAGCACAACCTGCTCGCCGCTCTATCCGACACTCGGCCGACACTCGTGCTCGCGGTGCTCGGAGGCATCTTCGCCGAGGGCATCGACTACCCTGGCAGGATGCTCTCCCAGGTCATGGTGGTCTCGCCGGGGCTACCGCAGGTGTCCACCGAGCGCCAGCTGCTCAAGGAGTACTTTCAGGAGCGCTACGAGCACGGCTTCTCCTACGCCTACCTGATCCCTGGGATGACGCGTGTCATCCAAGCCGCCGGAAGGCTGATCCGGTCGGACGACGACCGAGGCGTGATCGTCCTGCTCGGGAAACGGTTTGCCGATGTTCGCTACGCCCGGCTCCTACCTGAGGATTGGACCCACGGGGACGTCAGCACCTTGCGCCTGGAGGACCCGGCGGCCGCTGTTGCAGAGTTCTTCGATACCCCCTCCCAGAGTGGTCCGCCAACTCTCCGTGACCAACCTTGCGCACACGAAGGACCCGACGATGCAGCTGATCAGTGCACTTGATGCGATCCCCGAGGATGGAGTCCGGTTCCGCTACACCGACGGCCCGTTCACGCACGAGGCCATTCTCATTCGACGTGGGGACGGCCAGGTCCGCGCCTACAAGAACGAGTGTCGACACCTCGCTGTCCCGCTCGACGACCGTGAACCGACAGCTCTCTGGAGCCGTGACGGAGCTCACCTCGAGTGCTCATCCCACGGAGCGCAGTACCGTCCCGATGATGGCCTGTGCGTGGTCGGACCGTGCAAGGGCTCTCACCTGAGAAGCCTGCCAGTGGAGGTCCGTGGGGGCAACGTGTACCTCGACACTGCACAGCTCGGCTCGTTCTTCGACGTCTGACCCGGCACTCGCACCACCCGACAGGTTTGGCGAGCACACATGCCGCCAGCAAGAAGACTCTCGCCACCTCAGCCAATTCGGCCACACTGCTCCCTCAGGAGCGCTTTCTGCCACCTAAGCTGAGCGGTTCTTGCCGGCGATCTGCACCAATCTCCTGCGCTCCAGAC
>CAZEJK010000069.1:0-23146 GCA_964512045.1 uncultured Thermoanaerobaculia bacterium
CTACGAATGGTGACCACAACATGTAGGGGGTGGTGGAGCTAACCGACCACCCCCCCTCAAAAATAAGACCTTAGAACTCAACTCAGGAGCTTCGCCTCGCCTTTTCGAAGATGCGGGATGCTTCAGTCGCTGGATGTTCGTCGGATCCGCCGTCGGCGATGGCACGGCCTGTGCTTCAACGGAGTACGTCGACAGTCGAGAGCGCCTAAGGGAGGATGCGATGAGCTGGCGAGCTGTCTCGTTTGTGTGTGTGGTGCTGAGCGGTCTTGGGGTGACGATGGCTGACGCTGCGACGGCCGTGACAACAACGAGCAAGGACCAGATAGCGCCGCAGATCGCATACGGGAGCGTGCTCGAGACCCACCTTGTGGTCTGGGAGCATGCCTACTCGGCGACCGATCACGATATCTACGGTCGGCTTCTCAATCCGGACGGCACCGGTGCGGCCAACGAGCTCGTGATCGTGCAGCTGACAGCCAACGAGACCACCCCATGGGTGGCGCACGAGCCGACGAGCGATCGCTTTCTCGTCGTCTGGCAGCACGAGTCGGCGACCACAGGATGGGATGTGCACGGCGCAGTTCTGGACGGGAGTGCCGGTACGGTGGCGGGCGACTTCGTGATCGCGACCGAGACGGTCGCCGAGACCACGCCGAGGGTCGCAGCGGGAGGCGGCGGGTTCCTCGTCGTGTGGGAAGCGGAGGTGACTGCCGGCAACCGTAACATTTACGGTCAGCGCGTGGCCGCCGACGGCAGCCTGGCTGGAAGCGTCATCGAGGTTGCCGAGTCCTTGGTCGACGAGGCGATGCCGCATGTGGCCTGGAACCCGTCGGGAGGCCGGTACCTCGTGGTGTGGTCGGCCGAGGACGCAAGCTCGGGCTTCGACGTCTGGGTGCGAACGTTCGATGGCGAAGGCACGGCCGCCGCGGACGCAAGCCTGGTGGTCCAGCAGAGTCACGGCCAGCTCAACCCGCGAAGCGCAGCTGATGAGCGGGGGCTCGGGTTCCTCGTCGTCTGGGAGGACCACCGCGACAGCTTTGGCGACGACGCGGACATCTACGTTCGTCCGGTGGACTGGGATGGCGTCCCGGCTGACAGCGAGCAGGTCCTGGCCTCGACCGGAGGACAGTACCGCCAGTGGCCTGCGATCGCGTTCAGTGCATTCGCCGGTGAGCATGCGGTGATCTGGGACCATGCCGAGCAGTGGGACAACCATCAGGTCGTGCGCCGGCGAGTTGGTCGCGAGGGAGCTCCGTTGGAGGCCGCAGCAACGATCGCGGGTGACAGCCACAATGAGGGACATCCGGCGGTTGCCGCCGACGGCGGTGGTGGCTTTCTGTTCGTCTGGGAGGACGATCGCGACCAGGCGACGACCGGCACTGATCTGTATGCCGACAGCGTCCAGCTCGACGTGCTCGAGGGTCACGTCTTCGAGGGTGCGCCGCCGGAGACTGACGCGCCGCTGACCGGCGTCACGGTTGACCTGTACTGCTCGAACAGCCCGCCAACCCCCGAGTCGCTGGTGTCGACCGATACGACGGACAGCAGCGGTGTGTTCGGGCTGGCTCCTGCGGGGAGCTGCAGTGCGTTTCTGCTTGTCGAGAGCGATCCGGAGCTGTACCGCTCGACCGATGCCGCCTCCGACGGTGGGCTGGTCATCGACAGCAACACCTTGCAGCATGCGCCGCCTGGGCCGAGCTCGCTGCTTGCGGGCAACGATTTCTGGGACGTGCCGCTGGTGTTCAACGGGCAGGTGTTTGAAGGTCCCCTCGGCGACACCAGTACACCGCTGTCGGAGGCCGCTGTCACGCTCTACTGCTCGGCCACCGAGGGAGATCTCGGGGCGGTCTTGACGAGCACGCAGAGCGACTTCAATGGCTTCTACGAGCTACAGGTTCCACAGGCTTGCAGCTACTACTCGATCGTCGAGACCGACCCGGACGGCTACCAGTCGACCGGCGCGGCCTCGGTCGGCGGCGCGGTGGTGGATGACAACACGATCCGCTACGCCTCGCCAATCGGCGCGCTCAGCCTGGGGGAGAACAACTTCTTCGATGAGGTCGCGCCGCCGGCGCCCGGAGGCTGGACCTCGTTCGGTCCGACCGGCTGGCAGGGCAACCAGACGTTGACCTGCACGGTTACCGTCGAGGACGCCACCACGGGCCTCGACATCACCACGGCCGCCTACAGCTACTCGTCGGACAGCGGCCAGAGCTGGAGCGCATGGCGTCCGGCAAGCTGTGGCGGAACCCAGGGGACGACCGTTCCAGAGGTGATCACCGCAGTTGACGTTCCGTTCGCCGTCGACTCGCCCTCCAGCGAGGCGCAGATCCGGTTCCGAATCGACAACATGGCGGGGACCACCGGCGTCAGCGGTATGTACTCGCCGCTGATCGACACGACGCCACCGGACCTGCCGACGTCGTTCACCTCGACCCTCGCCCCGTGGGACTGGCACGCCACCACTGCTGTCACCATCGACTGGACGGATGCGACGGATGACGGGTGCGGAGTCTCGGGGTACTCCTACGAGTGGTCGAGCTCCGAGACGACGTTGCCCGACGCGGTGTACGACGGCTCCACGAGCGAGCTGACCACCAACATCCCGGGCGAAGGCGAGTGGTCGTTCCACATCCGGGTGGTCGATCAGGTTGGGAACTGGAGCGTGGACGCGTACCATATCAACGGGTTTCGGCATGACGTGACCGCGCCGGGCGCCCCACCTGGACTGATCTGCGATCCGTCGGGCGTCTGGTCCAATGACTCCAGGATCGACTGCTCATGGAATGATGCCAGCGATCCGATCGGCGGAGTCGCCGGCTACTCGCTGCTGTGGGACCACTTCCCCTCGACCGTGCCCGACACCATCGTCGACGAGGACGTCTTCAACAGCGTCGACGCCGAGGTCGTCGACGGCACCTGGTACTTTCATGTGCGCTCCGTGGACGAGGCGGGTCACGGCTCGACGACGGTTCACGGCGGTCCGTTTCTCATCGACAGCACCAGGCCGGTGTGTCTCATCAGCCCTCTGAGCGCCGTTCAGGACAGCACCTCGTTCGCCGTGAGCTGGTCTGCAGATTCGGCTGGCGGCTCGCCAATGGCGGACTACGATGTCTCGGCGACCGCATATTACAGCGGCTCCATAGTGGATCTCTGGTCTGTGATCGGGACAACCGGCACCTCAACGTCCTTCCAGGCTGAGCGAGGGCGGCGGTACGTCTTCAAGTGCAGCGCCAACGATACGGCCGGCAACTATGGCTCCTATGGCCCGTTCGTGGAGACAACGGTCGGCCGGACGGTGAGTGTTCATGTCCAGGACCAAGGTGGCACCGCTCTTTCCGGCGCCCGCGTGTTTCGGGGCCAGGACCTTGTGGGGACGACCAACCTGAGTGGTAACGTGAGCGTGCCCGAGACTCTGCGTGGAGACCGGTTCAGTGCGCTGTATCAGGTGCATGAGGAGCCGACGGCACGGGATAACCATGACCAGGGCAGCACGCGGGACTGGCGGTGGCGGGTTCACCTCACGAGCTTCGGTCTCGACGGGAACGGCGAGCCGGACCTGCACGAGGTGCAGGATATCTATCAAGTCCAGATGCTCACGGTGCGTCGCGACCAGACTCTGATTGGCAAGCACCTGGTCGTGTCGGTCGAGTGGGATGCGAGCCACGCCTACCTCGAGGAGCTCAAGAACGGCCTGTACAACGCCTCGACGTACCTGTACGACAATGGCGACTCGCAGCTGTTCTTCGAACGTGTCGACATCGTCGACGGTGCAACGTACTGGAGCGATGCCGATCTGAGGGTGTTTGCCTCGAATCGGCAGTGGCCGTGTGCTCATGTCTGGGGCATCAATGGGACCACCGGCTACATTCACATGGGGCGCCAGTTCAGCGGGAGCTCCGCGAGCACTGGTCCGTGGACCGGTCGGGCGGCGTATCGCACGTTCACGCACGAGTGGGGCCACTACGGTCTCGGGCTGCTCGACGAGTACCTCGATCGCGATGGCAAGAACGTTCCCGAGGCGTACTGCGCGAGCAACTACCATGCGCAACCCGATGAGAGCAGGCGCGCCAGCCTGATGAACCATCAGTACGACTCGACCGAGATGTGCTCCCGCGTCGACCCCAACCACCAGCACCGCACCAATACGCAGCACGATCGGGTCCATGGGGAGTCGATCTGGGAGACCGTCAAACGACGGTTCACGGATCCGATCTCACCGGACAGGTGGCGCCTGAAGACACCGGACGAGCGCGGTGCCGTCATGGCTGGCCCGAGCTCGATCCCGGTGCCCGATTGGGTGGTCACCGACGTCACGGACAATGTCACCGGTGTGTGTGATCCGTTCGAGCTGACCACCGTCGTTGACAGTGTGACCATGGGAGGCGTCGACGTGTATGTGAAGCGTCCGGGCAAAGCTCCGCTCTATCAGGGCAGGAGTGACGCCAACGGCAAGATCACCGTGCTTGGAGCCAAGAACGGGCAGACCATCGAGCTGCGACTGGTCTTGCTCAAGCTGCTCGGCAAACCGTTCGTGTCATGGAGTGATACCACGACGGCAAGCTGTCCGCGGGCTGCAGAGCCGTTCGACCGGCAGGTCGACCTCGAACCGGATCCGTACCTGGTGAGTGTTCACGTCCGTCCCACCGGGGCGAACACCGTGCAGCTGAACGTGTCCGCTTCGGTTCCCCTTGACGGCCTGCCACAGGTCGAGATCTGGCAGAGCGGGGCCGCCGATCCAGTGATTCCCGACCTGGCGTTCAGTGCCGGTCAAACTGTTGCAGCTGGCACGGCAGCTCTCGACGCCGACCTCCCGCTCGCGGGTAGCGTTCACACCACCACGTTCGATGGTGAGGACCGGAAGGTCGAGGATCTCACCCGGTTCCAGGCGACCCAGGTGATCGCCAACGAGCTCGCGCCGATGGTCCTGTCGGAGGACGGCGATGTGCACCTGGTGCTCGAGCCCGATGCCCTCTCGGCGGACGCGTGGCTTTCGATCGCACCGACCGCGGTCCCGGGAGAGCCGCTCCGCTCCTATACCTGGTTCTCGCCAGCGTACGAAATCTCCGCTTCGACCGGTCACATGGCTCTCGAGGTTCCGGCGCCGCTGCACATCCGCTACCACGACGACTCCGCCGATCGCATTCCGACCGACAGCCTGCGCATCTTCCAGCACGTGGGCTCGGGCCGTTGGGCGGAGCTCGAGTGCACGGTCGACAGCGAGCAGCAGCAGGTCTCCGCGACCATCAGCTCATTGGGGACGTTCGCCCTGCTCGGCGAGACCGGACGGTTCAGTTGCGATGTCAACGGCGATGCCGAGTGCTCCGCTGCGGACCTTTCTGCCGAGCTGCTGCGCATCGCCGACCCGTTGCACCCGATCGATGGCGACCCGGACGTGGACGGCAGCGGCGGTGTCGACGCGGCCGATCAGGCCGCGCTCGCTCCGATGCTGCTATCCGTTCCCGTGCCGTTCGTCGAGTCGCCCGTGCCGTGATCGTTCCCCCGGTGCTCCTGGGTGGAAGAGGTGCGAGCGGTGAACGTTGTCACATCGTCTGAGCGAAGATGACGGGTACGGCCGGTTGATCTCCGTTTCTCGGCGCAGAGGCGGTTGACCTCGCCAGCGGCGGGGAGACCGCGATCGCTCTGGAGGCGGGAATGGGCACCAACCAGCTGGCGCAGCTCGTTGGGATCGCGTGTGTGGCGGTGCTCGCAGCGCTTATCTCAGCAATGAGTGTAGCCAAACCGGTGCAGGTGGCAGATATCAACACGATGCCCAACCGCGAGGCCTCGGACGGCGTCTCGACGGGCTCCCTGGTCGCTGACGGACCGTTGTTCGTTACCTAGCCCGGTGACGCCAATCCAGATCTGTCCCTTGACACGGACGAAGTGCCCGCAGCGGCCGCCGAGGTCTTCTGAGGCCGCGGGCCGTCAGTAGAGGATCGCTCCGGCGGCGCTGTCGGCCCGTCGTTTTGAGGAGCGGCTCACGCCCGCGGATGTGACTCGTCGTACAGCTGCCGGAGGCGCTCGCGGGCGACGTGGGTGTAGATCTCGGTCGTGGACAGAGAGGCGTGGCCGAGCATCATCTGCACCGCTCGGAGGTCGGCGCCGTTGGCGAGCAGGTGGGTGGCGAACGAGTGGCGGAGCACGTGCGGGCTGATCACGCCCGAGATACTCGCTTCGATTGCGTACTCGCGCAGCTTCTTCCAAAACCACTGCCGCGTCAGTTCTTTGCCGCGCTGACTCAGGAACAGCTCGGGACGTCCGCGGCGGTCGAACTCCGGCCGCGCCTCGCGGAGATACCGCTGGATGGCTGCACACGCAGAGCGCCCCAGCGGGACCAGACGCTCCTTGGAGCCCTTGCCGAGAACGCGTACGAGGCCCGGATCGAGGCGAACACGGTCAATGGTCAGGCCGAGCAGCTCGGAGACCCGGACTCCGGTTGCGTAGAGGGTTTCGAGCATGGCACGGTCGCGTATGCCGTGCGGCGTTGCGCTATCGGGGGCAGCGAGCAGCGCCTCGACCTCGTCGGTGGAGAGCACATGCGGCACAGTCCGCCACAGAGCCGGCGAGCTCAGGTTGGTGGTCGGGTCCGCCGCAAGGCGCCCCTCGCGGACCAGGAACAAGAAGAAGCCTCGCAACGCCGACAGCGCCCGTGCTGCCGATCGCGCTGACAGCCCGTGGTCGCGCCGCTCGCCCAGGTAGGTGCGGACGGCGGCGCGATCAACGTCCTCCAGCTCGAGCTCCTGAATCGCCAGCCACACGCCGAGCTGACGGAGGTCGCGCCGGTAGGCGTCCAGCGAGCGCGGAGAGAGGTTGCGCTCGACCGCCAGATGGTCGAGGTAGCTCGCGATAGCGTTCTCGGTGGCCGGTGTCGGGGAAACATCCTCAGAGCTGGTCGAGTCGTCCATCGCTGGTATTGTAGCCCGCAGGAACGCTGTTGGAACATCGTGCCAGCGAGCGAGTTGACAGATCTTATAAAGACACACTAAAATTTGCACAGGAGGGGTGTTCGCCGATGGCACGGGACTACTACGAGGTTTTGGGAGTTGCGAGGGGCGCCAGTGAGTCCGAAATCAAGAAGGCGTACCGCAAGCTGGCTCGGAAGTACCATCCCGATGTCAATCCGAACAACCCGGATGCGGAGCAGCGCTTCAAGGAGATCCAGGAAGCGTACATGGTGCTGTCCGATCCGGAGAAGCGCTCGCAGTACGATCGCTTCGGTACCGTGGAGGGTGCTGGTGGGTTCGATCCGTTCGCCGGTCGGGCGCGGCAGACCTGGACCACGCGAGGTGGACCGGGCGGCGGCAACGTCCATGTCGACTTCGGCGATCTCGGAGGCTTCGGGGGCTTCGACGATCTGTTCAGCCAGTTCTTCGGCGGTCGCGAGCCCCGCTCTGGGCGCCGCGAGCGCCCGACCAAGGGACGCGACCACGAGATGGAGCTCGAGATCGACTTCGCCGAGTCGATCCGCGGAACGTCGGTGACGCTGCCAGTGCAGCGGCAGGTACCTGGAGAGGGTGGCCAGATGGTCGTGTCCACCGAGCATCTGAGGGTCAAGATTCCCGAGGGTGTCACGGACGGTGCGCGCGTGCGCGTGGCAGGCAAGGGAGCGGTCTCGGCAAGCGGGGGTGCTGCCGGCGACCTCTTCGTACGTCTGAAGGTTCGCCCGCATTCCTTCTTCAAGCGCAAGGGCGACGACATCCTGACGACCGTGCCCGTGACCTTCACCGAGGCGTACCTCGGCGGTGAGATCGAGGTGGCCACCGTCCACGGGCCAGTCCGGGCGAAGGTGCCGCCCGGCACGAACTCGGGCCAGACATTCCGGCTTCGCGGCAAGGGAGCGCGCGCCATGAAAACGCGCGCGTTCGGAGACCACCTGTACACCGTCAAGATCGTGGTGCCCAGGGTCCAGTCGCCTGTCGGCGGTGACATCGCCAAGCGGGTCGCGGACCTGTATACGTCCGATCCACGCAAAGGTCTCCCGCGGAGCCTGGACGAGTAGGTCGTGATCAGCTCTGCATGCTCAGCTCAGGTCACAACTGAGAGCTGAGAGCTCGTTGAAAGGGCTCGCTCACGTCCAGACACCGAGACGCCGCATCTTGTCGACCCGGCGGAGGAACATCTTCTGCTTGAGCCCCGTGAGATGGTGAACGATCAGGACTCCGTCGAGATGGTCGAGCTCGTGACACAGAGCCTGCGCGAGCAGGCCTTCGGCTTCGATCTCGCGGACCTCGCCGGAGAGATCCTGAGCGCGAACTCGGACCCACGATGGGCGGACGATGTGGGTGAACAGGCCCGGAAACGAGAGGCAGCCCTCCTCGAGGCGGGTCTTCCCATGGGACTCCACCAGCTCGGGGTTGACGAGCACGATCAGTGCGTCCGGGTCTTCTCCCACGGAGGTGTCGACGATGGCGAGGCGCTGATTGACACCAATCTGTGGTGCGGCGAGGCCCACTCCGGGCGCTGCGTAGCAGGTCGCTTTCATATCGTCCACGAGCTGCTCGAGGCCAGCGCCGAGCTCGGTGACGTCGGCGTTTGGTTCTTCCAACCGCGGATCGCCATAGGTCAGGATCTGTCGCTTCTGTGGTGGCATCAGTGCTGCTCTCGCATTCGGCGGATCATCGTCTCCACGGTGTCCTGGGCCCGCCGCTTGTAGAACTCGTCGAGCACCTCCAGAACTTCCGGATGGCGGCCGGCGATGGAATCGATCGCAGACCTGGTGAGCTCGATGGCCATCACGTGATCTCGAGCGGTGATTGTGGCGGTGCGCGGCTTGCCGGTCAGCAAGGAGACCTCGCCGAAGAAGTCCCCTGGACCGAGCTCTGCAAGGCGGATGTGCTCTCCGCTGTCGCCGCGAGTGAACACCTTGACGTGGCCGGACACGATCAGGAACAGGCTCGAGCCCTGCTCGCCCTCAGTCACGACGATGTCGCCCTCCTCATACGCGCGCAGCGAGGTCGAGGAGAGTACCTCCTCGAGTGCCTCCCGGGGGAAGCTCGCGAACAGCGCCGAGGCTTCCAGCTCTTTGAGCCGCTGGCCCTCCGAGGCATCTTCGCCGTCGTCTCCCGCTGAACCGTCCGCTGCGGCCGCAGCTTCGTCGTCGTTCGCGGATAGCTGGCTCTGGCGGAGCCGTTCGCTCAGCGGCAAGCTGGACCGCTTGTCTTCCTCGATGAGCACCGCGAGCTCGGCGTGGATGTCATCGAGGCTCGGGTCCAGCCGGAGCACCTTCTTGTACAGAGCGATCGCCTTGGCGTAGAACCCATCCCGGGTGTACTTCGAGGCAAGCTCCCGATAGACGGAGATCGCGTCGTCACGGTCTCCGGCGAGACCCAGGATTTCGGCCTTGCGCAGCAGCAGGTTGAACTGATGCGGGTTCTTCTTGAGTGCGTCGACAACCGCAGCCAGCGCCTTGTCGTACTCCTTGCGAGCCAGGTACTGATCCAGATTCTCGATCTTGGGGCGCGAAAACGGCAAGTGCATCCGATCTCCTCGGGCGGTGCCGCGCTCCGGCTCTCGTAAGCGACAGCGGAAGTCTCCACCCTTGAGTCACATCGTGCAGCTGCGAGGACTCGCTGTCAACTCACTCATTCGCACCGAGCTGGTCAGGCGGAAACAAGGGGGGCGTCGGATCGATCATGGGCAGCAGCGCTTCCATGATCGTCTCCGCCCAGCCGTCGCGTGCTGACGGGTCCAGAGGGAGCGGGTCGAGACCCCGGCTGACGACCATCTGGCCGAGTAGCCGTTCAATCCTCTCTTGAAAACCCGGACTGGCTGCGCGGACGCCGTCAAACGAGGGCGGCGAAATGACTGGAACAGCGATCAGCATGCGGTAGCTGGCCATCCACTCATCGAGGACTGCTTCCCACATCCGGGAGGCGCCGGCTGCCGCCACGAGGTAACAGTAGTTGTCGAGCAGCGACCGGTCGCAGAGCACCACGGCCTGGCTCCGGAGAGCAACGACCTCCTCGGCCATCTGAGTGGCCAGGATCCACTCCTGAGCGGCACGGGTGGTGTCCTCGTTGATCGGTAGCGGGCAGCGCCGCGCCACCTCGCTGACCAGCTCCACGTTGACGTCCAGTCGTTTCAGTCTGGCGGCAAGCTCGTAAACGAGGGTTGTCTTGCCCACACCATGACTGCCGATCAGCGCGACCTTCATGCGGTCAGTGTACCGCGGGCTCGGTTCCCGTTCCCCGGACCCCGGAGCCGCAATCCGCACCGCCAGGTGTTACCGCGGCATCGGCTTCCCGGTGGGGCGCAGCGACGCGGGCAAGGCGGTCGCGTCCTCGATGAGCAGGTTGTAGATCTCCTCTGCCCCGTCCGCATCCTTCAGGGCGCTCAGCCGTGACGCCGATCGAACGATCCAGGCGAGCCGAGACAGCCAACGGAGGTGCAGCGCGTCGTTGCGCAACGCCAGCAGGAAGAACAGGTGCGTCGGTCCCATGTCGGGGGAGCCGAACTCGATCCCTTCCTTGGAGCGTGCCACCGCGATGAACTGGCTGGGGAACTTGTCCGGGGAGCGACGGCGAGCGTGGAGGAACGCAACGCCCTCTGGAACGGCCGTGGTCACCAGACGCTCCCGCGCTGTCAGTGCAGCCTCGAGCCAGCCCGGATCGTTGACCAGGTCGAGCTCGGTCATCCGCTCCACCATGAGATGGATGATCTCATCGCGGCTCGATGCCTGGATGTCGGGGAGGATCTGCTCGACGGATAGAATCTTGTCGAGGGGGCGATCAGTGACTTGAGCGAACGACGACGGCGAAGAGGCCATCGACTCGGATGCCAGCGAGTCCAGGTACTCATCGAGGAGGGCACGACGGAAACGCCACTGTCCTCCAATCTTGACCCCCGGGATTTTCCCCTCGTGGGCAAGCCGCACCAGCGTGCGCTCGGCGAGCTTGAGGTAGTCTGCTGCTTCCTTGGCTGTCATGTACGCTTCCATGTTGTCCTCACCCCTTTCCGGCCGATCAAGGCCAGTATTGGCTGGAGTACACGTTCTTTGGATGGATGTCAAGGGTGCGAGCGCTTCTCGTCCCGGGTTCGCAGCAAACGGTCCTGTTCATCCTCAAAGGGGCGTAGACTTCGTTAGAATTACGCAGAGCGGCTTGCGCCGCCATCGCCTGTGTGCTATCTAGATCGCCCGTGTGAGAGGATGTCTGGATCGTCCGTGTGAGAGGATGCGAATCAAGCCAGAGCCCCAAGAGGGCTCCGAGCAGGTGAGTAGGGAGGAAATCAAGTGGATATCGAAGCCAAGGTCAAAGAGATCGTTGTGCAGCAGCTCAGTGTGGACCCCGAGAAGGTGACGGCGGATGCCTCGTTCGTCGATGACCTCGGTGCGGACTCCCTGGATATCGTGGAGCTCGTGATGGCGTTCGAGGAGGAGCTCGGTGTCGAGATCCCCGACGAAGCTGCAGAGAAGATCAGCACCGTCAAGGACGCTGTCGAGTACTTGAAGCAGAACCTGGAGGAGTAAATGCAGCGTCGAGTGGTGGTGACCGGGTTGGGGATGCTGTCCCCGTTGGGGTTGGAGACACGCTCGACATGGGACGGTCTCCTGGCTGGTCGATCGGGCGCCGGTCCCATCACTCGCTTCGATGCTTCGGACTACTCGGTGCGGATAGCATGCGAGGTCACCGGTTTCGATGCAACACGTTGGATCGCTCCGAAGGAGCTGAAGAAGTACGACCTGTTCGTCCATTACGCCGTCGCTGCCGCTCAGATGGCGATGGAGGAGTCAGGCCTGGTGGTGGACGAGTCCAACGCGGAGCGTGTGGGGGTCGTGATCGGCTCGGGAATCGGTGGGCTTCCGCTCATCGAAAGGACCCATCAGGTCCTGCTCGAGCGCGGGCCGCGGCGAGTGTCGCCGTTCTTCATTCCCGGCGCCATCATCAACATGTGCTCCGGATTGATCAGCATCCGGACCGGCGCCAAAGGACCGAACTCGGCGACATGCACGGCGTGCTCGACATCGGCCCATGCCATCGGTGACGCCTTCATGTACATCCGCAACGGGCAGGCGGACGCGATCCTGGCTGGAGGCTCCGAGGCCGTGATCTCGCCGCTTGCCGTGGCAGGGTTTGCATCGATGCGAGCGTTGTCGACACGTAACGATGATCCGCAGCGGGCGTCGCGCCCCTGGGATCGGGATCGCGATGGTTTCGTGATGGCCGAAGGCTCTGCGGTTGTGGTGCTCGAGGAGTACGAGCACGCGCGGCGGCGGGGCGCTCCGATCCTGGCGGAGGTGCTCGGCTTCGGTATGAGCGGAGACGCCTACCACATCTCCGCACCGAGCGAGGATGGAGATGGCGGGATCCGGGTGATGCGCGCAGCCCTGAAGAACGCGCAGCTGAGCCCCGAGTCGGTCGACTACATCAACGCCCACGGCACCGGAACACCGTCGGGGGACCGCGCCGAGACGGTCGCGATCAAGGCCGTGTTCGGTGACCATGCGCGCCGGCTGGCGGTGTCGTCGACAAAGTCGATGACCGGCCATCTTCTCGGAGCGGCCGGTAGCCTGGAGTTCGGGATCGCGGTGCTCGCGTGCGTGAACGGGGTGATACCGCCGACGATCAACCTGGACAACCCCGACGACGACAACGACCTCGACTACGTTCCGCACGTAGCCCGAGAGCAGCCCGTCCGCGTGGCGTTGAGCAACTCGTTCGGGTTCGGTGGCACGAACGGGTGTTTGGCAGTCGGGCGCGCTCCGTAGACCGTTGATCGAGGTGGCATGCCGCATCGGTGAGCCCGCGGCATGTGTGCCGCTCCCACCGCCGAGCTGGCGCTCGGTGGCGGAGTGCTCGAGAGGGCAGTAGAGGAGAGCAGGTGGACCAGCTGACGCTCGTGCAACGCGCTCGACGGTTTGCCGGGCAGCTGAAGCTGTACGACTTCGGCAGGTGGCTGGTGCTGGCGACGTTCGTCGGTGTGGTCACCGGTCTCGGAGCGGTCGTGTTGACCCTCGGCATCGAGCTCGTTGCCGATCTGCTGCAGGGTCGTCTCGTCGGGTTCGTGGCCCCTGGACACGGCGACGCCGCGGCCACGGCGTGGCAGTCTCCCGTTCGATCCTGGTGGTTACTGATCGTCCTCCCCGCTGCGGGGGCTCTCGTAGGCCTCCTGGTGACAACGTTCGCGCCCGAGACCGAGGGCCACGGGACGGACGCAGTGATCCGATCGTTCCACCGTGAGCAGAGCCTGGTGCGCAAGCGCGTCGGTCCGCTCAAGCTGCTCACCTCGATGATCACCATCGGCTCGGGCGGATCGGCTGGTCGGGAGGGACCGGTGGCACAGGTGGGCGCGGGGTTCGGCAGCCTTCTCGCGCGTCTCCTCAATCTGTCGAGCAGGGACCGTCGTGTGCTGTTGATCGCAGGTGTGGCTGGCGGTGTCGGCGGGATGTTCCGCGCTCCGCTCGGCGGCGCTCTTTTTTCGATCGAGGTGCTCTACTCTGAGAACGAGTACGAGTCAGAGGCCTTGATACCGGCGATCATCGCGGCAATCGTCTCGTACGTCGTCAATGCGTCGTTGACCGGCTGGGGCTCGGTGTTCCATACCGCTCCGGTTCGCTTCACCCGGCCGATCGAGCTGATCCCCTACATCGCGCTCGGTTTCTTTCTCGCGATCATCGGGATCGTGTACGTCAAGGTGTTTTACGGCATCCGTGACCTCTTCGCGCGACTGCAGGTGCCAGCGTGGACAAAGCCAGCCATCGGTGGCCTGCTGCTCGCCCCCTTGGCGATGGTACTGCCCCAGGTGCTCGGTGGCGGCTACGGCTGGCTGCAGCTGACGCTCGACGGCGACATGCCATTGAAGCTGCTGGCCGTCCTGGTGCCTGCGAAGATCCTCGCGACGTCGTTGACGATCGCTTCGGGAGGCTCGGGCGGTGTGTTTGCCCCATCGCTGATCATCGGGGGAATGAGTGGTGCGGTGTTCGCAGACCTTGCCGCCAAGGTGGCGCCATACGCTGCGCCCTCCGCAGGGGCTTGCGTCCTGGTGGGGATGGGTGGTTTCTTCTCCGGTGTTGCCAAGGTTCCGATCGCGTCCCTCATCATGGTCGCGGAGATGAGCGGCTCGTACCGACTGTTGGTGCCGATGATGCTCGTGGGCTCGGTCTCGTTCCTGCTGACCCGAGCGGTCAGCATCTACGAGCAGCAGGTGCCCGGTCGCGTGGACTCCGCCACCCACCTGGGCGAGTTCCAGGTGGATCTGCTGTCCCGTCTGACGGTGCGCGACGTGCCACCGAGCGGTGAGCAGATCCGGACGGTGGCGCGGGGGACGCCGTTCCCGGCGGTGCTGGAGCTGGTGGCGGAGGCGGAGCAGAACCACTTTCCGGTGCTCGATCCAGAAGGACGGATGATCGGGCTGTTCACCACCGACGACGTGCGTCGCGTGATGGCCTCTCCAGAGGTGTGGGAGGTGTTGGTGGCGGACGATCTGGGCCTGAACGGCGCCTCGATCCCGTACGTTGGACCGGATGACACCTTGCTGCGGGCGGTACGGCTGTTCACGGCGCATCGGGCGACAGCGCTACCCGTCCTGAACGGGCCGCCGCCGGCCCGTCTCGAGAGGATCGTGACCGACCACCAGGTGCTCCACCGCTACGATCAGGCGATGGAGGAGCTCCGCGACCCCGACGAGACCTAGCGAACGCGGGCGCGTTGGCAACCCACGACCCGACGTCTTCGAAGACACAACACCTGCGCCGGGAGCCGACGGCCGGAGTCCGGCTGTCGGGACCGGGACCGGGGTCGGAGCCGGGCTGCGGCGCCGTGACTTCTGTGAGTGCGATAGGGTTGCTGGGGGACCCAATACCATCCCGGAAAGGCCGTAGCAGGATGTCGAGGGTGCCGCGCTGCAGCACTTGGCCAGACGAGGGGATCTCTGGTACACTGACGAGAGAAATGAATGAGCATTCATTCAGGTCGTGTCTGACGGCGTACGACAAACAGGGAGGTCAAACGTGAACTGTATCGTCTGCATCTGTCACGTGCCGGACACCGCTGCCATCATCAAGATCGGTGGTGACGGCAAGAGCATCGATGAGACCGGCATCAAGTGGATCGTCTCCCCCAACGATGAGTACGCCCTCGAGGCGGCGCTGCAGCTGACCGAGGCTGAGGGCGGTGAGGTGACGGTCATCACCTACGGTCCGCAGCGAGCCGAGGCGGCGCTTCGTGACGGGTTGGCCCGCGGCGCCCACAAGGCGGTGCACATCGAGGGTGGCGAAGGCACACTGGGCGACAGCTACGCGATCGCCAAGATGCTTGCCGGCGCCATCTCGGGCCGCGAGTACGATCTCATCCTGTGTGGGCTGAAAGGCGTCGGAACGGACAACGCTCAGGTGGGTCCGATGCTTGCGGAGATGTTGGATGTCCCGCACGTCTCGGCCGTCGCCTCGCTGGACGTGGGTGACGGCTCGCTGACCGCCGAGCGCGAGATCGAGGGTGGCTCGGAGGTGGTGACGTCGTCCATGCCGGCGGTGTTGACCTGCCAGAAGGGGCTGAACGAGCCACGCTATGCGGCGCTACGTGGCATCATGGCGGCGAAGCGCAAGCCGATCGAGAAGATCGAGGCGGACGATGCGGCACTGGCCTCGGACGAAGCACGCTACCGTACGGTCGCGCTCGAGCTTCCTCCGGAGAAGTCGGCCGGCACGGTGATCAACGGTGAGGACGACCCGGCCGCGGCAGCAGCCGAGCTGGTGAAGCTGCTGCACGAAGAGGCCAGAGCGGTGTAAGGAGGTCCACCATGGCAGGAATCCTGGTTTTCATCGAGCAGCGCGGTGGCTCCGTTCGGAAAGGCTCGCTGGAGGCGTTGAGCGAGGCGAAGCGGCACTCCGATACGGTGAGCGCCGTGATCGCAGGGAGCAACATCGGCGACGCGGCGTCGTCTCTGGGTGAGTACGGCGCGCAGAAGGTGTTTGTGGCGGACAACCCTGACCTGGAGAGCTATCAGTCCGAAGGGTACGCCGCAGCGGTGGCCAAGGCCGTGGAGATGGCCGGGCCGGATGCGGTGTTCTTCTCCGCAACAGCGATGGGGAAGGACCTGGCGCCGAGAGTGGCGGCGCGCCTTGACGTCGGCTGTCTCGCGGATGTCGTCGAGCTCAAGCTGACCGACGACGGCTTCCAGGCGAAGCGTCCGGTGTACTCGGGCAAGGCGTTCGCCACCGTGGACACCGCCGGCAAGCGGCCTCAGCTGATCAGCCTGCGGCCGAACGTGTTCAATGCGGAGCCGGTGGGCGGAACCGCAGAGATCGTCGCGCTGGACGGGCTGGACCTCGGAATCCGGGCGAAGGTCACCGAGCTCAAGACGGCGGCAGGAGACGAGCTGGACGTTGCCGAGGCGGACGTCATCGTATCCGGTGGTCGTGGTCTGAAGGAGGCCGAGAACTTCAAGCTGATTCGCGAGCTTGCGGATGTGCTCGGCGCTGCCGTCGGCGCATCGCGCGCGGTCGTCGATGCAGGCTGGATCGAGCACAAGCATCAGGTGGGCCAGACCGGTAAGGTGGTCAGCCCCTCGATGTACGTTGCGTGTGGTATCTCCGGTGCGATTCAGCACCTGGCGGGCATGAGCTCGTCGAAGATTATCGTCGCCATCAACAAGGACGCGGAAGCTCCGATCTTCAAGGTTGCCGATTACGGAGTCGTCGGCGACCTGTTCGACGTTGTTCCTGCGATGGTCGAGGAGATCAAGAAGCTCCAGTAACGTTGCGGAACGGCAGTAGCTTCTCCCACGGCGGCGGGCGGCAGCACTCGCCGCCGTTGTTGTGCCTGAAGTAGCTCTCAAAGCCGGGTGTTCAGGTGGGCGTTGGCGGCTTGAAACTGCGTATCTTCGAAAACTCGATGCATGATCGCCGGGGCCGGATGGCCGGGATCCGGCTGGCGGGACCGGGACCGGGGCCAGGACCGGAGCCGGGTTGCGGCCCGCGGCCGCGTTGGCTGCGACATGGTATCCTTCGCAGCTGTCGATGAGGAGGTGGGAGTGGACCTGCAGACGGTGATTCTGTCACTCGAGGAGTACTGGGCCGAGCGCGGCTGCATCGTGCAGCAGCCGTACGACCTGGAGGTCGGCGCCGGCACCATGCATCCCGAGACGTTCCTCCGGGTGCTGGGCCCCGAGCCGTACCGTGTCGCCTACGTCCAGCCGTCGCGACGTCCCGCGGACGCGCGCTACGGCGAGAACCCGTTTCGTCTCGGCAAGCATCTGCAGCTGCAGGTGATCCTCAAGCCGTCACCGATCGACGTTCAGGAGCTCTATCTTTCCTCGCTCGAGGCGATCGGCGTCGATCCCGCTGTTCACGATATCCGCTTCGAGGAGGACAACTGGGAGTCGCCGACCCTCGGCGCCTGGGGAGTGGGCTGGCAGGTCCTGCTCGACGGCATGGAGATCACGCAGTTCACCTACTTCCAGCAGGCAGGCGGCGTCGAGCTGGCGCCGATCTCGGTGGAGCTCACCTACGGTCTTGAGCGGATCTCGATGTTCCTCCAGCGGCGCGACTCGGCCTACGATCTCGAGTGGGGCGGTGGTATTGCGTACGGCCGTGTGCGCATGGCCGATGAGTACGAGTCCTCCGTGTACGGGTTCGAGGTGGCGGACGTGGCGATGCTCCGGCGTCACTTCGAGGACTGGGAACGGGAGGCGCTTCGGTGTGTCGAGCACGATCCGCCGTTGGTGGTTCCGGCCCTGGAGGCAACCCTCAAGACCTCCCATCTGTTCAACCTCCTGGATGCCCGCGGCGCAGTGTCCGTCACCGAGCGGGTCGGGCTGATCGCCAGGGTTCGCCGTAACGCGATCCGGGTGGCGAAGGCGTACGTGGCCCAGCGGGAGCAGCTTGACCACCCCCTCGGCAACCCGCTGACAGACGAGGGGGTGGCGTGATGGCGCGGCTGCTGGTGGAGCTGCGGACGGAGGAGATTCCCGCCAACGCATTGCCCGGAGCCCGCGATCAGCTGGCGGCGGGGTTTCGGGCCGGTCTGGAGGCGGCAGGGTACGAGGGCGCCGAGGTCTCGGTGTACTCCACCGCACGCCGGCTGGCCGTGGTGGTTGACGGGCTGGCGGCGCGCCAGCCGGATCGCTCCGAGCTGGTCACAGGCCCGCCCACATCGGTGGCGTATGACGCCGCAGGAGCTCCCACCAAGGCCGCCGAGGGGTTTGCCCGTAAGGTCGGGCTGGCGGTGGATCAGCTGGATGTCGTGACGACGACCAAGGGCGAGTACCTCGCCGCGACCGTGACCACTGCAGGGAGGCCGACTCCCGAGGTCGCCGCCGAGCTGATCGTCAGCGTGGTGCGGTCGTTGCGGTTTCCCAAGACCATGCGCTGGGGGTTGGGACGCGAGCAGTTCGTGCGGCCGGTTCACGGCGTGCTGGCGACCTTCGATGGGCAGCCGCTCCCGCTCGAGCTGTTCGGGCTGCACGCAGTGTCGCAAACGACCGGGCACACGAGGATGGCGACCGAGGAATGGCAGGTGAGCGCCACCGACGACGACTACGTCGGTGCGCTGGCAGCGCGTGGGGTGCTCGTGAGCCCGGATGAACGGCGCGAGCGGCTCGATGCAGCGGCCAGGCGCCTGGCCGAGGAGGTGGGATGCGCCGTCCATCCCGATCCGGAGCTGATGGCGGAGCACGTCGAGCTGGTGGAGTACCCCGGGCTGGTTCGGGGAACGATCGCGGAGCGTTTTCTGAATCTGCCCCGGGAGGTGGTGATCACCACCCTCCGGCACCATCAGAAGTGTCTGATTCTCGAACGGGACGGCGTGCTCGCCCCGTACTTCCTGGCGGTGATCGATCGTCCGGACGATCCGGAGGGTCTGATCCGGCAGGGCAACGAGTGGGTGATCGGCGCTCGTCTGGCGGACGCCGAGTTCTTCTTCGCCGAGGACCGCAAGCAGACGATGTCAGAGCGGGCCGCATGGCTCGAACGTCTCGAGCTGCACGCCACCCTCGGATCGATGGCGGCCAAGGCGGAGCGTGTGGCCGATCTGGCCCGGGTCTGCGTAGCGGCGGCGGCCCTGGATGTCGGCGACGTGGATCTGACCGACACGGCGGCGCTGGTCAAGGCCGATCTGGCGAGTCAGATGGTGGCCGAGTTTCCCGAGCTGCAGGGGATCATGGGTGGCCACTACCTGCGGCTCGAGGACGCGCCGGAGGCCGTGTGGACGGCCGCGCGCGACCACTACCGTCCGCAAGGGTTCGAAGGGACACTACCGGCATCAGAGGTGGGGAGGGTCCTCGGTCTGGCCGATCGGATCGACACGGTGGCCGGCCTGTTTGCCGTGGGCGAGGTTCCCACCGGTTCGCGCGATCCGTTCGGGCTGCGCCGAGCCGCGCAAGGGGCGGTGCGGATCGCTGCCGAGGCGGGGTGGGACCTCCATCTCGGAGTGGTCATCGATCGGGCGGTGGCCGCGTTCGAGCCGCTCGGTCTGGACGGCCTGGACCCAGCGGCACACGGCGTCCACGAGTTCGTTGCCGAGCGCGTGCGCCGCTACCTGATCGACAGGGTCGGCGTCGCCCAGGATACCGCCGAGGCGGTGATGGCGGCCGGCTGGGAGCGGCTCGCCGAGACGGTCGCGCGCGCCCGTGCTCTCGAGCAGGTGCGGGTCCGTCCGGAGTTCGAGGTCCTCGCGACCGCGTTCAAGAGGGTTCGCAATATTCTCGCGGACCAGGATGCCGGCCAGTTCGATCCGAGCCTCGCGGAGCAAGCGGAGGAGCGTCAGCTCGCTGAAAGCTCGGAGCAGCTGGAGAAGCGTCTTGCCGCTCTCGTCGCTGACGGCAGGTTTGTCGATGCGTTCGAAGCGGCGGCGGAGCTTGCACCCGTCCTGGACCGGTTCTTCGAGGAGGTTTTGGTGATGGCGCCGGAGCCCCGCCTGCGCGATAACAGAATCGCCGTGCTGGCCGCGGTCAGCAGGAATTTCACGACACTCGCTGATCTTTCCAGACTTCAAGTGGAAGGGAGCTCGACAGAATGAATCAGACAGCTACCAAGTACGTGTACAGCTTCGGTGGACGCGAGGCAGAAGGTCGCGCCGACATGAAGAACCTGCTCGGCGGCAAGGGCGCCAACCTGGCCGAGATGGCGAACCTCGGCATCCCGGTTCCGGCTGGTTTCACCCTGACGACCGACCTCTGCACCTACTACGACACCCACGACAGGACCTACCCCGAGGGTCTGGAGGCGGAGGTCGAGGCGGCGCTGGCCAAGGTCGAGGAGATCATGGGTGCGAAGTTCGGTGACACCGACAACCCGCTCCTCATCTCCGTTCGCTCCGGCGCCCGTCAGTCGATGCCGGGGATGATGGAGACCGTCTTGAACATCGGTCTGTGCTCGGCAACGCTGCCCGGGCTGATCGCCAAGACCGAGAACCCGCGGTTCGTGTACGACGCCTACCGGCGCCTGATCACGATGTACTCCGACGTGGTGATGGAGAAGGCGGCCGGCGTCGAGCCCGAGGAGGGCCAGGGGATACGCCAGCAGCTGGACCGGATCCTCGAGGAGATCAAGAAGGCGAACGGCTACGAGAACGATGCCCAGCTCACCGAGGACGACCTCAAGACTTTGATCGACCGGTACAAGGCGACGGTCAAGGACGTGCTGGGGACCGAGTTTCCGGACACCGCCCGCGAGCAGCTGTGGGGTGGCATCGGCGCAGTGTTCGCGTCGTGGAACGGCAAGCGGGCGGTGTCGTACCGCAGGATCGAAGGCATCCCGGACGAGTGGGGCACCGCTGTCAACGTGCAGTCGATGGTGTTCGGCAACATGGGCGACACGTCGGCCACCGGTGTGGCGTTCACTCGCAACCCGGCCACCGGTGACAACAAGTTCTACGGCGAGTGGCTGCCGAATGCGCAGGGCGAGGACGTGGTGGCGGGGACCCGGACCCCGAACCCGCTCAACGAGGACACCAAGAACGATCAGAACGAGCATCTGCCGTCGCTGGAGACTGCGATGCCGGAGGTCTACGGGCAGCTGGCAGAGATCCGCTCGAAGCTCGAGACCCACTACAAGGACATGCAGGACATCGAGTTCACCATCCAGGACGGTCGTCTGTGGATGCTGCAAACGCGTACCGGGAAGCGCACCGGCACCGCCGCACTGAACATGGCGATGGACATGCTCGACGAGGGGCTGATCGGCAAGCGGGATGCCGTGCTGAGGCTCAAGCCGCAGCAGCTCGATGAGCTGCTCCACCCGGTCGTTGATCCGGAAGCGGAGAAGCGGGCGAATGCGATCGCCAAGGGGCTGCCGGCGGGGCCGGGCGGCGCTGTCGGGCAGATCGTGTTCACGGCGGCCGATGCGGTGAAGTGGTACAAGGACGGCAAGACCGTGCTCCTGGTTCGTGAGGAGACCAACCCTGAGGACGTCGAGGGAATGCGGGCTGCGGCAGGTATCCTCACCGGCCGGGGCGGCATGACATCGCACGCGGCGTTGGTGGCTCGCGGCTGGGGCAAGTGCTGCATCGTCGGTGCGGGTTCCCTGGAGATCGACGTCAAGGCGAAGACGGTGTCTGTGGGCGGTCAGGTCTACCGTGAAGGCGACGTTCTGACCCTCAACGGCACTCGCGGCCTGGTGTACGCGGGCGAGCTCGAGATGATCGACGCGACCGAGAACCCGAGGTTCATCGAGTTCATGCAGATGGCCGACGAGATCCGGGTGCTCAAGGTCCGCACCAACGCAGACACCCCGGATGATGCCAGCACGGCGATCGAGTTCGGCGCCGAGGGGATCGGCCTGTTCCGCACGGAGCACATGTTCTACGGCAAGGGCTCGGAGGAGCCGCTGTTCAAGCTGCGCAAGATGATCATGGCGAACACCGAGAAGGAGCGGCGTGCGGCCCTGGACGAGCTGTTCCCGTTCGTCAAGCGGGACATGAAGGCGACCCTCGAGGTGATGGGTGAGCGTCCCGTGACCATCCGCCTGCTCGATCCGCCGCTGCACGAGTTCGTGCCGAACGATCGCGACGGCCGCGCCAAGCTGGCCGAGGCGATCGGCATCTCCCCCGAGGAGCTCGACCGGCGTGCGGAGGAGCTGCACGAGTCCAACCCGATGATGGGGCACCGCGGCGTGCGCCTCGGCGTGACCTTCCCCGAGGTCTCCGAGATGCAGTTCCGGGCCATCCTCGAGGCGGCCGAGGAGCTGCGCGCCGAGGGCAAGAAGGTGTTCCCCGAGATCATGGTTCCGGTCGTCGGGATGAAGGAGGAGCTGGACAACCAGCTTGCCATCGCCAAGCGGGTGCACGCCGAGGTGTGCGGCAAGTTCGGCGTCGACGAGGTCGAGCATCTGTACGGCACGATGATCGAGATTCCGCGGGCCTGCCTGACTGCGGACGAGGTCGCCGAGACCGCCGAGTTCTTCTCGTTCGGAACCAACGATCTGACGCAGATGACGTTCGGCTTCTCGCGCGACGACATCGGCGGCTTCCTGGGTGAGTACCTGGATCGCAACATCCTGCCGAAGGACCCGTTCCAGGAGCTCGACAGGAGCTCGGTGGGTGAGCTCGTACGCACCGGTATCGACAAGGGCCGCAGCACCAAGCCGCAGCTGAAGATCGGCATCTGCGGCGAGCACGGCGGCGACCCGAGCTCGGTGGAGTTCTGCCACATGGTCGGCATGGACTACGTCAGCTGCTCGCCGTACCGCGTACCGATCGCCCGTCTCGCGGCGGCGCACGCGCAGATCAACCACCCCCGCGACTGAGCCCCTGTCAGCTCGCAGAAGACCCTGCCACGCCGCGCCCCTCGGGGCGCGGCGTTTCTCGTGCTGGGCTCGTGGGATCGGGCGTCCTCGTCCGCAGCAACCCCATCCGGAGCGCGGGCATCCGTGCCCGCAGCCGATGCACCTTCGGAGCAGGCAGGGATGCCTGCGCTCCAGTACAGGGTGGCAGCACGGAGCACGGCGCGGTTCCGGTCCCGGTCAACGGCCTCGGGCCTGCCCCGGCTTCGCTTCTCCCGCCCTGGCCTCACTGCTACGCCGTGGCCAGCGCCGGCTGTCACATTTGGAGAGCTGCGCACTCCGGTTGTGGTGGCCGGCGTCTCGCCGGCCGGGTGGGGGGCCGGTGGTTGGGGCTTCCAGCCCCGACCGATGGCGCTGCAACCAGAGTCCCCGCTCAGCGGCCGCGTTAGCTCGTACCCCACCCGCCCACCCAGTCTCACTCGCAGGAGC
>CAZEJK010000070.1:0-22895 GCA_964512045.1 uncultured Thermoanaerobaculia bacterium
GGCCGCCGTAGTGACCCCAGTCCGCCGGCCACCAGTCCTGCGAGCTGGTCATCAGCTCATACAGGTCGTTCTTGACCGCGTCCAGGTCGAGGCTCTTGAACTCCTCGGCGTAGTTGAACTCCTCGCCCATGGGATCGCCTGCGGGCGGGTTCTGGTGGAGGACCTTCAGATTGAGCTGATTCGGCCACCAGTCCCTGTTGGTCATCGGGCGCTTGTGCTGTCCGCCCGTTATCGGGCACTTGCTTTCGTTGTTCGACATGGTGCTCCTCCCTATTGGTCTTCGGTTCGGGTAAGGGGTTGTGTGTGTTCGGAGTCTCGATCGTCTGCGCACGGGACCGAGGCGATCGAGCTGCTCTCTGGGTCATGGACGTTTCGTGCGAGGCAGTCAGGGCAACGGCCCCAGTAGATCACCTCGGCCTCGTCGATCTCGAAGCCAGCGCCGTCAGCGGGGGTCAGGCACGGAGCGAGGCCAACGGCGCAGTCCACGTCGACCATTCGGCCGCACGTCCGACAGACCAGATGGTGATGATTGTCGCCGACCCGGTCCTCGTAGCGCGCCGGCGAGCCGGCTGGCTGGATGCGCCGGATCAGGCCTGTCTCGGCGAGAAGACCGAGGGCGTCGTACACAGCCTGGCGCGAGATGACACCGATCTCCTCCCGTGCGATGGTCGCAATGTCGTCAGCGGTCGCGTGGGGTCGCGCTGCCACCGCCGCCAGGACGGCGAGCCGCTGTGCCGTGACATGAACACCGTGCCGGCGGAGAAGATCCGCATCGTCATGATTCATGGTCTCAGTATGAATCTGTTTTTGGACTCTGTCAAGATCCTCGGGTCGGGTTTCTGCACAGATGTCCGTTCAGAGCGTGCTGGCGACACTGCTCTTCGCCAAGAAGGATGCGATCGGCGGTGATCCGCAGGCGGCCGCCGTTGGGCATCGCATCGCGGGCGTTCACAGCCAGGTTCAGCAAGGCGCTCTGGAGCTGTGTGGGATCTCCTTTGACGACGGCGGGCTGCGCCGACAGATCGACCTCGAGTGAGATGCTCGGGTCCAGCGTGTGCTTGAGAATGGCGGTGCACTGCTCCACCACCACGTTCATATCGAGCGGTACGGCGAGTGATTTGGCCTTACGTGAGAAGGCGAGCAGCTGATTGGTGAGCTCTCCCGCACGCTGGGCCGTGCTCGAGATGAGACGGATGCTGTCGCGCACCTCGTCCGAGGCGTCCTCGATGGACAGGCTCAGGACCTCCGAGGCGCCGAGGATGCCCGCGAGCATGTTGTTGAAGTCGTGAGCGATCCCGCCGGCAAGCTGGCCGATCGAGCGGAGCTTCTCGGCCTCGTGCATGCGCTCCTCCAGGAGCTTGCGATCTGTGATGTCCTGGTAGGTGCCGAGCACACCGACGACCGTACCTTCGAGGTCGTGCAATGGGACCTTGTTCACTTGATGCCAGTGCGGTCGACCGTCGGAATCGGTGAGCGGTTCGATCACGTTGAGCTGTGGGGTATCAGATGCCATCACCTCGCCGTCCTGCTGGCAGCGATCGAGAGCCTGCGGTCGTCCTGACGAGGCTTTTCACGCAGCGTGCGCCGAAGAGCGTGAGCAGCGCGGGGCGCTCTGGTATGCTCGGGCCTCCGCGGCAGGGTGCGCATGGGCACGATCTACGACAGGCGGACAGGAGAGGACGATATGAGCGAGACAGCTACCACCGTGAGCGAGCCCCTCTGGTTGGCGCGAGAGCGGGAGATCGCCAAGCTATCGGACACAGAGCTCGAGCAGGGGAACAGAGAGCAGGCCGTGTACAAAGTTGCGACCGCGCTGGATCAGGCGGGCTACCCGGCGTCTGGTCACGCCCGCAACATGCTCGAGCTGCGGGACGCCGTGGACGTCAGAGCCCAGGTCGGCAGATCGTTTCTCGACGACTTCAATACGGCGGTGCGGGCGCTGACCCTGGAGGATCTGAACGATACCTACGCTGCCGCGGCGACCCTGGCCCTCGAGCTGGGCGAGAGCTGGCCGAAGATCACGGACGCCTCGCGGCGCTCTGACATCATGGCCATGCTCCGAGACAGGAAGCTCGACCTGCTCGTCGAGACGGCGCAGTCGATGGATGGCGACCGAGGCGTTCGGTTCCTGATTGCCGAGGGGGTCGATCCGGAGACGATCGTCAGCCGGCTCGAGATCACAGACCAGAAGTACACAGAGGTGACGGACGCGATCGCCGCCGAGAAGGCAGAGGCCCTGCGAGTTCAGGGTCTGCTCGAGACGGTGGCGGACAAGAGCGCGGTCGAGAAGGCGAAGCTCCTGATCAACAAGAAGGTCTCGGACGAGAACATCGTTGCGCTGGCCGGTCTCCAGCAGGCCGATATCGACGCGGCCCGGGAGGCGATGGCAGAGGAGCTTCGGGAGCAGCAGCGCCGCGAGGAGGAAGCCGCCGCAGCGCGCAAGGCCGCCGCCGAGGGGCCCGCTCTGGACGCCATCCCTCCGGACGAGATGCTCGAGTACATCGAGTCGATCCGCGAGATCATGGAGTTCTCCGACAAGGAGGAGGAGATCCGCCAGATGTGCGAGCAGAGCTCGATTCCCAAGAGCCTGGTGGATGTCGTCGTCTCCGATCCCGACAAGCTCGACGAGCTCGAAGCGGCGGCCGAGGGGTAGGGCTCGGAGCCGAACGCGGGTGCTCGCCGTTGGCGCCTCAAGCATCCCGCAGCTGAGAACACTCGAGGCATGCGCCGGGGACCGAATGGCCGGGATCCGGCTGTCGGCGGGATCGGGGCCGCGACCGGCGCCATCGGAGAGCTGTCGTGGTGACCGCCCGTCGTGGCGTCGGTACGTGAAGCTACAGTGCCGAGCAGTGAAGACTCCAGCGCGCCCGGTCGAGCGCGCTGGAGTGTCTGGTACTAGCTGGCTCGTCTGGGGAAATCGGCTGTCGGCTCGAGGAGCCCCTGGCGGATCAGCTCGGAGTGGATGGCGTACTCGGTGCGTTCGACGGCGTGCGCGAGCTCGGGAAGCGGTGTGCCGGCCTTGAACCCGGCGGCCACCCGCTCGCGGTCGTCATCAGACCACGGCAGACCTGCGTTGCGCGGTCGGCCGCTGGCGATGTTGTTCTGACGTCGCTCGTCGGGGCTCCTGACGGGGCCCCGTCCGCGGAGGCAGGCATCGTGGACCGCGAACAGGGCCCGGATCACCTGTGGCTGATTGTACGGGCTGTCCGCTGCAAACAGCTCCCCGGTGACCGGGTCGATCCCCTTGGCGAGGGTTCTGACGATAGCTCTGGCTTCGGCGATGTCCATGGGAACACTCCCTGCGCTGAGCGCATGCAGCGCATCGCGCTGCGTGTCTGCACAGCGTGGAGCGGGGCGTAATGAGAGTATAACCTAAGCTGAGCGGTTCTGCCGGATGAGATGTGCCAAGATCCTGATGCTCCAGTGCTTCGGAAAAGCGCAGGCATACCCTGAGGTATGTCGAGCATTTTCCGAAGTGTCTGGAGCGCAGGAGATTGGTGCAGATCGCCGGCAAGAACCGCTCAGATTAGGTATAAACTGGTCGCCGTCGTGTCAAGCCCTGACGGCTCGTGACCGTTGCCGCCTGCCTATCACGTAGCGGGCGCAGCGAGAATCGGTGGCGCATCTGTAGACGGATCCGCTCTCCCTGTAGAGGCTCGGCAGACGATCTCTGCTCGGAGGCGGTGGACCACGTCCTTCTTCTCTCGACCGTTCAGCTGTTGCAGCAGAACGCTGGTGGCCAGCTCGGCGACCTCCGCGATCGGTTGCCGGACGGTGGTAAGCGGAGGCCACGCGAAGCGCGCGATTGACGTGTCGTCAAAACCGGCCACCGAGAGATCACCGGGGACGTCCAGACGAAGCTCGTGCGCGGCAGTCAACGCCGCCATGGCCATGTGATCGTTGCTCGCAAAGATCGCGCTCGGGCGTGGCCACCTTGTGAGCAATCTCCTGGCGCACGTGTAGCCGGACTCGTAATCGAAGAGACCACGCTCGACCAGCCCGTCGTCAAACTCGATGCCGTACTTCTCCAGGGCTCGTCGATAGCCGCTCAGTCGGTCGTGGCTCGAGCCATGATCCGGGTGGCCCATGATGAAGCCGATGTGGTGGTGTCCGAGCTCGAGGAGGTAGCTGGTCATCTCTTCTGCGGCTTCTTCATCGCCGACCGAGATCTGCGGTAAACCCTCGAACGGCCGCTGTGAGACCCGGACAGCAGCGATACGGCTGTCCACCAGTGCTCGGCTGAGGCCTTCGAGATCCGATACGGGCTGGAGGATGATGAAGCCGTCGACGGTCGCCTGGAGGTGCAGGTTCGTGATCTCGTCGACGAGTGTCGGAGAGAGTGCGTCACAGGGGTGGATCAAGAGTCCGTAGCCGTGCTCGTGGCAGGCGCGGAGCGAACCGTACTGAATCTCTGTGACGTACTCGGGGTTCGGGTTGTCATACAGCATGGCGATGACGAAGGCGCGGTTGGCCGCGAGACGACGTGCCGACAGGTTGGGCTGATAGCCCAGCTCTCCAGCTGCGGTCGTCACGCGATCGCGCGTCGTGGCCCGAACGTTCGGCTCGTTGTTCAGTACCCGCGAGACGGTCTTGATCGACACGCCGGCACGTCTGGCCACATCGTCGATGGTAGGTCGCTTTCTGCTCACATGAACCACCCGGGTGTCGCACCAATCCGGTCGCCGAGGATTCTACGGCCCCCCGCGAGTGCAGTCCAGATGTGATTCCGGTCCGGCCACGCATGGTGTCGCATGCTTGAGCTCTCCTTACAGCGGAGCCGCCAGCTCCATCGCCGTATGCGCTGCACCGACGAGCGCCAGGTTCTCGTCGCGGATCAGGAGGATCGGGATGCGCTCCAACAGCGGCCGCATCCGGCCCTTGTCGAGAAAAGCCTCGAGAAACGGCTCGACGCCCACCGCATCGATGACCTTGGGTGCCACACCACCGCAGAGGTAGACACCGCCGGTGGCCATCATGGTCAGGGCGATGTTGCCGGCCACAGCTCCGATGTAGCTGCAGAACTGCGCGACGGCGCGTCGGCACTGGTCGTCCGAGCCCGATCGGCCCACGATCTCAGACGCGTCGAGCGCTGAGACGCCGCCGAAGGCAATGTGGCTGTGGATCTTCGTGAGCGCGGGTCCGGATGCCACCCGCTCCCAGCTGACGTGGTGGTACCGTTTGCGGAGAGAACGGTACAAAGCGAGATCAAAGTCCGAACGGGGTGCGAAGGTCGTATGGCCGGCCTCCGTGGCGAACGAGTGCCCTGACGGGTCCAAACCGGCGACACCCAGGCCGGTTCCTACCGAGATCACTGCGCGAGCTCCGTGGGGGTCTGAAGCTGCAGTGTGCAACCAGGTGAGCTCCTCGTCGCGAAGATGAGCCACACCGGCGGCTGATGCCTGGACGTCGTTGATGATCGTGACGTTGTTTGTCCCCGAGATCTGGCAGAGGAGCTCGTGGTCGATCGTCCATGGCAGGTTGGTCAGCTGAACGGCCTCGTCCGCGTCGACTGGGCCGGGGAGGCCAAGGCACACAGCCTCACAGGCCCCGTCGCATCGCCCGAGAAACTCGGAGAGGACCTCCGAGAGGTCTCCGTACTGCTCACTGGCGTAGGTATGTTGTGTTTGCAGTCGGAGGCCGTCGCCACCGTTCTGAAAAACGGCAAGCCGCGAGTTGGTCCCACCGATGTCGCCCGCGAGGATTCTCATGGGCTTTCAGAACCGTAACGATCAGCCGAATACGGCTGGTCGTCCGCTGTCTCGTCGTCATTCAGCGGGCTGCGCCCTGTGGCGATGCCCGGCTCCTGAGGACGTTGTCGTTCTGAAATGACAGCTACGAGGGGCCTCACGTCGCGTGAGCGGTGCATCGTGGCGTCTGTCATGAAAATATTCTGCCAGAGGGTTGACAGCGCTGTCAACAATCCCTATGGTCGAAATGAGGCTAGTGTGAAGAAGCGACAGCGCAGCCGTTTCGAGATGTGGCGAGCCGGAGCCGCTTTCGGGCTCTTCGGACGACCTCGAAGCACATCTGCCACTTCCCGTCACAGTGAGCATAAATTCCTTCTTGGAAGTATTTTAATGCACACCGTCGAGTCGTGGCCTCGAGGCTTCGAGGTCCGCTCGCAGCACAGTCGCTCGGTGTCCCGCATCGTGGGCAACGCGATTGGCTTCTGGCGGCGCTCCGAGCCGAGAATGACAGCGCTGACATTCAATCTCATCGGCGCTCCAGCCGGCTCGATTGCAGGATCCTCGCGGGTTCCGAGATGCGGTTCTCGGTTCGAGTGCCGCATCTTTTCTTTCTTTTCACGGATTGTGTTTCAAGGAGAGGTTTCAAGGAGAGGAGGTATCGCATGAGATGGGAACGACTTCCACTCGTCATTCTGTGCGTCCTGGCAGCATGTGTGGTCGGCCTCCAGCCGGTGTTCGCACAGGGGCAGGAAGAGCCCCCGGCGACGACGGGGGCGGAAGAAGGTGAGAAGGAGAAGGAGGAGGCCGCCGAGAAGGCCCAGAAGCCGAAGTTTGCCAGCGAGGTCGTGGTGACGGCGACCCGGGTCGAGACGGACCTGATGGACACTCCGATCTCCGTGAGCGCCTTCGACCAGGACCAGCTCGACCAGCAGAACGTCCAGACGGTGAGAGATCTGGGCGCCCTGGTACCGAACATGGACATCGCGACGATCAACGGTCAGTCCACACCGGTGATCTCGATGCGCGGTGTGCGCTCGACCAACGAGACCGAGCTGGGCGACCCGGCGGTCGGCGTGCATCTGGATGGTATCTACTCGCCCAGGATGCAAGGCTTCCTCGGCCTGATGTTCGACACCGAGCGGGTCGAGGTGCTGCGCGGTCCCCAGGGCACGCTGTTCGGCCGGAACTCCACGGTCGGCAACATCAACATCATCACCGCCAAGCCGGACCCGACGGCGTTCGACGCGCGGCTCAACGCGTCGTACGGGAACTTCAACACGCAGGAGTTCCGCGGCATGGTGAACATGCCGATTACCGACACGTTCGCTGTGCGCGTGGCAGGGCGCTTCCACAAGCGGGACTCCTACCTGGACGGCTACTGGGACCCGAACCAGTACGATCAGCGCTACATCGCCGACCTGGTCGCGGATGCGCCGGTCATCGCTACGGGATCGTTCGGGGAGTGCACCGATCCCCGCTGCTACACCCGCACACAGCACTCCAACTGGTGGATCGACTGGGCCGGCAATACCTGGAGCGGGTACGACATCCGCGCTCTGGTGCCCGCCGACGAGGACGACTTTTACCTGAACGCTGACGAGTACGCCTACCGTGTCAGCGCGCGCTGGCAGCCGAGCGACAAGGTGTCGGTGGACCTGAGCTACCAGCAGTACCGCAACGACAGCGCCGGCGGTGTCGATCTTGTCAACTGCGACAAGCTGCGCGGACGTCCGATCCGCGACGAGGACGGCAACATCATCGGTACCGAGGACTGCTCGGACCTGTTTCCGAAGGACGACACCTACCAGGCGGTGGTCAACGTTCCCGGAAAGCTCTTCCTCGACATCGAGTACCTGCGCAGCAACCTGACCTGGGACGTGAACGAGGATCTTCGTTTCGTCTACCTCGCGGGCCTCGAGGATCAGGAACGTGAGTCGGCCCAGGACATGGAGCAGAGCCTGAACGCTTGGGACGGCGCCATGTTCTTCCTGCCCGGAACCGGCTCCGAGTCGTGGATGCATGAGGCGCAGCTGCAGTCCTACGGCGACAAGAAGTTCAACTGGATCGCCGGGGCGAACATCTTCCACGAGAAGACCTCGACCTTCGGCTTCTACGACAACCCGATCAACGACAAGGCGTTCTGGGCGCAGCCAGATCGTTCCACCGATGCGTGGTCGGTCTTTGCCCAGGGCACCTACGAGCTGTCGGATCAGTGGTTCCTGACCCTGGGATGGCGCCATAGCGACGAGACGAAGGAAGACAAGGGCGGCCGGACGTACACCTGCACGAACGACAACGGGTGTGCGCCGGGGTGGTGGCAGCGCGACTCGCTCAACGCACTCCCGCCGGACTACTTCGAGGATCTTTCCGTCTACCCGGAGTTCAGCGAGAACGACAACAAGGGTTCGTGGGAGAACGACGACTTCCGGGTCGGTATTGACTACGACCTGGACGACAACAACCTCCTGTACGCCTACGTCGCGTCCGGTTTCAAGGCCGGCGGCATCGGCGATGTGTTCCATGAGGTGAACCCGCGCACCGGCGAGGAGATCAATGTGCGTACGTCGTTCGACCCGGAGGAGGTCGTCACCCTCGAGCTCGGCTTCAAGAGCAAGCTGCTCAACGATCAGCTGAGCCTGCGCGGCGCCTACTTCTACTCGGACTACGACGACATGCAGTACGCGTCGGTCGGAGCGATCGCGTTCACCGATCGCTGGGAGGCGCTCCTGGATGACAACGATCAGCCGATCCTCGACGAGGATGGCAATCCGGTGTTCGGTTGGGTGACCGCGCCGATCATCGCGTACTACACCCAGAACGTGCCCGGGGCCCAGATCCAGGGCTTCGAGCTGGAGTACGACTGGAGCCCGTGGATCGGCGGCCGGATCTTCGGCTATGCTTCGTGGCTGGACACCGAGATCACCGACGACTGGATCACCAAGTGGAACTACGACGCGGTCTCGTACTTCGGGATCGAGTATGAGGAGTCGATCGATCCGACCAACGAGCTGCTCGAGGTCAACCTCAAGGGCAACGAGCTGGCCGTGTCGCCGCCGTTCGAGTTCAACCTGAACTTCGAGCACACGTTCGATCTGGGTGACTCGGGCGCTCTCGTCCCGTGGGTCAACTACCGTTGGGAGGACGACTCGTACCTCACCATCTGGAACGTCGACAAGCACACCGACGACATGGAGTTCGTGATCGCGGATGAGGATATTCGCTACACGGACGACAAGCGCGAGGCGTTCTCGACGGTGGCCGCCGGAGTCCGTTACTACCTGGGCAGCTGGGTCGTGGAGGCCTACGGCTATAACCTGACCGACGAGGTCATCCAGTACTGGGGCGGTGCCCGTGAAGGCGTGGCTGTGGGCAGCTTCAGCATGCCGCGAACGTACGGCATCCGCTTCGAGTACCAGTTCTGATCCAGCTTTCGAAGGTGCCGCCGCTTTGCCGGCGGCACCGTGCTTCCGATCCTGAGTTCGCAGATGCGGACCACGAGGCGCGAACCGCAGACCGCTGTGGTTCGGGCCGTGGCGAGTATGATGATGGCCTGCGGGTTCAGAAGTGAGGTATGCGGTATCGGGGAGCCTGCTTTGTGGGCCTCGACGGGCTGCGGTCGCGACGAATCGTGCTGGCCACGCTGCCCAGCGGGGCGCGGAGCCGGTTGGTTTGTGACTCGAGGAGGCTTGTGGTGAGAGACAGCTCACGTATCGTCGTCGTTGTCCTTGCGGCACTGATCGCGATGGCGTCGATCGGAGTGTGTGCCGAGATCGATGACCAGGATCTGGAGCAACGAGTCGAGGTGCTGCTCGGGCGCATGACGCTGGCGGAGAAGATCGGCCAGATGAATCAGTACAGCAGCACCTTCGATCTCACCGGACCTCCGCCCAAGGATGCGGCCGCTCAGGCTCGGCTGGAGCGGATCCGCACCGGCGGAGTCGGCTCAATGCTCAACGTCACGGGCGCCGAGGCCACCCGTCGTGCGCAGCAGCTGGCGGTGGAGAGCAGTCGCCTTGGGATCCCTTTGATCTTCGGTTTCGACGTCGTGCATGGCTACCAAACCATGTTCCCGATTCCGCTCGCTGAGGCGGCGAGCTGGGATCTCGAGGCGGTCGAACGATCGGCGCGGGTGGCCGCGACCGAGGCCGCGGCTGCCGGAGTGCACTGGACGTTCGCGCCGATGGTGGACATCTCCCGCGATGCCCGCTGGGGACGGGTGATGGAAGGTGCAGGTGAGGACCCGTACCTCGCCTCGGCCGTGGCCGCCGCTCGCGTCCGCGGCTTCCAGGGAAGCGATCTGGCCGCGCTCGATACGCTGGCGGCGTGTGCCAAGCACTTCGCGGCCTACGGCTTTGCGGAAGCTGGACGCGACTACAACACCGTGGATATCTCCGAGCACACGCTCAGGAACGTCGTCCTGCCCCCGTTCAGGGCCGCTGTGGACGCGGGTGTGGCGACGATCATGAACGCGTTCAACGAGGTCGGAGGAACCCCGGCGACCGCCAGTGTTCATCTGCAGCGGGAGATCCTCAAAGGTGAGTGGGGCTTCGAAGGCTTTGTCGTGTCGGATTGGGGCTCGATCGGTGAGATCGTTCAGCACGGCGCGGCGGCGGACGCCAGGGAAGCGGCGCTGTCGGCGGTCGTTGCGGGCAGCGATATGGACATGGAGTCCGAGTCGTACATCGCCCATCTGGAGGGACTGGTCCGGGACGGGTTGGTCAGTGAGGCGCTGATCGACGACGCGGTGCGTCGGATCCTGCGCGTGAAGTTCCACCTGGGGTTGTTCGACGATCCGTACCGATACGTTGACAGCGAGCGCGAAGCCGCACTCGTCGGCAGCGAGGAGCACCGAGCAGCGGCGCGCGACGTCGCCCGCAAGTCGATCGTTCTCCTCAAAAACGAAGGTGCGTTGCTCCCGATCTCCAAGACGACCGGCACGATCGCTGTCATCGGCCCGCTTGCCGCTGACACGGATACGCCGCTTGGAAGCTGGCGAGCGCGGGCGGTGAGCAGCTCGGCGGTATCGCTTCTCGCGGGGATCGAGGCGGCCGTGGCGGACGAGGTCGAGATCCGGTATGCCGAGGGCGCGCCGCTCGGAGTTGGTCAGCGGAGCTTCATCCACGAGCTCGAGCTGAACGAGAGCGACAGGTCCGGCTTCTCCGATGCGGTCGCAGCAGCGCGTGGCGCCGACGTGGTCATTGTTGCCGTCGGCGAGGAGGCGTTCCAGTCCGGAGAAGGACGCTCCCAGGTGGACGTTGGGCTCAAGGGCGTGCAGGACGAGCTGCTGAAGGCCCTTGCCGAGGTCAACGAGAACGTCGTCGTCGTGTTGATGAACGGTCGTCCGCTGGTGTTGGAGTGGATGACAGAGCATCTTCCGGCGATCGTCGAGTGCTGGCACCTCGGCTCGGAGGCAGGGCACGCTATCGCCGACGTCCTGTTCGGCGACTTCAACCCGTCGGGGAAGCTGCCGGTCTCGTTTCCGCGCCATGTCGGGCAGCTCCCTCTCTACTACAACCACAAGAGCTCCGGACGTCCAGATCCTACCGGCGCCGTGTTCTGGTCCCACTACACGGACGCTCCCAACACGCCGCTGTACCCGTTCGGCTTCGGGCTGAGCTACACGACATTCGAGTACTCTGCGCCGAAGCTGAGCGCTTCAGAGATCGGGCTCGACGAGACCGTGGATGTCGAGGTGAGGGTCACCAACACGGGCGATCGTGCCGGCTTCGAGGTGGTCCAGCTGTACGTCCGGGATCATGTCGGGAGCGTGACGCGGCCGGTGAAGGAGCTGAAAGGGTTCGCCAGGATCCATCTCGAACCCGAACAGAGCACCACGGTCGTGTTCACCCTCGGAGCGGAGGACCTCGCGTTCTACACCGCAGAGGGCTCGTGGGAAGCGGAGCCTGGTGAGTTCACGGTGTTCGTGGGATCGAGCTCGGAGGAGGTGCAAGAGGCGCGGTTCTTCCTTCAGGCGCCCTCCGAGGGTTGATCTGTGGTCGCAGAAGCCGAGGTCCCGAGAACCCTCCGGTCGTCTCGCCGCGCCGCGCACCGCACGGTGGCTCGTGCTGTTGCGGCCGGGGCCATCGTTGTTTGCAGCATGACGTCGGGAGGTGCGGAGCGGCAGGACACTCTGGTGTGGGCGGATGAGTTCAACGGTGACGAGATCGACGGCGAAGTGTGGGAGCACCAGCTGGGTGATGGCTCGGCGTATGGCCTCCCAGCGGGATGGGGCAACGGCGAGCTGCAGATCTACACCGACCGAGCGGAGAGCTCGTTCGTGGCCGACGGGATGCTCCATATCGTGGTGCGTCGTGAGGAGGGGGACCCTCCGGGGTTCACGTCCGCTCGTCTTCGGACCATGGGCCGCGTCGAGCTCCTCTACGGCCGGATCGCGGCTCGTATCCGCCTACCGTCTGGACAAGGGATGTGGCCTGCGTTCTGGATGCTTCCCAACGACTGGGTCTACGGAGGGTGGGCGGCGAGTGGTGAGATCGACATCGTGGAGAGCATCAACGTCGCCGATACGGCGTACGGGACGATCCACTACGGTGGGGAGTGGCCCGACAACTTGCAGTCCGGTGGTTCGGTGTCCCTGGAGGATGATGGCGCTCCGGAGTTCCATATCTTCGAGGTCGAGTGGTCACCAGATGAGATCGTATGGAGCGTCGACGGAACCGAGTACCACCGCGAGACCAGCGACGGCTGGAGCTCCTCTGGCGCCCCCGACAACCCAAGGGCCCCGTTCGATCAACCGTTCCACCTGCTGCTCAACGTCGCCGTGGGCGGCAGGTGGCCAGGGCCTCCCGACGAGACGACGGCGTTTCCGCAGGCGATGGTCGTCGACTGGGTCCGAGTCTTCAGGCGCAGGGAGGCCCGGCCGGTGGACGGAGTCGTGGAAAGCGCCTCACGCCACCACGGCGACGCGAGTGTGTGGTCGAGTGAGCGCGACGAAGCGTTCTGCACGAACGCAGGTCTTCAGGAGGAGAACAGATGAACCACCTCGCCACCATCGACTGGGTCCTCATTGCGCTCTACTTCGCAGTGATCTTTGCCGTGGCCTGGTGGGTCGCCGCTCGTAAACGGTCGACCCACGAGTCGCCGAGCAGCTACTTCCTGGCCGGCCGCAACGTCGGCTGGTTCGTGATCGGCACCGCCCTGTTCGCGTCCAACATCGGCTCCGAGCACCTGGTCGGGCTCGCGGGCACCGGGTTCGACAGCGGCGTGGCGGTGGGTCAGTTCGAGGTGCTGGCGTCGCTGATCCTGCTGATTCTGGGATGGCTGTTCGTGCCGTTTTACATCAAGAGCGGCGTCTTCACGATGCCCGAGTTCCTGGAGAGGCGGTACTCGCCTGCGGCGCGCTGGTACCTGGCGGTGATCTCGATCGTCGGTTACGTGCTCACCAAGATCTCGGTCACGCTGTACGCCGGCGGCATCGTGTACGAGGTCCTCCTGGGTGGCGGGTTCTGGACCGGAGCGCTCATCATCGTGATCGCCACAGGCCTGTACACGGTCCTCGGCGGGCTGCGCGCCGTGCTGTACACCGAGATGCTACAGACGATCGTGCTCATCGGCGGTGCCGTCCTGGTCACGGTGGTGGGCATGGTGAAGCTTGGTGGCTGGAGTGCCATGCAGGCGGCGGTGGACGTCAGCTACTTCGACATGTGGCAGCCGATGACCCACCCGTCCTTCCCGTGGACTGGCATCCTGTTCGGGGCTCCGATTCTCGGCATCTGGTACTGGTGCACCGATCAGTTCATCGTCCAGCGCGTGCTGTCGGCAAACGGAATCGACGACGCCCGTCGGGGGACGATCTTCGGCGGGTTCCTGAAGATCCTCCCGGTGTTCATCTTCGTGATCCCCGGCGTGGTGGCGGCGGCTCTGGTCAAGACCGGGCAGCTGGAGCTCGTTCGCGCCGATCACGCGTTGCCCGAGATGATCCGCGTGCTGCTGCCGGTCGGAGTCCGGGGGCTCGTGATGGCAGGGTTCCTGGCAGCGCTGATGAGCTCGCTCGCCGCCGTCTTCAACTCGTGCTCGACGCTGATCACGTGGGACGTCTACCGCAAGATGCGCCCCAACGCGTCGGAGCGTCAGCTCGTGTGGGTGGGCAAGGTGTCGACCGTTGCGCTGGTGGGCCTCGGGCTGCTCTGGATCCCGTTCATGAAGTTCATCTCCAGCCAGCTGTATGTGTACCTGCAAAGTGTGCAGGCGTACATCTCGCCGCCGATCGCCGCGGTCTTCCTGCTGGGTGTGTTCTGGAAGCGGGTCAACGGTCACGGCGCCATCGCCTCCCTCGCCACAGGCTTCGTGCTGGGTGCAGCCAGGTTGGTCCTCGAGCTCACCAAGGGATCGACGGAGGGCTTCCTCTTCTGGTACGCCGACATCAACTTCCTGCACTTCGCGGTCCTGTTGTTCCTGATCTGTACCGGGGTTCTGGTTGTCGTCAGTCTGTTGACTCCGGCTCAAAGCGAGGAGCAGCTGGCGGGTCTCACGTTCGCCACGACCACTGCGGAGGAGAGCACTGCGGGCGCACGGCTTGCGTCCGACCCTGTGTGGCGGCGACGTGACCTGTGGCTTTCGATCGTACTGGTCATCTGTGTCGGGATGGTGTGGCTGTTCTTCAGAGGTTGATCTGGATGAGCCAACACATCGTTGAAACGAGTAGCACGTCTCGATCGTGAGATGGTGCCAGGGAGCTCGAACCATGAGTACATCGACCTCGACCGTTTCTGTTGTGATGGTGGCGCTGACGGCTCTGACCCTGGCGAGCTGTGCCTCGACCCGTTATCCGAAGGCCACCGAGGAAGGGCTGGTCAAGGTTGCGAGGACGCCGTTCGACGCCGTGTACGCCAGGCCGGGAACCGACCTGCGTGATCTGCGACGCTTCAGTGTCGACGAGTGCGAGGTGACGTTCCGCGCCCACTGGCTGCGGGATCAGAACCGCGAGCGTGGGCCGTCTCGCCGGGTGACCACCGACGACATGCAGCGGATCGCGAACACGCTGGCGCTCAGCTGTCGGCAGGTTCTTGGCCGGCACTTGGGGAGCGATGGCGATATGCACGACGGACCTGTCATCACCCTCCAGCCTGCTCTGGTGGATCTGGATATTGCAGCTCCAGACGTCCTGGCTCCGGGGAGGGAGCGCAGCCTGAGCAGCTCATCGGTCGGCATGCGGCTGGTGCTGGACTTCGTGGAGGAGCCCTCGGGAGAGCTTCTCGGCCGGGTGGTCGACTACCGCCGGTCGCCGAGCACGTCCCGACCGAACACCTCGACCTCCGTCGGTAACCTGGCGGATGCCGAGCGGATGCTGATGACCTGGTCCTCGATGCTGCTCCAGTACCTCCAGCGTGGCGAGTGAGAGTGAGGCCCCGGTGCCCACCTCTCGGGTCGTGGGAACCGAGACATGCCGCGGTCTCGAGAGATCCCATCTGACTCGCTGGCTACTCGCCTGAGACGAGCTCCCGGATACGGCGCAGCTGCGCCGCAACCCGGCTCGGAAGGTCGGGACGTCCGCCGGAGTCCTCCCATGCCTGCTTGATGTGGCCCAGTGGCAGTGTGGCATCGACCTGGGGGCTGCGCGAGTAGCCGCGGGCGTCGCCGCCGTACAGGAGCAGGGCCGAGTCGTGCGGCAGCACGCCGTGTGCGATCAGATGGTCGCGCCAGAGGCCGCAGTCGCGTGCGGCCTGCTCGCGGCTGATCGGCGGGACGAACACCACCGCGACCTCCACCCCCGTGTCGAGACTGAGCATGAGCAGCGCATGGTGCAGCTCCTGTATCTGCTGCGCGGTGAGCTGGCGGGTGGCATCGGTGATCAGGTCGAGCTGCGCTGGCCCGGGCTCCCAGGGCGGCATCTGACCACTCGGCGGCGTGGCCTGGGGTGGCTGCGGCGCCACTCCTGACGGTGGTGGAGCGACCCGGTTGCCTGTCAGCTCGGGAACCACCGTGCCGTTGAACCTCGTGAGCTGTGTGGCGCCTGACGGCCCCACGTTCACCGTGAAGCGGTCTCCCTTCTGGACGGGTACGGTGTACAGCCGCGGCTCGCCGCCACTGCCGTCGGTGATGATGAGGTGGTGGGCGCCCTCGTCCGTTGCCTCGAACATCACATCGGCAGCTTCGTCGTTGACATCGACCCAGAGGACGCCCCACGTCCCGCTGCTCTCGTGCCAGATCGGAAGCAGGTGGACGGGGTAGGCGCCGTACAGGTTCTGTGTTGCCTGGTCGAGGCGCATGGTGTGCCCCCCACCGGTCCAGGTGATGTTGACCGGTGAGCCGGAGATGAGCATGCGGATCTTCCATGCTGTCGCGCGGACCTTTGCGGCGCCCTGCTTGCCGAGCTCCCTCGTCGTGCGGATCATCGAGGCGAGGACCCCGGACCCCCACGGTGAACGGGGGTGGTGCGACGGCACGATGATGGTTGGACGGGACGTCACCGGGAGGCGCGTGTCGTACAGCCAGCCACCCACCTCGGCGCCCCAGATGTTGTAGCAGTACTTCAGTGGATCATCCGGCGATCCGAAGATCCTCTTGCGGACGTGCTGCTCGACCTCGTTGGCCAGCCGAGAGAGCGCGCTGCGCCGGTCGGGCTCAGCCAGTGTCATATCATCGGCCGTCTTCATGATCTCGTTCAGGGCCAGGTTCAGCTCGTCCAGACTGCCGCCGCCGAACGCCTGCACCAGCTCGCCCGATCCCGCCATGTGACCGCGCGACTGCATCTCGAAGTAGGCGACGCCGAACATGTGGTACCAGGCGCCGGTGTTCTGCCCACGGCCCAGCGGTGGGTTGTCGATCAGCGGCTGCAAGCGGTTCTGGATGAACTCCTCGTCGTGCTGGATCAGGGTGTAGTCGAGGTCGCCTTTCCCTGTGATCGGGTTGGCCGAGACCCGTGCCAGCGTGCGCAGGGTGTTGTGAGCGAGCAGACACGCCTCGCGGGCGTCGCCGCCGCGCTGCTTGAGTGCGAGATAGAACACATCTCCCGGTGTCAGCTTGCGCTTGAGCCGGTCCGACTCGGCGGCGATCTCCAGGTACAGGCGCCGTTCCGTTCCCCACGGGACCGCATCGTCGCGGTACCGTCCCTGCTCGATCTGCTGTCGATCTGCATCAGTGGTAAGAACGAACCTTTTGTTGATGTCGTCCGTCAGGCCGCCCTGATTGGCGAGCCAGGCGATTGCCGGCAGGGTGCCGTCTCGGGGCGCGCTGATGAATGCCTGTCGGTGCGACTCGTCCTGCCAGCGGTCGATCGCGTCGCCGAACTGACGGCGCAGGTCCTCGACATCAAAACGCATGCCCGTCGGTGTGTTGGCGAGCCCATACAGCTGCAAAGCCTGTTTGCACGGGAGCTTGCCTTTGCCAGCTTGCTGCGGAGGCTGCCCCCACTCATAACGGTAGGTGATGGAGGCCCGGCCGAACGCTGTCACCGACACGGTGATCTCCCAGGTGGTCGCCGTCCCTGCGGGTGGGGGTCTCAGCTGGACTGACTTCGTGCCCGCTTCGCGGACGCCGAGCCCGCCGGCGGAGTGGCCGCGACTCGTGCCGATGGCAAGGTACGTCATCCAGGACGGCTCGTTCGGAAGGGCCATTGGGAGCCAGGATGTGTTGGAACCCGCTGGCTCCTTCACGAACTCCTGGGGCTTCAGATGTACCGTGACGCTCATCTCGACGGAGCCGTCTGCTGGGATCGTCGACGGGGGAACCGTCCAGTTGAAGGCTGCTCCGCCCCTCCCCTTGACTCGCGACGGCGTCATCATCGCGCTCATCGAGTCACGCGCTTTCCAGTCCGGTGAGCGGACGAACTCGAACTCCACGTCGTAGGAGAACTGGCCGGACGCGAAGTTGCTGGTGACGTTCTGAGTGAACGCCCCGAGGGGCGCGCCGAAGGAGGTGTACGGCACCGACCTCGAGCCGGACTCCAGCTCATTGACAATCGGTGTCGCGACAAGGACCCACGCTTCGGCGGGCTGGGCGTTTGCAGCCAGAACGGAGCCTCCGGCCATCACGACACCCGATGCCGCCACCACAGCAACCAAAACACGGGCGCGACGATGCATCACTGCCTCCTTTTCGGGGAACCCACGAGCACTGTAGTACGACCGGCGTCGTCAGGCGAGCGGCGGGACCGAGCGAGATCGTCGTGAGACCGGCGCGTTCGGAGGCTCTCGTCGCGTGCTGACCAGGATCTCTGCGCAGCGAATCGGGCCGGGCGTAATCGGGTGTACTTGGCCTGAAACCCGTCGGTGCGTGCTCGGGCGTACCGACAGCGGCGTACAATGCGATCGACATTCGAAGGAGACACCATGGCGCGTGAGCAGTGGCGGCGTGCGGTTCTGGTGGTGGGGTGCGTTGGCGCGGTCGTGGCGGCGACGTGGGTGTATCTCGGGCCGGTCGTCGAGGTCGAGCGGTTCGACCCGTCTGTGGCGAAGAGCCGGTTGCTGGGGGGCTTCCTGCCCACCGATCGAGAGCGGGCGCTGGCGGGCCTGCCGGATGCGGAGCTCGTTGCCGAGGTCACACGGGGGAGGCTCGTCGAGGCTGAGAGCGGTGACTGGGAGGCAGTGCTCAGTGGGCTCCCGGCGGCCGGTGAGGTGGCGATCGAGCGACCGGGCCAGCTTCCGCTTGGCGAGGCAGAAGAGCTGCTCGAGGAGGACGGAGACCAGGCGTTCGTTCGTGTGGTGGTCTGCAGTGACGCGGTGGAGCTGGTGCACCTGACCCGCCGGGACGTTTCCCTCGACGACTTCCATCTGGGCTCCGGATGGGTTGGAGGCCGCCGGCCGCCGGACCGCGTGCTCTATCCGGTGCGGTGGCTGGCGCCGTGGCTCTTGGCGTTCGGTTTTGTGGGCTACGTCGCGATTCCTTGGCCGCGCAGAGCGCACAACGAGGTGCGGCTGGCGCGGTGGAAGGTCGTCCTGAGCGATATCGCCGGGCTCATGCTGCTCCTGGTGTTCGGTGTGCTGCCCATCTTCATCGTCGGGGGCGCATTGCAGAACCTGATCGTGTTCTGGCCGTTCCCGTTGGTTCTGTGGCTCATGGCGGCCGGAGGGCTGTGGATCCTCGTCCAGAGCGCCTGGTGGGCCCAGCTGTCGCTGCTGGTGTCCGGCTCGGAGATCACGATCCGTTCGGTGGGCGGCAGTCAGCGAGTGATGTTGGACGAGGTCGCGGCGCGTCGGGTGGCGGTCCTGCGGCTGCCTGGTTGGCTGCGCACGTTGCAGTGGATCGCGGTGGCTGTGGCGCCAGCGGGTCGGTCCGCCGGTCCTGCCGGGACTGCGTTGCTGTTCTCTGGAGCGCTCTCGGTGGGTACCGAGCTCATCCTCCGCGATGGGCGTCGCGTGTTCCTCTGGCAGACCTCGCCGTCGGGGGGCAGCGTGCTCGTCGGCGCCGGGCTGCTCAACGACGCCCTGGAGCGGATCCCAGAGGAGGAGGAGCCGCGCGTCGTGGAGAGCCTGACCATGCCCGTTTGGGAAGGCTTCGAGACGGGCGGCCCGACCGTGCCGTGGAAGATGGTGCTGATCGGCGGTGTGGTGTTGGTGGCAGGTGCAGCTGCGGTGGTGTCGCTCCGATGGGATGGCTCCGACGGCTCGAGCGAGGACGGTGCGACTCCGGGCGGTGGCGAGGCATCGGTGCCGGGTGCGCGGTGGGAGTACAGGTTCGAGCAGCCCGGCTTCAGCTGTGAGGCCCGGCTCGTGCACGCGCTGGAGGATGGGTTCGTGACCGTGGTGCAGGTCGGAGCCGGCGGCTCGGATGTCGACATGGTCGCGATCCGGCTCGGCCCGTCGGGCGTCGAGCAGTGGCGAGCCGAGCTCGGCGGTGATGACTGGGACCTGCCGCGGGCACTCGCTGTGGGACGCGATGGAGCTTTGTATGTGGCAGGGATGACGCGCAGCACGATGATCGAACGGCTGGACCCATCCATGTTCGTTGCCCGGGTCGACCTCGAGACGGGAGCGGTGACGTGGCAGCGCCGGTACGGCTGGGACGACCGAGCGGAGTCGGTGACGGCGGTCATGACAGCGGAGGGGGGTGGAGCGAGGGTCCTCGGGCGCTCTGATGGTGTGCTGACTGTCCTGGAGGTCGACGGGGACGGCCGGCAGCTGCGTCTCGAGCGCATTGATGGGGTGCTTGACGGTGACGGGGAGCAGCTCGGTGGCGCCCTCTGGATGGCCGATGGCGCTGCGGTGGTGTACGGGAGCGTCGACTCGGGCGAAGGCCATGATGCAGCTGTGGTTCGCCTCGACGAACGCCTGAGGATGGCATGGAAGCAACGGATCGAGGTGCGCGGGCTCGAGTGGATCACCGACGCGGCAGTCGCACCGGATGGAGCAACGGTGGTCGTCGGGTCGAGCCACACCCTTCTCGACGACACCGAGGACGTCTGGGTAGCGGTTCTGGAAGAGAACGGCACGGTGCGCTGGCGGAGGCAGCTGGGCGCGCCCGAAGTGGTCGAGCGAGGCGTGGCCGTGGTCGTCGATGCGAGCTCGGTGAGCTGGATCGTCGCCATGGTGGCTCCGGGCGATGGCAGTGTCGCAGGCGCGCGGCTGATGGGTTTGAGCACGGACGGGGAGGAGGTTGGACGCCGGGAGCTTGTTGTTCCTGATGTTGCGTACCAGCCGGCCAGTGCTGCGATCTCCGTCGATGGTGTCCTCGCGGTGGGCGGAACGCGGCAGCTTCCGGGCTACCTGGTGAGCTCGGCGTTCGTGGTCACCATGAGTCGGTAGTCGTGAAGTCCTGGGCAAATGTGGCAGGATACTCGGCAGGAGATTCAACGCAAAGGCGCCGCGGCGGCCCGTCCTTGATTGTAGGGAGACGGTGGTGTAGGTGAGATTGGTTCAGGCGTCTTCGGCTGTGCTGGCGTGATCTCTCGCGAACTCGTGGGGCAGGACGATTGCCGATGGGTCCTCGAGACGGAGCTGGACCAGGTGGCGGTAGTAGTCGAGCGGTGGGACTCCGTTGACTCGGCAGGAGTCAATCAGCGAGTAGTGGACCTCGGCGAATCGAAGGCCGGGCTCGGACCGGGAGCCGAAGTGGACCTTCCTGCCAGTGACAAGCTTCCTCAGGCTCCGCTCGGCGTGGTTGTTGTCAATCGGGACCAGTGGGTTGTCGAGGAACAGCGTGAGCTCGTCCCATCGCTTGAGCATGTATGCCAAGGCCTTGCCGAAACCTGAGCGCCGGAGGCCTCCCTGCTCCAGTGCCCACGTCCGCAGCGCCTCGGCGACTGGCCTCGACCACAGTGCCCGGAGCTCGGCCCGCTGCTGCTGGGTCTCGACGTCACCAGGAAACGGCCATGCCTGCTCCTCGATTCGATACAGCCGTCCGATCAGCCGCAGGGCTTCCCTTGCCCTGGGGTCGTTGTCGACCTCATCCCGGAACTTGCGCAGAACATGAGCCCAGCAGTTCGCCAGCATGAAGCCGGATCTCAGCTGCGCCTTTGCGAGGCTCTTGTAGACCTGGTAGCCATCAGCGACGACCACACCTTCGTATGGCCCGAGGATTCGCTCCGCCACCTTGCCGCCCTTGGATTCCATGAGAAGGTGCACCACTGCGCGCGGTGAGCACACCACCCAGGCTACCGATCGTCGTTTCTGACTCCCGATCCACAATCGCCATCCTGTCTCGTCGACGTTGATGACTGGCTCGTGGTCAAGAAGGTAGATCAGCATCTCCCTCCACACCGGCTCGAGCAGGCTGGTCAACCCATGCATCTGATCGACCAGAACACTGGACGTCAGGTCGAGCCCCTGGCGAGCCATCCGCTCCACCTGCCGCTCGAGGGGGATGTTGTCCGCGTACTTGTCGATAGCGACCGAGATGGCGAAGTCGTTCGAGTACCGGCCGCCCGGGATGATCCGTGGTGGAGCCGCCGCGGTGGTGATCACGTTCTCGCACCCGCAGGTGTACTTGGCGCGCTGCCTCACGATCAGGATGTACTCGCGCTCAATGACGGTGATCTCCTCGGCGTCCTCGGTCGCGTCGCCCAGCCGAACTCGCTGCTGCTCGCAGATGGGGCAGATCTCCTCGGCTTCGGGCAGCACGATCAGTTCCTCGCGACGGGGAAGACTAGGCTGTGGCCTGGGCCCGTGCCCCCGCTTCTGCTCCGTGTCGGGTTGTGGAGAGGGGATGGCCTCGAGAACAAGCTCGGGATCGTCGGGCGGAACGTCCACCTTCTCGATGACGATCTCCTCGACCTCGGGCAGGGGTAGCTGCAGCTCATCCTGAGTGAGCACACGACCCTCGAGATGAGCGATCTTCATCTTCAGATCGATGTTCTCCTGAGCGAGCGTCTGAGCATGCCGCTCGGTGACCAGTAGGGCCGCCCTCAGCCGCTCGATGTTCTGCTCAGTACGACCATCGATCATGTCCCCATGATAGCACGAAAGTTCAAGAAAATAAAGCCTTTTACGGGTCCACAGCAGGTGGTGAGAGTGGCCTCCGACCGACCTCGTGACAGCCCTCCAAGAACAGCTGGAGCTCGCTGTGCGTGAGCACGAGGTCCCCCTCGTCCGGTGCCCACAAACGCGCGAAACGACCCCTCTCCAGCCTCTTTGCGTACAGGCAAAGACCGGTTCCATCCCACACCAACACCTTCGCCCTCACTCGATCCCGGCTCACGAACAAAAACATGTCACCGCTCGTCGGGTCCCGCTCGAGCTCCTGCCTGACCACGCCGGCCAAACCGTCAAACCCCTTTCTCATGTCGGTCGGCCCCGTGAACGCGTACACCCGCAACGACCGCGTCGACCCCAGCACCTACAGCTCCCTGAGAAGGCGCACCGCCGACTCCGCATCCAGACCCTCCACCCGGAAGCCGCGTGGCGTCACCAGGCTCAAACCGGTGGACCGAGGACCACGCCCCACAACCCGTACTTCGCGTAGCCGGCCACCATCGCCAGCACCAGCCCGCTTCGCCGCTTCCCACCGCGATATCGAGGACTCGCTCAGCCCGAGATCAGCAGCTACCTCCGCCAGCGGAACGCCCCCTTCCCGACGACAGGCCACCAGCTCCAAGACCTCCAACCGCAGACCCTGTGGACACCGCCACCGCGTACGTCCCCCTCGCGAACGCTCGATCGCCTGACGCAGCTCCGCACTCCGCTCATCCATGGCTCACCTCCTCCGGCGAGCCTCCACACCTCACAACCACGAATCAAGAATGGGCCACGGCGAGGAGATACCAAAGGAAAGCGTGCCGACGCGCTGCTCGAAGAGGCCGAAGGCGCCTTCGAGGAT
>CAZEJK010000071.1:0-22862 GCA_964512045.1 uncultured Thermoanaerobaculia bacterium
GCTAATACCTTACACCTACGCGGGCGCGGGACCGGCGCCATCGGAGCATCCCATTGGTTGCGGCCCGCGGCCGCGTTGGTCGCTCACGGCTCGCCAGCATTGGCAGCGGCTACTGAGTGGCCTGCTCGATGATCAAGATCAGGTCCTCGGCGTCAGTGCCGCCTGTCTCCGAGCAGTTCGGGTTGCCGGCGGCGCTGTGGCCGAAAGCACAGGCGGCCGCCACAGGCACGTCGGCGGCGGTGATCTCCCCATCGTCGTTGGCATCGCACGGCTCGGCGTCGACGATCTCCACCGCGGCGGCGTCGCTGTTGTCGTTCAGGTCCGCCTCGCAGGTCTGAGAGGTCACCACGCTGATGGGAACGCTCGTCGGCCCCACAATGGTCGGCGTCGTCACGATCGTCACCTGCGAGCGTCCCCCGGCGACCACTGCAGCCACGTCGCAGCGAATCTCTGGCCCGACGGCGACACACGCTCCAGGCGGGTCACATCCCACATACGTCACCTCTGCCGGCAGTGACGCGTTCACCTCCGGCGCCGGCGCGGTGACGCCACCGGAGCTCGAGACATCGGCAACAAGCCGCAGCTCGTGGTCCACCGTGACCGGCATCGGATCTGACTGTGCGTCGAGCCGCAGCTGCGGCCCCGTCGCGCACACCACCTCGAGATCGACTGTCGAACCGACGCTGGTCGAGAAGCCGCGCCCCGACACCGTCATCGGCTGATCAATCCAGGCGAAGCCCCCTGAGAGCGCACCGGCCGTCACCACCGTAAACAGCTCGCCAATGGCCGGTTCCCCAGCCAGCAGTCGCGCGCGCAACCCTCCATCAACGTCGAAGGCCCCGGAGACTTCCAGACGGTCATACGTGCCCGCCACGGGCGTCTCGCCCACCTCGATCTCGAGGACCGAGCTCGGCGAGCTGGAGATCGATCCGGTCACCTGCAATGTGCCCGCAGACTGGCCGGGGCGGATGATGCCGTCATTTGAGAAGCTGGCGCCGGCCACGTCAACGGTCCCGACGCCGCCGAGGATACCGCCCACACCGTTGGTGAATGTCCCTGCCGACAGGCTGAACGTGCTGCTCGATGCGAGGTCGATGGTGCCCAGGTTGGTGAACGACGACGGCGCCCGGCCCAGGCTGCCGAGGGCGATCATCGAGCGCCCGCTGCCGATCTCGATCGTCCCCAGGTTGGTGAACGACGACGGCGCTCGGGCGCCGGTGAGATCGATCGTCAGGTCGCCACCGGCGATCTCCACGGTCCCGGACACCGAGTGAGCCAGATCGGCCCCGGTGATCAGCAGCGGGTGCTCCACCTGCATCACACCCGCAGCATCGACCTCGCCGATGATCGTCCGGGCGCCGCCACCGCTGCCCGGTACCGACTGGCACAGCCCACCCGCGTTCTGCACCATCCCGTCCCCGCCGAAGGTCACGGTCACGTCCCGCGCCACCGCACCGGGATCGTCGTTGCCGAGCTCGAGGCCACCGCCCGTCGTCAGCCCATCGGCAAACGTCACCGCGGCTCCGCCGGAGCCGCCGCCGCGGACCGCCACCGATGAGCTCGAAGATGCCGCCACAGACGCGCCCGTCTGGAACTCACCAGTCACACCAACGAGCTCGATCGCGCCGTCGAGGTTGGTGGAGCTTCCCGAGGTTGCGATGAAGCTGCCGGTATCGAACATGAGCGTTCCGCCGGAGGCAATCTCGATCGTGCCCGAGTGCGTGAAGCTCGAGGCGTCCCGTGCCAGCGAGCCCGACAACGACATCGAGCGCCCGCTACCGATGTCGATGGTGCCCAGGTTGGTGAACGACGCCGGTGCACGACCGCCACTGGTCAGGTCGAAGCTCAAGCTCTGATCGAGTGCCTCGATGCGACCGTGGTTGGTCACAGGCCCCGCGATCGTCCGTTCTCCGGATCCGCTCCCACCTCCACGAATCACCGCGCCCGCTGCGTTCTCGAGAGCTCCGTCCGTCAGCTGCAGCGAGCTCGAGGCCGACGTATCAGAACCGAGCTCGATCGCCCCTTCGTTGACGAAGCCGACCGACGCGAGCTCGCCTCCGGTGCTGGTGCTTCCCACACTGAGTACGCCGCCCTCGTTGTCCGGCGCCGCCAGGAAGACCGTCGCCCCTTCGACGGTCACAGTACCGCGGTTGACCAGGGTCGCCTCGACGTCAGACGCAGACAGCTTGAGCTCACTGCCAGCCACAACGGTCAGCACACCCACACCGACATCAGTGTTGTCCAAGCCAAGCACACCGCTGCTCGTGATCGCGCCGGAGGCCGGCAGGAACGTCCCGCCCGTGAGCTGCATGGCCCGTCCGGTCGCGATGTCGATGGTGCCCAGGTTGGTGAACGACGCCGGCGCTCGGACGACCGTCAGGTCGACATCGAGATCCCCCGATGCAACACTGATCTGGCCGCCGCTCTGGTTCACATACGAGGCTCCGTCCCCCCACAACGTGAGCGGATGCTGCACATCGATCTCCCCGTGGTTCTCAACGCCACCGTGAATGGTCCGTCCTCCTCCAGCCAACGTGGGCCCGGCTGACGAGCGGATCGTCCCATCGCTGCCGTTGACAAGCGTCGAAGAGCCCATATCGAGGGTCATGTCGTACGCCGTCGCCGTCGCGGTGTTGGTCAGCTCGATCAAGCCGTGGTTGGTGAACCCGGTGGTCGAAAGCGTCGACGAGCCGGTCCACCGGTCGATGGTGAGCACGCTGCCGGCGCCGCTGAGGTACTGACCGGTGATCGTTGTCGTGCCGCGAACCACGACCTCGCCGTTGTTCGCAACGGCGGCGCTGGAGTCGACACTCGAGTCGAGAAGCTCCACCGGCCAGCCTGCGGCGACAGCCAATGTTCCCCCGATGACGGTCGTACGGACCAGAGTCACCAGACCGGTACCGGTGATCGTGCCAGTCCCGACGTCCAGGGTCCCATCCCCCATCCATAGCTGGTCGTTCACCAGCTCGATCGTCCCGCTATTGGCGAACGTCGAGCCGGAAAACAGGTTGATCTCGGTGTCCGCCGCGATCACGAACGTGCCGCTGTTGAGATGGTTGCGCCCGCTGCCCTGGAGCTGGAACGGGTAGTCCACGGTGACGGCGCCGTGGTTGATGAGGTCGCCGCTCACGATGCGACGGACCGCCGTCGCGCCGCCATCGCTGGTGATCTGGATCGTGCCCCCAGTCTGGTTGGCGAGGGTTCCGGTGACGTCGATCCGGGTCTCGGCCTGCCGCAATCCACCACCGCGCGCCGCCACCTCCGACAGCGTGATCGTGCCCGTGTTCGTCAGGTCGCCGGAGACGTCGAGGTCCACCACGCTGGTCACCACCTCCGACTCCAGCAACAGAGCGCCGCCCGAAGCCAACGACCCGGTGACGGTGAACGGCGCCCAAACCGAGATCGTCCCCGAGGCGGCCACGTCCATTGCGATCGAGGACGCCTGCAGCACCTCGATGTTGCCGGCCACCGACAGGCTCCCCGCGCCGGTCACCGAGCCGCCGACCAGGCTCATGATGTCACCGGGCCCGATCGAGATCGGGCCGTCCGAGCTCAGCGTGCCCCCTGGCTCGAAGGCAAGCGTGGCAGAGCCGCTGCCGCCATCCACCTCCACCGAGCCCACCGCTGCTGTCGCGCTCGAGACGTCCACCGTGAAGGTCCCCTCAACCGTGATGCAGACGCTCGCACCCGCGACGGGCACGCCGCCGATCCAGTTGCCGCCGACACTCCAGTCGCCGCTGGTCGCCGACGCCCACTCGTGGTCGCACACCCGTGGCGCCGCGGTCACCTGCGATGAGGCCACATCGGCAGCGGGCTCGCCAGACACAGGGAGGTCCGCCTCCGCGTCCTCGGCCGTGCTCGACGACGCGACCTTGTGGGTCACAACGACCGTACTGACCGGCTGCGTGTCCGCATCCACCGTCAGCTCGAGGACGACGAAGAAGACGCCCGTGGTGCTCGCTGCCACCGCAGCTGCGACCTGATCGTCCGCGATCCCCACCGTCTGCACACCACCCGTGAGCGCCAGAGTGCCCACCTCCGCCACCTCGGTGTCGGCCACCGTGTAGGCGCCGTCACCGTCATCGCGCACCACCAACAGGCGCTCGATCAGCGCGTTCGCCTCCGAGGTGGTCAACGGATCGCTGGGAACCTCCTCGAGCAGCAGCTCCACCGTCGCCAGCTCGATGGAGCTGTCGCCGGTGCGGCCGTTGTGAGTGAGCTCGATGGCGAGCACCTCGTCCCGAGCCCCGGAGACGATCTCGATCGGAGCACTGTCCGTTGTGGCGAACGTCATCTGACCACCGTCGTTGTGCCACACAGTGTTGCCCGCCTCTTGCACACCCACGAACGCATCCAGGTCCCCGTCGCCGTCGAGATCCGCAAGCGCAACATCGACACTGTCGGCGCTTTCGAGGCCTTGACCGCTGTCCACGAGAGCTCCGGCGCCGTCGTTCAGCCACAGCCGATCTGTGGCCGCCACGACACCGTTCGCACAGTACGCGTCCAGATCCCCGTCACCGTCCACATCGACGAGCGCCACTGCATACGTCCGCGAGCTACCAAGGCTCTGTCCGCTGTCGGCGAACACACCACTGCCATCGTTCCACCAGACGGTGTTGGGAGCATCACGGTTGGCCACGAAGACGTCGAGATCGCCATCGTGATCGAGGTCGCCGAGGGCGACGCCCTGGCTCGAACCGCTCCCGAGCGCTTGACCCGCGTTGGAGAACGTCCCTGCACCATCGTTCAACCAAACCACGTTCGCCGCGGAGTCCGCCACCACAGCATCGAGATCACCGTCGCTGTCCACGTCACCGAGCACCACGCCGCTGCTGGTTGCACCTCCAAGGCTCTGCCCGCTGTCGGCGAAGGCGCCGCTGCCATCGTTGAACCACACCCTATCCGGGTCCGAGTGCTCGTTCGCCACGAACGCGTCCAGGTCGCCGTCGCCGTCGAGATCGCCAAGCGCGGCGCCCCGGCTGTTCCCACTGCCGAGGCTCTGGCCGGAGTCGACGAACGCTCCACTGCCATCGTTGAGCCAGACCGCATTGCCCTGCATCTCGGAGTTGACCACGAACGCATCCAGGTCGCCGTCGGCATCGAGATCACCGAGAGCCACGCCGAGCGAGTACGCGTTGCCGATCGTCGCGCCGCTGTCGGCAAACGCGCCGCTGCCATCGTTCAGGAACACGCTGTTCGGCGCCTCACTCGGCCCCGGAGACTCCGGGTCCACACCGTTGGCCAGGAACGCGTCGACATCGCCGTCGCCGTCGAGGTCGCCGAGGGCGACCGCCGAGTCGACCGCGCCGCCAAGGCTCTGGCCGGTATCGGTCAACAGCGCGCTGCGGTGGATGGTCCGGTTCTCGTAGAGATCGACCGCGCCGTCGTTGTACGACGCCACCACCACGTCCAGGTCGCCGTCGCGGTCCAGGTCCTCGAGCAGGATATCGCGCGGCCCAGTCGTCAGCGTGGAGATCAGGTGGCTTGCCGGCGCGAACGTCCCGCCACCCTGATTGTCGTACCAGCGGATGGCGTTGTCGGTGTTCGAGACCACCACGACATCGAGATCGCCGTCAGCATCAACGTCTCCGTTGACCATCCGCAGAGGCCCATCTCCGTCGGAGCCAATGATGTGCTGCGTTCCACCGAAGAAGCCGGGACCCGGGCCGGCCAGGTTCTCGTACCAGGCCACGAGATCGTCGCCGGTGGAGCACGACAGAACGTCCCAGTCGCCGTCGCCGTCCACATCGCCGACGTCAACACGTGCCGCCCCATTCACAGCTGTGGAGATAATGCTCTGGCCGGCAAAGGACCCGCCGCCCATATTGGCGTACCAGGCGATCTCGTTGTCGTCGTACGACGCCGACAGGATGTCGGCATCGCCGTCGCGGTCCAGGTCCTCTACCGCGACGCTCACCGGATGGTCGGCTAGTGTCGTCACGATCTGCCGCGGCCCCACCGAGCTACCGTCCAGGTTCTCGTACCAGTGGATCTGGTTGTCGGCACCGCCTCCGTACTTGGAGCACGGCACCACCAGATCCGGCCGGCCGTCCTGGTTGAGGTCGGCGACAGCAACGCCGAACGGAAACCCGCTCTGCGTCGATAGCACGACTTGCGACGCAAAGGTGCCACCACCCAGGTTTCGGTAGTAGCTGATCTTGCTGTCCGACTGAGAGGTCATCACAAGGTCGAGGAGCCCGTCCGAGTCGAAGTCCACGGCGACCACGCCGGTCGGGTTCCAGACGTCGCCGTAGGTGACGGCCTCCGGTTCCGCGAGCGTGCTGTCCCCAGCATTGCGGCTCAGCCAGAGGGCACAGTCCGCCGTACCATACTGGGTCGTCGAGGCCACATCGACATCGCCGTCGTCGTCAAGATCAGCGGCCGTTGCCTCGATCGTGTAGCCGAGTGTGTGCTCCACGACACGGGCTCGCGGTGCAAACGGAACCTCCGTGGCAAACCCGGCGGTGGCGAAGCACAGAGCAGCACCTAGCACGCGGACGTGCATCCGCAGACGCCACGAAACACCAGCGAGATCATGCATCGCCGTGCTCCCTTTGTTCGAGTCACTCGTATGAGTAGTGTAGCACCGATCCACACAGCACGAGAGCAGTGGCCAGCAAGGTGTTACACTCGCAAGGGTGAACGCCGCGCGCACGTTGTGGTCCGCTCGAGCGGTCGCGCTCTTGGTCCTTGCCGGGCTGGCGATGACCCTCGGCCACGGATGGACCGCCCACTCGCACGGAGCTTCTGTGGCGGTCCGCTGCGAGGCCGCGTCGTGCCACGATCACGGCAACACCGTCACGAGATCGGAGCGCACCTGTCTCGAAGGGCCCGCCGAGCGCTGCCAGCTGTGCTGGACGCTGCATCAGCTGTCCCACGCCGCAGCTACCGCGGCGCCGGTGTCACCACACCCCGAGCGCTCGGTCCGCCTCCGAGCGCACCATCAGCTGGTACGGTCCACAGCCGCCAGCCTCCAGCCCGCCGCACGCGATCCGCCGCTCCTCAGAAGCTGACCGGTCCGCGCAGCCGCGCCCGCTACACGGGTCGGCCATCCGTTGACGTCACCAGCTTCAAAGGAGATCCCGATGCAACAAGCTTCCACTGGAGGCGTGCTTGACAGCCACGCCGCTCTGATCCGTATCGCCTACCTGGCGCTCACTACCATGCTCGCCGCGCTCCCAATGGCCCCCGCCACCGCAGCGCCACCCAGATCTGGCCACTCGATCAAGGTCGAGGTCGTCGACGTCAGCCAGAATGTCCCGCTCGCCGGCGCTCAGGTCACCCTCGTCGAGCTGTCCCGAACAACGTTTACAAACGCCGACGGAGCGTGCAAGTTCACCAACGTGCCGACCGGTGAGTTCACGCTTGGCATCCACGTGCACGGCTTTACGAGCTTCCATAGCCGGATCTCGGTGCCGGCTCCGGAGCCACTGACCATCGAGCTCCGCCCCGCCCGGTTCGAGGAGGAGATCACGGTCACCGCGGCGCCGTTCTCCAGCCGCCGGCTGGAGGTCGCTCAGCAGGTGGATGTGGTCTTCGGCACGGAAAGCCAGCGCGAGGCGACAGCTTCCCTCGGCCAGGCACTGACCAAGGTCCCCGGCGTCACCAACATCCCCACCGGCGAGGGCCTCGGCACCCCGGTGATCCGCGGTCTGTCCGAGAACCGCGTGCGGATCCTCAACGACGGCTTCCCGCTCAACCATCAGCAGTTCAGCTGGCGCCACTCCCCGAACATCGAGGCGAGCCTGGCCGACCGTGTCGAGGTGGTCCGGGGCCCGGCCAGCGTGCTCTACGGGCCCGACGCCATGGGTGGCGTGGTCAACGTGATCCAGGCCCCGCTGCCGGTCGCCGTCGACGATCACCCTGTGGTCCACGGCGAGGTGTCGGGAGGCTGGGGCAGCAACGCCGACGAGCGCACCGGCCGCGCGCAGGCCGAAGGCGCCGTCGGTTCGTTCGGGTGGAGCCTTGGCCTCGTGCACCGGCGCTCGGATGACATCGACACCCCGGAGGGCGAGCTCGGCAACACCGACTTCGAGCAGACCAACGGCAATGCCGCTGTCGGCGTCACCGGCGAGTGGGGCACCGCCCGGCTGCGCTGGAGCCACTGGGAGATCGACACCGGTTTCTATCGCCCGCCGGGCTTCCGGCTCACGCTTGACGATGATCTGATCGCCGGCGACCTGTACCTGCCGACACAGCTCGGCGACATCGAGATCACCCTCGGCCAGCAGACCAACGTCCGCAAGGCGTTCCCCGCCCCGCTGGGGGGTCTCCCGGCAGTGGACCTCAAGCTCGACGCTCGGTCGCTGCGAGCCGGGCTCCATCACCGGCCGGTGGCCGGCTGGCGCGGACGGATCGCTGTGGAGTGGCTCGGAGTCGACAACGAGACCCGAGCCCTCGGCCAGCTCGTGCCGGACTACGAGACCGACGGCGCAGCGCTGATGCTGTTCGAGGAGGCTCGCTGGCTCGAGGGTCCCACCGGCGACACCGACCGAATCATCGTCAGCTTCGGCGCACGCTGGGACCGCTCGGATCTCTCCGTTCCAGTCGACCTGAGCCGCGACCTTCCAGACGGCTTCGGCGCCGATTACGAAGCACTCACGGGCTCACTCGGCGTGGTGGTCCGCGCCACGGAGATGGTCTCGCTTGCGGCCAACATCGGCCGCGGCTGGCGCCCGCCGAGCGCCTTCCAGCTGTTCGCCAACGGCGTCCACGGTGGCGTGTCCGCAGTGCAGATGGGCAACCGGGACCTGAAGGAGGAGTCGAACCTCAACGCCGAGCTCTCTCTGCGAGTGGGCAGCGCCACGCTCCGTGGTTACGTGACGGCCTTCCGCTCCGACTTCGACGACTTCATCTACCTCGCCGACACCGGGCAGCTCGCTGACGACCTGCCGGTGTTCGAGTACCGGCAGGCAGACGCGACGATCGACGGCCTCGAGGCGTCGGTGGAGGCGGCCGCCGCGCCGTGGCTCACCCTGGCCGTGTCCTACTCGATGGTCGACACTCGCAACGACGAGCTCGACCGGCCGCTGCCGCAAGAGCCGGCAGACCGTTGGACGCTGTCTGCAACTGTGAGCTCACGCCACCTCGGCGGCCTCCACGAGCCGTACGTCGGCTTCGACGTCGAGCTGGTGGACGACCAGGAGATCTCCGGACCGGACGAGCCGTTCGGTGTCGCTACCGACGCCTACGAGCTGGTCACTCTCAAGGCGGGGCTCTCGCTGCCGGCCGGTGACGTCAGCTGGGGGCTCGACCTCACGGTCCGCAACCTTCTCGACACCACCTACACCGACTTCCTCTACAGCTACAAGGCGTTCGCCGCGAACCCCGGGCGCGACATCCGGCTGGTGGGCAGCCTGCGGTTCTGAAGTCAGCTCCCCGGGGCCGGGAGCTCTGTGCAGAGCCCCGGCCCCGGAGGCGGGCAGCTTCGTTGAACGGCGAAGTGACGGCCACGCGCTCAGCGGTCTCCGTCCGCTCGCAGCCAGCCATCTTGCGGACGGGACGTCCGCGGTCCATTCGTGAACCGCGTGCGCGGTTGTGCGAACGCGCTCGGAGCAGTGCGCCTACACGTCGTCGCGCAGGAGCGGGTGGGTCAGGCAGTGGGGTCCGCCACGCGCACGCGAGATCTCGTGGCTGGAGAGGAGCACGCACGTTCTCCCATCGCCATCGAGATCCACCGACTCCCGCCCCAGGAGCACGTCGCGGGCCCGCACGATGCGAAAGCCGCGCGCGTCCAGCGCCTCTGCGGTGCGCACGTTGCGGTCGTACAGCACGATCACACCCGGAGCGAGCGCCACACAGTTGGCGCCATCGGTCCACTGCTCGCGCAGCTGTGCCACCGGATCGTCGCCACCGCACGGAACGGCATCCACCTCGAGCTCGCAACGGCGAAGCGCCGCGAGGAGATCGTCCTCCGAGCGGGAGGCCAGGTCACGAGTTCTCAGGTCCACCACCGACACGTCCGCGGTCTCTCCCCGTCCCGGGAGGATGACTGGTACGTGGACCAGCGCACAGTCCCGGTCGATCATTGTGAAGACGGTGTCCAGATGCATGTACGCACGCCGCTGTGGCAGGTGCACCACCAGCAGCCAGCGCGGGCCATCCTCCAGGCCCGCCAACGCATGGGCAAGCGGCTGCACCGCCTGGGTGTTGGTGCGTTCGGAGACGCCGACTGCCACCACATCGGACGACAGCACGAGGACATCGCCTCCTTCGAGGCACGGCCTCTGCAAGCCGAAGAACAGCGGCTCTCGCACCTCCGGACGCAGGGGATCGGCGAGCACCGGAGTTGCAGCCAGATGGGGATGGAAGCGGAACGCGAGCCGTGCCAAGAGGCCCTCACGCCAACGAGCCGGGGTTGCCATCGCGGAGAACAGCACCCTGTCGCCGATCACAACCTGCGGATCTCGCTGGAAGCACCAGTTCACCAGCGGCGGCAGACGATACAACGCCTCGATGCCGCCCCCCGACCGTCCCGCCTCGTGCCGGATGCCGCCGACGATCCGTGCCATCAGCTCCACGTTGGTGCTATCCGACAGCTGGTCGCGCACGGACTCCGGGAGATCTGGGGCCATGGCCTGGAGCAGCCAATCCCGAGCACCTTCCTCATCGAGCGCGGTCCGCACCAGCTCCTCGGCCTCCACCACCTCGACACCGAGCACTTTGAGCAGCTGCCGGAACCGCCCATGCTCCTCGCGCACGCGGTCTCCGAACAGGATGTCGTCGAACAGCAGCTCCTCCATCATCGCCGGGACCATCCGATCCACCTCAGGACCCGGCTCGTGCATCAGCACCCGACGCAGCCGTCCAATCTCCGATGTCACCCGAACCATGACGCCACCTCCCTGCTGTGGGGGCATCGTAGCGCACTCCTCACACGGGTTCGTTGAACGAGGCGCGCCACCAGCGATGGCGCCAACGGCTATCGGCACGACCGCCCGTCAGGAACCGGGTCAGCGGATGCAGCCACTCGGGCTCCTCGCGAGCCAGCTCCAGCCAACGGCGAAGCTGAGGATCGTCGAACGGCAGCAGCACGCGGCGCCGGCCGGTGACGAGTGACCGGCCGCGGACCCACACAACCTCGATGTCACCGCTCAATCGAGCGCACGCCGTGCGCACCGCCGCCTCCAGCTCGCGATGGATCGGGGCGAGATCCTCGCTCGGCACCCGACGCCGCAGCAGCGCGTGTCCCACACCCGTGACCGAGTGCTCGCGACGCAGTCGTACCCACCAACCCCACAGTCCGCTCCGCCGCGTCCCGGCAGCCGGCACGACCGTTGCTCCCAGCCAGCGTCCGAACGCTGCCCGGCACGGCTCGGACAGGATCGGCACCGGTCCCTTCGCTGACACGGCGTGGGTGGTATCTGTTGGATCGAGACACTCCAGCACGCCGTCAGAGGCGTGGTGACGGAGGTCAGCGATCGACATTCGGACTCCGCCGTCGCTCCCCATGGCCGGCACCACCGGCCTCGCTCCCAGGCATCGGTCGCCGCGGCCCGCGGCCAGGGATCGGATCAGCTCATGCAGCACCGCCTGCTCCACCTCCGGCCGACCGGTCAACCTCCCGGACTCCAGAGCGCGCGCGATGAGCATCAACGCCTGCTCCAGCAACGCCACTGCATGAGGACGCAGCACATCGCGAAGGCCGCTCGCCGTCGCATCCGGGGCCGCGTGCTCGCTCACGTCCAGCGCTGCCTCGAACGAGGCGGCCCCCGGTACCGTCGCCGAGGCCGCCACGACCCCATCCACCAACAACCAGACGAACGGCTCTCGAACCCGGCTCGGCACAGCGATCCGACCCGGCAACGGACGCTCGACTCGCCCTTCGATGACAGCATCCGTGAAACCCCTGGCAATTGGAGTGCCGTCCAGACGGACATCACATTGAACGAAACGGCACGCGCGCCGCACGGCCGCCCGCGTCCGCCGTCTGTCCGTCCGCCCGACCAGCCGGACCACGTTCTGCGAACCTCCTGAAAGTGGTATCGACCGCGGCGAGGCGCCGGGAACCAGCTCGATCGCTTCACGGGACCACGTCAGCACCGCCTTGCGCCACGGTCGGGAGGTCACAGCGAGTAACGGTGAGAGACCCTCCTGGTCCAGCCAGCTCGCCGCATCACGACGCCGGTCCGGTCGTTCCGTCGGGTCCAGCGCTGCGCGCACCGCGTCGAGCACGCTGGGCTTCGCTGCGCGGCCATCATCGACAACCTCGATCCCCTGCCGGCGAACAGACACCTCGACAGTGCCGGCGCCACGGCGAAGGGCCCACCGTACAAGCTCGACAACCAGCTGGCCGGGGCTGTGCACCCGCGCTGCTCCCAGCTTCCGCACCAACGCGTCCGAGTCGATCGTGAGCACTGGCGCCTGAGCCGATCTCAACGGGTGCTGCGCTGCGGTCATGGTGCGCCCGCCTCGAGCCGTTCACGAAGCGCCGCCAGCGCACCATCCGCCAGTGCTGACCGCCACTCCTCCGGAGCGCACCGGCCTGCAGCCGACTCGAGGAGGAGCAACCGTGCATGGTGCCGTCGGCCCTTCGCGGCCAACGTCCGCGCTCGTGCGAGCACGGGATCGTCTGCGGACCACAGCAGCCAACGCCCTCGCCATCTGCCTCTGCCCACCGGTTCTGACATGACTTGCGGCGAGTGCGCCACGCTGCTCGCCACGGCAAGCTGCCAACGACCCCGGGTCAACGCAGTGAGCTCCTCGAGCAGCGGCTCGTGCGTCCGCCGCGAGAGCCACTGCTCCCACAGATCGAGATCGACGGCACCGAACGCAGAAGCTGCCGAGCGTCCAGCGCGCTCGGAGCAATCGACCACCGCCCGACCCGCCGCGACCGCTGCCCGGACGAGCTCGCCCGGACGGGTGGCGGACCAGAGCTTCCCCGAGGCCGCCAGCTCACGCGCCCGTCGCAAGGAGATCCTCCCGTCAACCAACGGAACCAGCGGCCGCACCCACACCTCCTCGAGACCGTGAAACTCCTCCGGATTCTCGAGAGCGCCTTCAACCCAGGCTGCCGCGTCCACCTCCGGCGCCAGGTGCAGCTGACGCCGCGTTCCGCTGAGCTGGCGCCACACCGCCAATGCCGCGAGACAAAACCCCGCCGCCACAGCCAGCCAGCTCACGAGCGTCCACGACACTCCCGCCGACCTCGCCGGGAACGGAGCAGATGAGCCCTGCCGGCCTGCACTCATCTCGCCGGCGGCGACCCCGCTCGCCACCGGCGCTCCACCGGGCGCAAGCTCTGTGGCGTCAACCGCCGTCCACCGCCCCGCGATCTGCACCTCGGCCCACGCATGCAGACTCGTCTGGACTGAACCGTTGCGCCCGACGAAGCCCACCACCAGCCGTGCCGGCATGCCAGCGCTCTGCAGCACCTCGACGACGAGGCCGTTGACGACATCGCAGTCACCAGCGCCCACCGCCAGACATCTGTCGATGAAGCCCGCGCCGGCTGCCGCCATCCGTCGGTGCTCCTCGGCAACAGCCTGCGACCGTTCGTAGCGCACGTGGGCGACGACCCAGTCGACAACCGTTTGGACGACCTCCTCAGGACCCGCTCCACGAAGCTGCCTGGCAACCGCAGCCGGTACAGCTTCCGGCGAGGCCTGGAACGCACCGACTGTCTCCGCGACCGCTGGACGGGTCACGTACCGACAGGTCAACAGCCGGTCGGATCCGGTGCGCTGGACAACCGGTTCGCCGTGCTCGGTACAGCGCACCTCAACAGCCCTGCCATCGAGCCGTACGCTCTCCGGCACGACAGCGTACCCCGTCGGCACCGGCAGCCGGACCGGCCCCGTCGAGCCAGCCAGGACAACGTCCATCACCACCTCGGGACCCGGGACATGACGTCGGGCAGGACACGACCCGAGCTGCTCAACCTGCAGGCGAGTCGACGCCGCCCCGGGGTCCACCACCGCATGAGCAAGCAGAAGGTCGAGCTCCACCGGCCGATAGGTCACTGGGTATCGGAGCGTGTCACCGGTGGAGGGAAGGTCCACAACCGCCCCTCGATAGCGATCTCCGAGATCTTCGACTCCAGCCGATGCCCCCGACGGGCCGACGCTGTGCGTCCTCTCAGGCGGTCCTCCAGCACCGAAGCCCTGGAGCGCCCGACCCACACCCCAACCAAGCGCAACCGCGAGAAGCGCCAACGCCAGCCACCGGACAGCCGGACTGCGGCACACTCGGGCCAACCGCTCCGACAGCGTCAGCGCGTACCCGCGGTCGAGCTGACGGCTGAGCAGACGACGCAGCTCGTCCTGGGCTCTCTCCACCAACGCCTCCAGGGCAGCATCTTCCCTGACATCGGAGCGAGCGAGCACCACATCGAGATCCGGAGAGTCGAGGAGCACAACCGGGGCCAGAGACGACCCGGGGCGCTCGCGGTGGGCTGCAGGTTGGCGCTGCTCACGACGCTCCGACAGCAGCTCGTCGAACGATCGCGCCGTCCGAACGCGAAATCCACGGCAGAGCAGCTCGATTCGTGGCTCAGACCCAAAGCCCACCGCCCCACGGGCGCCCCGCGCTCGGAACGTTGCGCTCGGTGACGGCAGCTCCAACGCCCCCTGGTGAACAGGGTGGCCGTTGACCCACACCTCGAGCGGCCGATCCGGATGGTCGCGACAGGTCACCAGGGCAACGTCCCGCCGCGCCGCCGCCATGACCTGCTCCGCAAGATCTCCATCCTGGCCGTCTCGCTCGAGCACGACCTCCGTTCCGCCCTCGAGCTCAGCAGGCCCGTAGCGCACGACCGACAGGTCGTGCGACAGCTCGACCTCCCACGCCGCTGCAGATCCCGGTCGAGAGCGGATCGTGATCCGATCGGGCGCGAACCGCAACACAGACCAGAACCCGACTCCGAACTGGCCGGCCTGGTCGGTGCACTCCTCCTTGGACGACGCGTACAGAGTGAACAGATACGCCTGTGCGTGCTCGAGCGTCATCCCTTCGCCATCGTCGCGGCAGACAGCTCGAGCTCGATCGCAGCCGGTCTCCGTGTGCAGGTCCACACGCGAGGCGCCCGCATCACGCGCGTTCTGCACGAGCTCCCGCACGAACACCCAGCGGTCCGGCCCGTAGCGCTGCGCCTCACGCAGAGCGTGACGGGCAAACACCCCGCGAGCGGCGTCCGCCGGCACCGGTGTCACAGACCTTCAGACGCTCCGGTGCCTCCGGACAGTGCTTCCACCTGAGCAAGCAGCTCGAGCATGGTCTGTGCGCGCGCCGAAGGATCCTCGTCCGAGGGAAGCTCCGTGAGCAGACGCAGCATGGCATCTCCGCGTGGATGCAAGGCGTACACGTGCAGCTCCTGGACCGCCCCCCCGTCCGCTTTGACGTAGGAACCGCGGGAGGTGAACGCGGGGCCGAGCTGCGTCCGCAGCTCCTGCGAACCGTGGTACGACCCATCCGCACGCGACTGGATGTCCCTTTGATGCGCCTGAACAGCCGCGACCAGGTTCACGCCCCCTGACTCCGGCGCACGCACGTCGAGGACCACATCACCTGCAACGCCGTCGGCCGGCGAAAGACGGACTGTGGTCTCGTCCATGGACACAACCTCGACGCCGGCGGGCACCTCGGCGAGCGCGATGCCGAGCGCCGGGACCTCGACCCGCTGCGCTGACTGCTCCGGTGGCTCACTCGATGCCGTCCCGTCGCCCCCCTGACACGCCACCACGCTCAGCCCGATCGCGACCGTCGCCACCACCAGGCCCGTGAACGCCGTCCAATGTCGCATACTCACCTCCAGTACCCACTGTATTCTCGCCGGTACGGTCGCACGAGCACAAGGGCAGAGCCGTCTGCGGCACGGTGACGACTGCCTCGGAGACCCTCTCACATGCCTGTTCTCGGGCTCTTCACTCGTGCTACACTTCGACGGCAGACATGGTTCGCACATCGAATGCAACGCTGTTCGCGCGCGCCACGCCCTGGCGAAGAGTCCTCCAGCCGAGCTCGAGCGTTGGGCGCTCCCACACCGCGCCGCGCGGCGCGTCCTGGCCAGGCCATCGATCTGACGCCCAGAACAGAGTGCACAACAAGGAGTCGTCATGACCGAAAAGACCATCCTCGATCTCTACCGTCACGACTTCGACTCTCCCCGTGAGAGCCACTATCGCTACCACTACCCGGGAGGCTCCACGGCGTTCAGCACCTCCGACTTTTTCCAGCAGACCGCCGCACTCTCCAAGGCACTCACCGAGCTCGGCATCGACTCCGGAGAGCGGGTGATGCTGCTGTCGGACAACCGGCCCGAGTGGCACCAGGTGGACGTCGCAACGGTGGCTCTCGGGGCCGCCGACGTCCCGATCTACGGGACGCTCACGCCGGACCAGATCGCCTACCAGGTCACTGACTCTGGGGCACGCGTTGCGATCACGGAGAACGCCACCCAGACCCAGAAGTTCCTGGAGATCCGGGACCGTTGTCCGGACCTCAAGCACATTATTCAGATCGAAGGAGAGACCGAGAGCGGGGTGTTGAGCCTGGACGAGGTCGTGGGACCACAGCTCGACGCCGATCTCGAGGGGTGGTTCTGGGACCGTGCCGCCAAGGTGGACGAAAAGAACCTTCTCACCCTGATCTACACCTCGGGAACCACCGGCAAGCCGAAGGGAGTCATGCTGACGCACCGCAATCTGGTGCAAAACGTCCTGGCTTCGGCGCCGCGCATCCCGTTCCCGAAGGAGGCGCTGGCCCTGGAGTTCCTTCCCCTCTGTCACGTGCTCGAGCGGATGGTGGGCTACATCTACATGTGGCGCGCCACGAACAAGGCGTACTGCTCGGTCTACCATGTTGGGGACCTGATCGCAGAGATCAAACCGACCGTGATCGTTGGCGTGCCCCGCTTCTTCGAGAAGGTGTACGACAAGATCATGCAGAAGGTCAGTGGCGCCTCCGGCATGAAGCGCTCGCTGTTCAACTGGGCAGTCGACACCGGTCGTGAAGCTTCGCGCCGGCGGCTGACCGGCAAGCCGGTCGACGGGCTCTTCGCCACCAAGCTACGGTGGGCTGACAAGCTGGTGCTGAGCAAGATCCGCGAGGGGATGGGTGGCCGTTTAGAGATCTCAGTCTCCGGTGGCGCACCGCTCCCACTGTTTGTCGCCGAGTTCTTTCACGCCCTCAATATGCCAATCCTCGAAGGGTACGGGCTGACGGAGACCTCCCCCGTGCTCTCGGTCAACGGTAGCGGCCCGGGGATGTGCCGGCTCGGAACCGTCGGCAAGCCGATCGACAACGTCGAGATCAAGATCGCGGAGGATGGCGAGATCCTTGCCAAGGGTCCCAACATCATGACCGGGTACTGGAACATGCCCGAGAAGACCGCCGAGGTGTTCACCGAGGACGGCTACTTCTGCACCGGAGATATCGGGGACATCGACGACGACGGGTTCCTGCTCATCACCGATCGCAAGAAGGATCTCATCGTCACCGGCGGCGGCAAGAACGTCGCCCCACAGCCAGTCGAGAACGAGCTGAAGCGTTCCGCATTCATCGACAACGCTGTCTTGATAGGTGACGAGCGTCCCTACATCGTTGCCCTGATCTCGCCCAACGAGGAGGAGCTCACGGCGTGGGCAACGTCGCAGGGGCTATCGTTCGACTCCCTGTCCGGGCTGACACAGCACGAGAAGGTCCGCGAGCTGTTCAGCGGTGTAATCGAGGGCGTCAACGCCGGGCTCGCTCGCTACGAGCAGATCAAGAAGTTCCACGTGCTCCCGCTGATGCTATCCGTCGAGGGCGGACACTTGACCCCAACCATGAAGGTCAAGCGCCGGGTGGTCGAGCAGGAGTACAGCGACGTCATCGAGCGGTTGTACGCTGACTGAGAGCACGGCGTCGCCGACGCCACCGCAGCGAGACCGGACTGGATGAGATGACACGGACTCGCGCTCAAGAAGTGGGCAGGGTATGACCATCAGAGACGACCGGCAGCAGCACGCGCATACGAAGACGGTGTGGCCATGAACGAACCGCTCCGCGAACGTCTTCTGCGCCGTCAGCTCCTGATTGTCACAGGCAAGGGAGGCGTCGGCAAGAGCGCCATCTCGGCGACCCTCGGTCTCCTGCTGGCCCGCTGGGGGCGTCGTACGCTCGTGCTCGAGGTCGATCCTCGCGAGTCGCTCCACCACATGTTCGATCGCGAGCCCTCCGGGGGAGAGATCTTGAAGATCGACCGCGATCTGTACCTGCAGAACCTCAGACCGCGAGAGGTCCTCGATGCCGTGGTGAAGGAGCAGCTCAAGATCGACGCCCTCTCCCGCCGGGTCCTCTCGAGCCCGATCTACAAGCACTTCGCCGAGGGCTTCCCAGGTTTCAAGGAGCTTGCCGTGCTCGGCCACGCACTGCGCTTGATCCGAGGTCTGGGACAACGCAAGGGTCGACGAATCGACACCGTGGTGCTCGACGCTCCGGCCACCGGTCACGGCGTGTCCATGATGGCTGCCCCATCGTTGGTGGCGGAGTCGATCGAGCACGGTCCGTTCGGACGGATGGCCGGCGAGCTGGCAGAGTTCGTCAACGATCCCGAGCGCAGCGGCGTCACTGTCGTCGCTCTCGCCGAGGAGATGCCAGTTCAGGAAGCGATCGAGCTGCTGCAGACACTGGACGAGCGCCTCGGCCGCGTACCCGACACGGTGATGGTCAACGGCCTCTACCCCGCGGTACCCCCCGATGCCGGCAGCAGTGAAGCGGTCTCGCTGTGGCGGCACCGACGTCAGGTCAACGAGCACCAGCGGGCACGACTGCTCGAGCACTGGCACGGTCCCACCGTCGACCTGCCGCTTCTGGCCATCGACCGTGGTCCGGAGCTGGTACGCGCACTGAGTCAGCATCTGGTGCAGGCCTTCGACGCATTGGAGGCGCCGGGTGCGTGATCAACCGCTGGTGATCTTCGTGGGATCGGGAGGGGTCGGCAAGACGACCCTGGCTGCTGCCTGGGGGGCGGTCACCGCCCGCGACGGTCACGAGACCCTCGTCATGACCTTCGATCCTTCACGGCGCCTGAAGGACGCCCTCGCTGTGGGCGACTCCGCAAACGACCGCGAGGCCGAGGTGCCAGGAGCAGCGCGTCTGCACGCCAGCCTCCTCGACGCTCAGAGCACGTTCGACCGTCTCGTCAAACGCTACGCACACTCGGAGAAGGAGCGGGCCCGGATCCTACACAACAGGTTCTATCGCAACCTCTCGGGCTCCCTCGCCGGCGTTCTCGAGTACATGGCGGTGATGCGTCTGTTCGAGGTCGCCGAGGAGGAGCGGTTCGACCGTGTGGTCCTCGATACGCCGCCGACGCGCCAGGCCCTCGACTTCCTGGACGCGCCCGAGCGGATCATCGGTTTCTTGGACTCCGGTGCGCTCAGCATCGCGCTTCGGCCGTGGTTCGACGACGAGGGCCACCTCCGCGGCGCGCACCGGTTCGGCCGTCTCGGCCGGTCGGTTGAGGGCTTTCTCGACCGGATCATCGGCATCGACTTCCTGCGCGACATGGCAGAGTTTTTCCAGGCGTTCTCGCCGCTGTACGAAGGCGTGCGACGACATGCCGTGCGCGTCCAGGAGCTTCTTCGGCATCACCAGACGATGTTCGTCCTCGTCACAGGACCAGGCGAGGAGCGCATCCCGGACACCCTGTTCTTCGCCCGCAAGCTTCTCGAGGCGGGCTACACCCTTGGCCCGGTGATCGTCAACCGAGTGCACCCGAGACTGCCGAGGCGTCCGCTGCAGACCGCGCCTGCCGCCGCGGACGGGTACGATCTGCTCCGCTGGTTGGGCGAACGGGACGCCCGCGGCCTCGACGCGCTCCGCTCCCTCCTCCAGCCACCACAGCAGCTCGTGGACATACCGTTGCTCCACTCGGCGCCGAACGATATTGCCAGCCTGGAGGCCCTCGGCGATCTGCTCGTCAACCGTCTCGGTCTCGACACACCGTAACCCCCTCTGCTCTCTCTCGAATCGTCGCGCACGCCGGGAACAGATCCACCAGGCATATGGTTCCTGCGGGGGACACGCGCGTCACGCCACAGGAAGTGGTTGATCCATCATGCCGCAGCGCGCTATGATCGGGATGTATCGATAGACTCCGCTACGCCACTTCGACCGCTTCGCGCGGCACGGCCCAGGGGGGAACCGAGATGATTCGTTTGATCAAACGCTACGGCAGCCGCAAGCTCTACGACACCGAGGAAAGCCGTTACGTCTCATTGGAAGAGGTCGCCGGTTGGATCCGGGAAGGTCAGCAAATCCGCGTGATCGACAACAGGTCGAGCGATGACGTGACCACCCAGACGCTCACCCAGATCATCTCCGAGGAAGGGCGCAAGGGACGCAGCTTCCTGCCTTCAGATCTCCTGCACGAGCTGATCCGCAGCGGCTCTGAGGCGGTCAACACAGGTGTCGAGCACATTCAGTCGTCCCTCGACCGGATCATGCAGGCCTCCGTCGACCGACTCGGCCCCGTGCGACAGGCCCGCGAGGAGATGGCGCGTCTGCGCGAGCGGCTCAACGAGCTGGAAAGCTCGCTCGACCGACTCACAGAAGAGAAGAAGAAGGGAAGCTAGGGCGGCTCAGCTTCCGGTGCGCAGGAGCTGACACAGCGCCCCTCTCGAACCCGCGGTCGCTGCAGCCTACTGCGCCGTCTGATACTCAACACCAGAAACCCACTCAAGCCCAGCGTCACGGGAGATCCCCGCCGTGCCACGAGGCTTGGTGCCGCGTCGCGGCAGGGGCGCCAGGGAATGCGAGTCGCTCGCCCCGCTGCCACGCCAAGCCCGCAACGAGACGCGAAGTATTCAAATATTTTCAATATTTTACAGAGATTGCGGAGCTCCCAGACCGTTCTTGCACGGTACCTTGAGAGAGCTCTGCCACGTGAGCACTTGACACCTATGCCGCAGCGCGTTATATTCTCCCCCGACGAAGATGCCGCAACGCGGCGTGATGCAAGGAGAGCAGCATGATTCGACTGATCAAAAGGTACGGGAGCCGGAAGCTCTACGACACTGAGGAGAGCCGGTATATCTCTCTGGACGACATCGCGGCCTGGATCCGCGAGGGCCAGATGGTCCAGGTGATCGACAACAAGTCCTCGGATGACGTGACCGCACAAACCCTCACCCAGATCATCTCCGAAGAAGGTCGCCGAGGAACCTCGATCCTACCTGACGAGCTGTTGCACGACATCATCCGAGCCAGCTCCCAAGCGGTCAACACCAAGGTCGAGCACCTGCAGGCCAGGATGGGACAGCTGGTGCAGGCATCGGTGGATCGGCTCGCCCCGGTGCGGCAGGCGCGTGAGGAGATGTCGGTCCTCCGCGAGCGGCTGGAGCAGTTGGAGCGGTCGCTCGACGGTCTCGAGGCCGGCAAGGACACGACGCACCGGAGCTCAGGGCAGACCGGATCCAAGCGTACCGAGCAGAGCCGGCGCACGAGCCCGGCCACAGTGATGAGCTCTCCGTCGGTCGCCGGCGGGCAGTAAACGAGTACCACGACTGTTCGATGACAACAACCAGAGGAGCATGGAAATGAAGAACCATCGTGACATCGGCAAGGAGCTTCTGAGCGGCGGTCGGAGCGTTTGGTTGGCCGGACTCGGGGCCGTGGCGGCGATCGACGATACCCGACGTAACCGGTTTGAAAGCCTGGTCAACCGGGGACGAAAGCGCGAGCAGCGAGAGCGTGAGGCGCTGGAGGTGATGCTCGGTCAGGCAAGCAATCGACTCCGCGGGTTCACGGAGCAGATTCATGGTGGTGTCCAGACCACCATGAACGCCACCCTCCACCGGATGGGCGTCCCCACACGCGACGAGATCCAGGGGCTCATCGAGCACGTCGAGAAGCTCACCGGCAAGCTGGAGACGCTACAGAAGTAGCATTCGCAGAGCCTCCGACCAATACGGTTCGGAGTGCGAAAGGTCCACACTGCCACGGCGATGGCGTCGTGGAATTGCGAACTGGAACCGGGCCGATCGGCCCTTGAAGGAGTGACATCATGGCCAAGAAGACACGCAAGAAATCAGTCGAGTTCCCGAGCGAGGTCTCCGAGTACGCACATCGCATCTGGCTGGCTGGCCTGGGCGCCATGTCGGTGGCAGAGGAAGAGGGCAACAAGGTGTTCAAGGACCTCGTCCAGCGCGGCGAGAAGCTCGAGAACAAGAGCAAGGACCAGATGGAGAAGATGCGCGGCAAGCTCGACGAGACCCGTGAGCGCGCCGAGGGCGTGTGGGGATCGATCGGCGAGACGTTCGACGATAAGGTCACCGGCGTGCTCCACCGCATGGGCGTACCGTCCCGCGACGAGATCGCCATGCTCACCAAGCGCGTCGAAGAGCTGACGACCGCTGTCGAGAAGATGCAGTCTGGCACCGCCACGAAGGCGTCCTCTTCATCGTCATCCACGAGCGCTTCTCGCAAGCCGGCCGCCCGGCGGACCACCAAGAAGAGCACCACCTCGACCACCGCGAAGACCGAGCCGAAGGCCGAGGCGAAGAGCGAGTAGCATCAGCTCGCGCACACAATCAGTACCGAAGCAACGGAGCTGGGGGACCACGGGTCCCCCAGCTCCGTTGCTGTCTGGCCCAGGCCCGGGCCATTCTTACCGAATTGCGCTCCAATTGTGGTGGCCTGCGTCTCGCAGGCAGGGTGGGTGGAAGGGTCTGCTTCCACCATCCACTCAACGATGCCACCCGGCGCCGGTACTGGCCCCGGCCCCCGCCCCGGAAGCCGGCAGCCGGCCCCGGAACCCTGAAGCCCCGCTCATCGGGTTGACCGGCACGCGTACTGGCTGCTGCCCCCCCGGTATCCACCACCGGACCCCAACCGCCGACCACCCCACCACGAAGCCCACGAACCCCCCAACCCGTCCCCTC
>CAZEJK010000072.1:0-22327 GCA_964512045.1 uncultured Thermoanaerobaculia bacterium
GCCGGCGTAAGAAACATCGACCCCGTCGACAAAGGGCCGCTCGATGAACTCCAGCCCGCCCCCCGCATCGCTCAGGATGAACAGCTCGACCAGCAAGAGCCCGATCCCGACCCCGACGACCAAGCCCAGCACCTGCCCAGCGATCTTTCTCCCGCACCAGCCCACATTGTCGCCAGCCCGTCTCCCGCGTCATCCCGCCGCCGGCCGAGGCCTCCCAGAAGCGCCAACCCGCGCGCGTCGCGCGGATGCTCGCCCTCGCCCACGACCTGCAGGGCAAGCTCGACCGCGGCGAGTACCCCGACCAGGCCACACTCGCCTCCCGGCTCGGCTTCACCCGCGGCCGGCTGTCGAATATGCTCGACCTGACCCTGCTGGCTCCGGACATTCAGAAAGAGGACCTGCACCTTGAGGCCGTCGATGGCGTCGAGCCCCTCGCCGAGCGCGACCTGCACCAGCTCGCTCGCCAGCCCGCGTGGGCCGAGCAGCGGCGGCGATGGCGGCAGTTTTCTGGCAGCGTGATTCCTTCCCGGCAGGCTCATGCCTGTTCCGTCCAAACCCAAGCAAATCCAAACTCAACGGACTCATTGCCATTGACGCCGAGGTCGGGTCGATGCTAGCTTCATGTTGGCTAGCTTCATGTTGGTTTGATTCGCCTGTCGACCTAGAGGTTTCGATGGAAGACCGATGGCTGTCCGTGGACGAAATAGCTGAATATCTTGGAGTCTCCAAGGACACCATCTACTCCTGGGTGACCAGCAAGGGCATGCCCGGTCACAAGGTCGGTCGCTTCTGGAAGTTCAAGCGGAACGAGATAGACGAGTGGGTCCGTGCCGGCGGCGCTGCGGTGGTCCCTCCCGGGGAAGGTGGCGACAAGCGGTGACATCGGCGGCCCACAGGCCCGGAAGGGGCTCATCGCTCAACGCCTCGCATCGGTGCGAGGCGGGTGGGCGACTGCGCCCCGAGCGGGAGGTCGTACGATGAATTCTCGAACCGTCTCGACGCCTTCCTCGAGTCCGATCTGTGCCGTCGACATCTTCTGTGGCGCGGGCGGCCTGACTCATGGGCTGCTTCAGTCTGGAATAGAGGTGACCGCAGGGATCGACATGGATCCACAGGCCGAGTACGCCTTCGTGGAGAACAACGCCGGCGCGCAGTTCTTGTGCTGGGATGTCGCGCGCAAGTACTATCCCAGCATCGCGAAGCTGTTCGACACCGACAAGGTGAGGCTCCTCGCCGGCTGTGCTCCGTGCCAACCGTTCTCAAGGCTGACGAACGGCAGACGCGAGCACCAGGCATGGGATCTGCTCGACAATTTCGGTCGCTTCGTGGTCGGCATCCTACCCGAGTTGGTGACTATGGAGAACGTCCCCGAACTCGCCGACCGCGGGAGCGAGGTCTTCGAACGATTCGTGAAGACTCTCGCACGCCACGACTACTATGTCGATTGGAAACTCGTTCGTTGCACCGACTATGGCATCCCGCAGGCTCGACAGCGTCTCGTGCTGCTGGCGTCGCGCCTCGGGCCGATCGCCATTCCCGAAGGCCGATATCGGTATCCCAGTCGATGGAAAACGGTGCGGCAAACCATCGGGGACCTTCCACCGCTGGATTCCGGCGAAGAGGATCCCGACGATCCTCTCCACGTTGCGGCACATCTCTCAACAATGAATCTCAGGCGGATCCGTGCGACCCGCCACGATGGCGGAACCCGCCGCGACTGGCCCGACGAGTTGGTGCTGGACTGCCATCGCAAGGAGTCGGGCAAGTCCTATGGCTCCATCTACGCGAGGATGTGGTGGGATCAGCCCTCACCCACGATGACGACACTCTGTACCGGTATCGGCAATGGGCGCTTCGGCCATCCTGAGCAAGACCGAGCCATCACGCTGAGGGAGGCCTCTCTGTTTCAGAGCTTCCCGCGCAATTACGAGTTCTGGCCGCGAGAGCAGAAGCTCAACCGTAAGGCCGTAGGCCGTATGATCGGAAACGCTGTGCCTCCCAGGCTCGCCAAAGCGCTCGGCGAGGCCCTCCTGGAACACGTCTCTCGACACGGGTGAAATGGGGGAAGAATGACCGCATTCGAGAGCCGATGTCCGACCAGAATCCCGCGAAGGAGGCCTGAGTTTCGCACTGAAACGTCGACGGAGAACGGCATATGACTTGTGCGAGCAGAGACGGAGCACAGCGACGCAGAACGAAAACCGCCCGGCAGGTTCGAGAGCCGCTCACACGCTCCGAAATCATGAAGCGCGTCAAGCAAAAGAACTCCGGTGCGGAAGTGGCGCTCCGTTCGGCCCTGCATGCAGAGGGGCTAAGATTCCGTCTGCACCGCCGCATCGAAGGCATCGCGGTCGATATCGTGTTCTCCGGTTCGCGGGTAGCCGTTCTCGTCGACGGGTGCTTCTGGCACGGGTGCCCAACCCATGCGACCTACCCGAGGTCGAACACCTCCTACTGGCTCCCCAAGCTCGAGGAAAACAAGGAACGCGATCGCCGTCAGACCGCGCGCCTTGAGCATGCGGGGTGGACGGTCATCCGAGTCTGGGAACACGACTGTCGGCCAGTGAACCGCCGAGTGGTGGCACGCATCGCTCGCGCCTGCGGGAAACCTGCGCCGGGCACCGACGAGAACGGACGGCGACGATGAATGGTACCGCACCCGAACCCGGACAACTCGTCGAAGTTCGACGCCGACAGTGGATCGTCTCGGACATCGACGCTGCTGCCGTAGCCCCCGGGCTTCCAAAGCGCAGTCTCATCAAGCTTTCATCCATAGACGAGGACGCGCTCGGCGAAGAGCTCGAGGTCCTATGGGAGCTCGAGCCGGGAGCGCATGTCATCGAACGGGCCGGTCTGCCGAGCATCGCCGCTCTCGATCGGCCGGAGGAGCTCGAGGCATTCCTCGACGCCGTCCGATGGGGTGCTGCAACCAACGCGGATCGTGGCTATCTCCAGGCTCCCTTCCGTAGCGGCATCAGCATTGAAGACTACCAACTCGACCCGCTCGTCCGCGCCATAGACATGGCGCGAACGAATCTGCTGATCGCCGACGACGTCGGTCTCGGCAAGACGATCGAGGCGGGGCTCGTCATTCAGGAAATGCTCCTCCGGCACCGTGCGCGCACGTTCCTCGTGCTTTGTCCCGCGTCGCTCCAAGAGAAGTGGCGAATGGAGATGGCCGAGAAGTTCGGACTCGAGTTCCGCATCGTCGATACTGACTACGTCAAACGGCTGCGCCGCGAGCGTGGAGTGCATGCGAATCCGTGGACCTCGTTTCCACGTCTCATCACGTCAATCGACTGGGCGAAACAGGGTGAAGGCGTTCGGCTGTTGCACGACGTCCTGCCGCCACATGCAACATTCCCACGCCGCTTCGACCTGCTGATCATCGACGAAGCCCACAATGTGGCGCCCACTGTCGGCAAGTATGCGGTCGAGAGTCTCAGGACCCGTCTCGTGCGGCTGGTTGCTCCACACTTCCAACACAAGCTCTTTCTGACCGCCACACCGCACGACGGCTACACGGAGTCGTTCACCGCGTTGCTCGAACTCCTCGACGACCAGCGGTTCTCCAGGTCGGTGTTGCCTTCCGAGGAGCAACTCGCACGGGTGATGGTCCGCCGCCTCAAGGATGACCTCGTCGACGCAGACGGCGAGCGCCTCTATCCCCAGCGTCGGCTCGAAGCTCTGAGGGTCGATTACACGGAGGATGAACGACGCGCACGCGAGCTTCTCGATCAATACGTCGAGAGCCGAGAGGCCGAGGACGACCGCGAAAGTGCGGCATCGCACTTCGTCCACCAACTGCTGCGCAAGCGGCTCGCATCGTCGCCAGCCGCCTTCTTCTCGACCTTCGCGCGCCACGTCTCCACCATCGAAGGAAGATCGGAAACGCCCAAACGGGCAACGGTCATCGACGATCGGATCCTTCGCCGGGCAATCGCGCGGACGGAGGAAGACTACGCCGACGACGAGACGCGTGAGTCGGCCGAAGGTGAAGCGATCGACCATGCGAGTCGCCGACTGCGTTCGTTGTCCGACGACGAACGGCAGTTCGTCGAGCAACTCCGTTCCTGGTCCTCGAAGGCGAGTCGCCGCCCGGACTCGAAAGCCGAGGCGCTTATCCGATGGCTCGAAGACCACCTGCGGCCCGGAGGTGAATGGTCGGACGCTCGTGTCATCCTCTTCACGGAGTACCGAACCACCCAGACCTGGCTTCACGAGCTCCTGGCAAGTCATGGGTTCGGCGGCGACCGTCTCGCGCTCATGTTCGGCGGGATGGATCCGAAGGACCGCGAGGACGTGAAGGCAGCGTTCCAAGCGCACCCCGACGACTCGCCGATCCGCATCCTACTCGCCACCGACGCTGCGTCCGAAGGGATCGATCTGCAGAACCACTGTAACCTGCTCGTCCACATCGAGATTCCCTACAACCCGAACGTGATGGAGCAGCGCAACGGCCGGATCGATCGCCATGGCCAGAAGCGATACGAGGTGGTGATCTGGCATCCGGTCGATGCGGCGGGCGACCACGGCGACGATATCCTTCGCGCGCTCCGGAAGCTCGATGCGATGCGTGCCGACATGGGAAGCGTCAACCCTGTCATCGCCCCACAGCTGCCCGCATTGCTGGAAGGCCGCCGGCGTGAACTCGACACCCGGTTCGCGGAGCAGCGAATCGAGCGCGCGCGTCGCTTCGTGAAGGCAGAGCGTGAGCTTCGCGAACGGATCGCCAAAATGCATGAGCGCCTCGTGGCGACTCGTGGTGAACTGCATCTGACGCCGGACAATGTAGAGCGTGCGGTCCGAGCAGCGCTTCGGCTGACCGACAGGCCCGACCTCGATCCCACCGCCCTCGCCGATGCTCCGGACGCGAAGGTCTTCCAGATGCCACCGTTGGCCGGCTCGTGGTCTCGGTGCCTCGAAGGACTCGAGCATCCATACACTCGGCGCGTCCGGCCGATCACCTTCGACCACGAAGTGGCCAAGGGCCGGGACGACGTGGTACTCGTTCATCTCAATCATCCCTTGGTCCAGATGAGCCTGCGCGTGCTGCGAGCGGAAGTGTGGGCTCGCGATGACGTGAAAAAGCTACATCGCGTCTCGGTTCGAGCGCTTCCGGACTCGGAGCTGGAAGGGCCTGCCGTCGCAGTGGTTTCGCGCCTCGTGATTACGGGAGGTAACCATCACCGAATTCACGAAGAGCTCACCGAATCGGGGGGGTATATCCGAGACACGAGTTTCCGTCGCGAGGATCGGGTCACCACGGTTCGCGCGTGGATCGACGCTTCGACGCCGGCCACCGTCCCCGACTCGCTGTTCGATGCCCTCCGAAACCGATTCGAGAAGAACACTGACGCCGTCTTGAGAACCGTCGAGGCTCGCTCGAAGGATCGACTGCGTACGCTCGGCAACACCATCGACCTACGGAAGCAGCGTGAGATCGAGGACATGTCGCAGATCCTCGATGACCTCGAGAAGAACCTGCGAGACGAGCTTGAGAAGAACGAGCCCCGGCAGCTCGAGCTCTTCAGCGAGGACGAACGTACTCAGCTGCGACGCGACCGAATGGCTCTCGAAGTGCGCCTCGATCGGATCCCGGAGGAGCGTGAGCGCGAGCTCGCAGCCATTGCGTCTCGTTATTCCGATCTGGTCGAGCACACGTTCCCCGTCGCCGTCATTCTGCTCGTCCCTGAGTCCCTCGAACGAGGAGGCCACCGATGAGCGCGAAGCAAGAGTGGCTGAACCTCGTCGAGGTCTCTGGCCCGTTTCTCTCCGTGCCAGTGCTACGCGAGGTATTTCCGCAAGGCCTCGACGAACTCGATACGACTCGTGCTCAGCGCCTCCGCGGGGCCTACGAGGAATGGAGAGAAGCCGTCGATGGTGATGATGCCGCTCTCGAGGCGATTCACCGCGCCTGGATCGACGAGGTGCTTCACACCGCGCTCGACGTCGATGACTCGATGCTCAAGCGTGCGGACGGATTTTCAAGCTTCGCGGTCAGCGAGCATCCGGAGCACGATCACCGTATCGTGTCTGACCTCGTCGTCGTGGATCCAACGCACGACGACGCCATCATCTGCCCCATCCACGTCTTGCCGCCCGACACCGACCTCGACGCGTCGATGCGCTTCGGTGGATTGATGTGTTCGCCCGCTGACCGGATGGCGCTCCACCTGCGGGCTCTGGGCAAGCCGTTTGGACTGGCCACCAACGGCGAGCGATGGATGCTCGTTCACGCGCCTGTGGGACAGGTGAGCGGGTTTGCGAGCTGGTACGCGCGTCTGTGGGCCCAGGAGCCAGAGACTTTGCGCGCCTTTGGTTCTATCCTCGGGACGCGTCGTTTCTTCGCGCCCGAGGACGAACGACTGCCCGCACTGTACGAGCGTTCGCTTACGCACCAGGACGAGGTCACTGACGCACTGGGTGAACAGGTTCGACGCGCTGTGGAGGTTCTCGTCCAGGCGCTCGATCGTGCAGACCAGGACCGAAATCGTGAGTTGCTTCGCGACGTCGAGCCGAAGGATCTCTACGAGGCGGGACTCACGGTGATGATGCGGCTCGTCTTTCTGCTGGCCGCCGAGGAGCGAGGCCTGCTGCTGCTGGGTGAGCCGCGATACGACAGCTTCTATGCAATCTCGACCCTTCGGATGCAGCTCCGGACTGAGAGCGACGAGATCTTGGAGCGCCGGCGATCCGCGTGGTCCCGCCTCCTGGCCGTGTTCAGGGCAGTCTACGGAGGTGTCGAACATCCGACGTTGCGGCTACCCGCGCTCGGAGGATCGCTGTTCGACCCGGACCGCTTTCCGTTCCTTGAGGGGCGAAAAAAGGAGACCTCGTGGCGCACCCAGCGCGCCGAGCCGCTGCCCATTGACGATCGGACGGTACTGCTGCTCCTGGACGCCATCCAGACATTCGAGGGACGGACGCTTTCCTACCGGGCACTTGATGTCGAGCAGATCGGGCACGTCTATGAGGGTCTTCTCGAGCGGACGGTCAAACGCGTAGACGACGTCACTTTAGAACTCGAAGGTACGAAGTCGGCGAAGGATCCGCAGGTCCAGCTCGCCGAACTAGAGTCGGCTCAGCTCGATGGCAACGAGACGGTCGTCGCACTTCTGCGAGAGCGTACCAAACGTTCCAAGTCGGCGTTGACGAAGAAACTCGGTCAAGTGGTCGAAGGGAAGGTCGGTGCTCGACTCCTGGCAGCATGCCGCGGTGACGTGGTGCTGCGCGATCGACTGGAACCGTACGCCCACCTTCTTCGCACCGATCCCTGGGGCTATCCGCTCGTCCACACGAAGGGGGCCTTTGTGGTCGTTCTGGGCGTCGACCGTCGTGAGACGGGCACGCACTACACGCCAAGGAGTCTGACCGAAAAGATCGTCCAGGAGACGTTGACACCGCTCGTGTACGAAGGCCCGGCGGAGGGCGTGCCGCGCGGCGAGTGGAAGCTGAAATCACCCGCAGACCTGCTCGACCTCAAGGTCTGCGACCCCGCGATGGGATCGGGCGCTTTCCTCGTTCAGGCGTGCCGCTTTCTAGCGTCCCGACTCGTGGAGTCGTGGGCGCTCGCGGAATCGAACGGCGGCCATGTAGACGTCGATGGCCGGGTGCGCGAGTCTCGGGACGAGATCGAGCCACTTCCCGAATGCGAGGAAGCACGGGCCGAACATGCACGCCGACTCGTCGTCGAGCGCTGCCTCTACGGGGTCGACCTCAACCCGCTGGCGGTAGAGCTCGCGAAGCTTTCGCTGTGGTTGGTAACGCTCTCCAAGGGACGCCCGTTCGGGTTTCTCGACCACAACTTGCGACCTGGCGACAGTCTGCTCGGCATCCACCGTCTCGATCAGCTCACGAAGCTGTCGATGACACCGGACGCGCAGACCCAAGAGCGCCTCTTTGGGAAGAACGTTTGGAAGGCCGTGGACGAGGCCATGGCTATCCGCCAGCAGCTTCGCGCGGTACCTCTCCGCGACATCCGGGATGTCGAGGCGATGGCGGACCTTGAGGCCGCCGCTCGGGCCAAGGTCGAGGTGGCGACGGGGTTGGCTGATGCATTCATCGGGCTCGTCTTCGTAACGGAGAGCTCGCGCGATGAAGAAACGCGGCTTGCAATGCTCAGCGCTGAAGCCGACGGTGTCATCGAACGAGCCGGCGAGTCGCTCCATGAAATGCGTCGCCGTGCCGCCGCGAACCTATCCGAGGGAACTCTCGACCGCCGTCCGATGCGGCCGTTTCACTGGCCTCTTCAGTTCCCTGAGGTCTTTATTCGCGCCAACGGCGGCTTCGATGCGTTCGTCGGTAATCCACCCTTCCTCGGCAACCGCCTTTGGAAGGGGTCCTATGGCCCAGCGCTCGGACGCATCGTGGAGATGGTTCTAGAAACGGCGCCCGGGAAGATCGACCTGTGCGTCGCGTTCCACAGGCGAGCGGCTTCGCTTCTGCGCAACTCTGGAACGTACGGGCTCCTTGCCAGGACCAACATCGCCGAAGGGAGCGCCTTATCCGTCGGCCTTGAGCGCATCGCGGAGCACGGTGCCTTCTACTTCACGCGCAAGGGAATGCCTTGGCCCGGCGCCGCCTCGACCGTAGTCGCCATCATCTGCTTCCGTCGGGACGCATGGAGCGGCATCAGGGACTGCGATGGCGTCGAGTGTGACGATATCTCGCCCAGACTGCAGGTCGTCGTGGCCGGTGGATGGGAACCGAAGCGCCTTCGCTATGCAATGTATGCGTTCGCGGGAGTGGACAACAGCAAAGGGCTTGCGTTTGTCGTCGCCGAAGATCACCCGTGGTTCGAGCGCCTCCGGTCGGAGACCAACTCGTTGTTGCGTCCGTACATCACTGGGTGCGATATTACCAGTACGGCTCTGACCCGCACTGAACGCTGGGCCCTGGATATCGCCGACAGGTCACTGGAGGAACTTGCGTCCAAGTGGCCGGTCGCTCACCGGTTCCTTGTGGAGGTCGTGAAGCCGACCCGCACCCATGAATCTCTCAAGAGCTACAAGGGGTTGATCGATCGTTGGTGGCAGTTTTGGAACCACCGCGCAAAGCAGATGGCCCGAATCCGGCAGCGTCCGGACTTCATCGCATTTGCAAAAGCAGCTAAGTATGCAATCTGCGTTCGGGCACCGTCCGAGTGGATCTACACCAACCAGGTTGTCATTTTGGAGCGACGCGACGAAGACACACACCCGTTGTGCCTTAGCTCGGTCTTTCGGGAGTGGGTGCGCAACTATTCAGTTCAGAGCCTGGGTCGCGACAACAGCACAATGAGGCTTTCTGTCAGCAAGGCTATCAATGCGTTCCCGCGTCCGCCAGCGCGCATAGGTAGCGCGGGAGCCGATTCCGCCACCGAATTTCAGGAGACGCTCACGTCCTGGAGCATGTCGAACGGTACAGGCATGACCGACGCGATCAACGCGGTGCACGAATCGACAGTAAGCGACCGTCAGATTCGGCGAATGCGTCGATGCTTGGAAAGCATCGACACTGCGGTAGCGAAAGCGTACGGCTGGAGCGGTCTCGACCTATCGCACGACTTTCGAGACGACGTCGACGCTGAAGGAGCCCGCGTTACCCGCTACGGGCTTGCCGAGACCACGCGACACCAAGTGCTGACCTTTTTGATCAAACTGAATCGTTTCCAGCACATGGAGGGCAAAGAGCGGCCAAAGACGAGCACGGGCAAGGCGCCGGAAGGGCAGCTGAACATCGAAAACCACCTGTCCGAGGAGGCGGACTCATGACGAAACCAAGCAACGACCACGCAGAAGCCAGTCCGACCAAGAAGTTTTTCGTGTCGATGCTGACTCGCGACATCAGCCTCGCCGATGCGATTTTGGACCTGGTCGACAACTGCCTGGATGGTGCGCTCCGACTCGCTAATGGAGGAGACGTCGATTACGCTAAGCACTACGTGAAGATAGAGCTCTCTGAAGACCTCTTCTCGATCGAGGACAACTGCGGTGGGATCCCCAGAAAGGTCGCGAAGAACTATGCGTTCAAGATGGGACGCGCACCCGGCGACGAACGTGACTCGGAGAGCGAGACGATCGGGATGTACGGCGTGGGAATGAAGCGGGCCATCTTCAAGATGGGTCGGGACGCACTCGTGAAGACGCGGCACGACGACGACAGCTTCGAAGTGCCGATATCCTCCGAGTGGTTGGATGATCCAGGGTGGGAGCCGCTCCCAATCAACGAACCGACCGATGCCGACGAAGCCCTAGATGTCCCCGGTACCACGATTCAGGTCGAAAAGCTTTACGGAGGGGTTTCGAGACACTTTCAAAACGAAGCCTTCGAGAACGAGGTTCGCGCGGCGATTGCCGAGCACTTCACGATGTTCCTCCAGCGCGGCCTGACGGTGGAACTCAACGGAACGCCCGTCGAGCCGGTGCACGTCGAGGTACTTGTCTCCAACCAACCGGATGGACCAGCCCCCTATGTCTTCCAGAAGACGATCGACGGAGTGCTCGTTTCGATCACCGTCGGGCTGAACACCAGCCGACCGGTCTCCAGCGATGACGAGGATTCGGGCTTCGAGGAGAAGCGGTCTTCGAGAACCGCGGGCTGGACGGTCCTTTGCAACGAGAGGGCGGTCATTGTCGGAGACAAGAGCCGCCTCACGGGATGGGGCGATGGCATCCCGATGTACCACGACCAGTTCATCGTTATCACGGGAATCATCGAGTTCCGCGCGACCGACGCCGAGAAGCTGCCCGTTACGACGACGAAGCGCGCGCTCGACACATCTTCCAACGTCTGGCTCGAATCGCTGGTAAAGATGAAGGAGGGAATGCGAATCTGGATAACATACACAAACCAGTGGAAGAACCATCCGCGCGCGGATCAGACCAAGCATTGGCAGGACTCGAGCCCCCTGTCGCTGGAGAAGGCGATCGAAGCCGTCGGCAAGCGCATTGAGACCAAACGATCCGCCGATCGGGTCGAGTTCAACCCGAAGAAGGCGAAGGTCTTACCGGAGCCACCCGGGAAGAAGCCTTCCTCTAGGAGGATCGTCTTCTCCCGACCGATCGAAGAGGTACGCCTCGTTTCGAGGCTGTTCTTCGACACCGATGATGAGAAGCCAGGGGTGGTTGGCGAGAAGTGTTTCGAATTGAGCCTAGCGAAGGCCAAGAAGCGGAAGGGTTGAATGATGGCGTCTGGATCTTCCCTGCCTTACAGGCTTCGGCCGAACAAAGCCGTGGATCGCGAGTTGTTTCTCGCCCTGTTGGCGCGTTTGTCACCGACCTTGGGGCTTGAGAGCTACCACTACATCGGACTGGGCGGCCCCTTTCTCGAGGACTTCCGGCTGGTGCACGCACGCTTGGGTATCGCTCGGATGACCAGCATCGAGGTCGAGGAGCAGACTCACAAGCGGCAGCTCTTCAATCGTCCGATCGCTTCGATCGAGTGCCTCCATAATACGCTGGAAGATTATCTGGATGGCGAGTACTTCGACGACCCGATAATCATCTGGTTCGACTACACCGATCCAGGTGCGCTCTCGACCCAGATCGAGCGCTTTGCGCAGACCGTAGGGACGGTGCCGGTCGGCAGCGTGCTTCGGATCACGCTCAATGCGAATCCGTCGTCGCTCGGGAAGCCCGACCCCAGCGAGATATCGGTCGAGATCGACGACGACGCATCCGAGGACCGGGCCGTAAAGCCTACGATGCAGGAGTGGCGGCTCGCTCGGTTCCGGGAACGGCTGGGTTCCTTGTTCCCCGCCGGTTTAGGCGCCGATGGCATGACGCACAAGACCTTTGGCCCTAGCGTCCTCCGTGCGCTCAAGCTCGCCGTCGAGAAAGAGCTTCTGAGCCATCCTGATCGGGAAGGTGCCTGGGCGCTGGCGACGCACTACTCGGATGGGCAGCCAATGGTCACCGGGACGCTCAGCGTCTGCGCCACCGAAGACAAAGCTGTTAAGAACTTGTTAGAGGACTGGGAGTTCTATTCGACGACCGACGAACCACATCGACTCGACCTTCCGGCGCTGTCGACACTTGAGCGGCTGATTATGGAGTCGAACGAGGATCCACGCCAGAGTCTAGGCTTCGATCTGCCGAAGACGGACATGGGTGTCGATCCCTTCGTCGTATTCGAGAAGTTCTACCGCATCTATCCGCACTTCTCGCGAGTACACTTGTAATCGGAGACCGGAAGAAACGTATGACGGCACCTACATCACCACCATCAATCCAAGCCTGGCTCAAGAAGGGAGCCGAGCGCGACGGAGCTTTCAGCGTTCGGCTCCCTGGCGGACGCGTCACGTTCGGTGCGATTGATCGCGGGCACTGGGTGGTGGTGGTCGACGACGCCGAGGCGGCGCGGCGCGTTGGACGTGTGCTCAGGGTTCGCTCCGACCTGGACTCGACGACCATATACTTCGACCGATGCCTGCAATTCGAGACTAGGCCAGCTCTTGGCGACGTAGGCCTGACGGTGCCCCGCGGCCCGATCTCTCGACTCCGCGAAGAGGATCTCGCAAAGCTGTTGACTCGAGAAGGCGTAGCGCTCGACGACATCCCACTCATCGACGACCCGCGATACGTGCGAGACCTTCTCGAACTCGCGACACGGGACGACCTGCTCGGCCCAGCCTGCGGACCGGAGGAACTCGTCGTCGACATGAGTGTTCGGGATCGGTATCTCGTGGGGAAGCTCGGTCCGCGCAAGCCGCTCGAAATATACACGGTGGCGGTGGAACCGGCGGCCGCTTCCGACGACCCCGGAGACTTGGATGATGAACGCAGGGCGCCGCAACACGAGCCGGGGGCCGAATTCAATCGCGCAAGCGGTCGCGTCGAACCCGAAGACGATGCGCTTGATGAGATCGACACGACGAATAACCAATCTTTGGTGCCATCGAGCATCGGCCTGACGTTCTGCGTGGCCCCGGCCGTCGAGACACTCGAAGTAACGGCACTCTGGGGCAGCTATGTGCGCGTGCCGAATGACGAGCACGAGTACACGAAGCCTCGCAAGAACCGAAAGACCGGCGAGACCGAGGAGGCGAAGGCCAAGGTTTGGCACCGGATCCCATCTGGAGGCCGGGTCCCACTTCAACTCGTCGACGGCCCCATTACCCCGCTGGTACCCGACGACCGCGAGCCAGACGTCCGCCTACAGGGAACGGTCCGCGCGAATGCCAAAGGCGAACGCCTGGTAACGCTCTTTTTGGTCAACGGAAAGCTCGAGCCGGAAACGAACCGAGATACGGCATGGTTGTTCCAGCCCAAAATCAAGGTGCGGGGTCCTGGTGACGCTGACGGTTCCCCCGTGTTCGTTCGCCGCCCCAGCAACGATGTCGTGGTTGAAGATGCAGAGCGAGACCACCTCCGCCTGGTCTACCGTCGCCATGTGGAATTTGCAGTGGGGCATGGCGTAGCCGTGCACGCCGAAAGCCCACCGGACGACTCGACCCGAGCCTTCGAGATCAGAACCGAAGTCATCCCGCAATTTGAGGTACCCGTCACCGAAACGCCTGGGCTCGATGCTCAGGACCGATCGGCGATGCGTACCATGATCGAGCGAGGCTGGCTCGATATGCGGTCGCTTGCAGAGATGGAGCCGCCGGACCTCGAGCAGGTGCTGCGTACTCTCGTCGACGACTACGAGGCATGGATCGATGACCAGGAGGCTCGCGTCGGGTCGGAAGTCATCGGACACGACGTCCCGGCGAAGGAGGCCCTCGCGAGATGCCGAATCACGCTGAAGCGCCTCCGTACGGGCATAGCCGTCGTCCTCGGTGACGCGAACGCTTTGGAGGCGTTTCGCTTCGCGAATCGATCGATGGCGCGACAGCGCGTCCGGAGCATCTATGCGCTGAGGCGCCGCCGCGGAGAGGAGGTGACGCTCGAAGACATCGATGTTCGGAAGAACCGCTCGTGGCGCCCGTTTCAGCTCGCCTTCCTATTGCTCTCGATGCCGTCTCTCACAGACCCGAGGCACACCGACCGCACGAGCTCTGCCGAGGCCTTCGCCGACCTGATTTGGTTTCCGACCGGCGGTGGCAAGACTGAGGCGTACCTTGGCGTAGCCGCGTACGCGATGGCGATTCGCCGGCTCCAGGGCGTGATCGAGGGCCGTAACGGTGGCCGAGGTCTCGCCGTGATCATGCGCTACACGCTTCGTCTCCTGACGCTGCAGCAGTTCCAACGCGCGGCGACGCTCTTGTGTTCCATGGAATCGATTCGGTGGGCGGACGAAGACAAGTGGGGCGAGGAGCCGTTTACCCTCGGGCTCTGGGTGGGCAATAAGGTCACGCCGGGGACGACCGAGCGGTCCCACCAGGCCATTCAGGCGATTCGCGACAAGGATCGAAACCGCGCCGGCATCGCATCCCCGGCTCAACTCACCAGCTGCCCTTGGTGCGGCACCGAGGTGGTTCCCGGTCGTCATATTGAAGTCGACAAGGTTGGAGGACGAACCGCGATCTACTGTGGGGACAAATTCGGGCAGTGTGAATTCAGCAAGACCAAGTCCTCACGAAACGCCCATCCGGGACTTCCGGTAAAGGTCGTGGACGAGGAGATCTACCACCGGCCGCCGACCATGATGATTGCGACGGTCGACAAGTTCGCGATGATGGCGTGGCGTCCGGAGGTCCGCACGCTCTTCGGCCAGGTGCGGGAGGAGTGCGAGCGACACGGGCTGCTCTGGCCAGGCCATGAGTGCGGTGGCGGTCACCGAGCCCGGAAGCCGTATCCTGCAGCCAAGGTCAGGGCGTGCCAACCGGTGCGTCCGCCTGACCTCATCATACAGGACGAGTTCCACCTAATCAGCGGTCCCCTCGGCACGATGGTGGGTCTCTACGAGACCGCCGTTGATGACCTGTGTTCTTGGAAGCTCGGAGAAGGTCAGGTGCGACCCAAGGTCATCGCCTCGACAGCCACCGTGCGTCGAGCCGGCGATCAGGTGCGCAACGTCTTCATGCGGAGGCTGGCAATCTTCCCGCCGAAGGCTCTGAACGTGGAGGATGACTTCTTCTCGGTTCAACGCTCAATCGAGAGCAAGCCGGGCCGGCGATACGTGGGCATCTGCGCACCGGGCAGCTCCCGGCCAGCGGTTCTCATCCGTACGTACACGGCCTTTCTTACAGCAGCGCAGGCGCTCTTCGACACGTTCGGCTCGGTCGCCGACCCCTATATGACACTCGTCGGCTACTTCAACTCCCTCCGAGAACTTGGCGGAATGAAGCGCCTGGCAGAGGACGACGTCCAGACCCGATCTTTCCGTGTCCGTATGAGTCTGGTGGAGCGTCCAGGGCTCTCACAGCGGCGGGTCGGAAGCATCGCGGAACTGACGTCGAGGGTGTCCAACACCGAGATTCCGAAGTACCTCGACCAACTAGAGGTGTCGTTCGACGCGGTCTTCAAAGAGAACGAAGGCAAGTGGGTCACACCTCGGGGGCCGGATGGGCCCTGGCCCATCGACGTCGTGTTGGCGACGAACATGCTGTCTGTCGGTGTCGACGTAAACCGACTCGGCGTAATGGTGGTGAATGGCCAGCCGAAGGGCACGGCCGAGTACATCCAGGCGACGAGCCGTGTCGGACGCGCATATCCGGGTCTCGTGGCGTCGGTGCTGACATGGGCACGCCCGCGTGACCTGTCGCACTACGAGACCTTCGAGCACTACCACGCCACGTTCTATCAACACGTCGAAGCCCAGTCGGTCACACCTTTCTCGCCGCGTGCAATGGACCGCGGGCTGACTGGTGCGATGCTTTCCCTGATGCGAAACCGGTACGAATCGTTCGGGCCCAATCCAGGGGCGGGGGCCATGACGAGTCCAAGTCGACCAGAAATGACTGCCACCGTCGACGCGATGTCTGGGCGAACCTGGGATGTTACCGAGGACTCTGCGAAGAAGGGGCTCGCCGAGGCCGAGTTGAAGAAGCGCGCCGACGAATGGGCCAAGGAGGCCGGTATCGGCGGGCGCACATTGGTGTATCAGAAGTACGGCGCGGGTCCCGTGGCGTATCCGCTGCTCGAGTCGCCCGGAATCAGAGCGTGGTCGACGTGGACTGTGCCCACGTCCATGCGTGAGGTCGAGCCTGGCGTCCGCCTCATCATGGAGGACGACCGATCCCTCCAGGACCCGAGCTGGCGAGCGCAGCCTATCAACGACGAGGAGGATCCAACATGAGCCAGACTCCCGTCGGTGAAGTTCGCCCAAGCCAGCTCCTTTGGACTTACGGCCCGGGATCGCTCGTCGATCTACCGAACCTTTCGGTGGTCACGATGGGCATCGACCGCTGGGATCCCAACCGCTGTCAACCAGTGCAGGAAGCTAGGCTCCTGACCACCGTGCGACGGGTCCTCGGCGACCAGGTCGAGTCGTTGCGCATGCCGCCGATGACGGACAGCGACAACGTCGATCCCTTCTCTGCCGAGGCGTACGTTGGTGTTCCGGTCAAACCCTTCCCCCGCTGGATGCGTTGCGTGAAGTGCGGTCTGCTCTCGCCATTCGACTCTGGGCTATTCGAGCTGAAAGCGAACCGCTTTCGGCCGGAGTGGACCCGCTTCGTGCACAAGGGATGCACCGGTTCGAAAGGCGACCAGAAGCCGCGCGATGCCGACGCGGTTCCAGCTCGTTTCCTCTTGGCTTGCCGCAGCGGCCATCTCGATGATTTCCCCTGGCACTGGTTCGTTCACGCTGGCCCGAGCGCCTGCAAGGGGACCCTCCGATTCTTCGAGAGCGGCGCATCACTGCAGACCGAGAACCTCTGGGTTCGCTGCGACTCCTGCGAGGCAGCGCGAAGCATGGCGCAGGCGTTCGGGCAGGCTGGAAGGGACAATCTGCCGGGATGTCGAGGACGCCATCCACACTTGAACCGTTTCGAGGAGAACTGCAAGGAAACACCCCGAGCGATCCTGTTGGGGGCGACGAACGGGTGGTTCCCCATCACCCTGTCGGTTCTCGCCATCCCACAGACCGGGAGCCCCTTGGATCAGCTGGTAAGTGATGGTTGGACGTTCTTCGAGGATGTCGAAAGTGAAATCGAAACCAAAGCGGTCGTCAAGACTCTGAAGAAGACGGCTCAGCTGCCTGGTATCGAGGCATTCGAGCCAGACCAGGTTTGGGAAGCCATCGAAGCGCACCGCAAAGAGGACGGCCAAGAAGGGGATATCGACCTGAAGGGACCGGAGTGGGATGTCCTGACGTCGCCCACGCCGCCAAGCGACTACCCGCACTTCATGAGCAGGCAGACTGCTGTACCCAAGGGGTTCGAGCCTTTCCTTAGGCGAGTGCTGCTGCTCGAGCGACTGCGCGAGGTCAACGCGCTGATCGGGTTTACTCGCGTCGAGTCACCCAATGAAGGCGGCGCCGACGAACGAGCACCTCGGGCACCGATTGGGAAGACCGCGGCCGACTGGGTTCCGGCGACCCAGGTGCACGGCGAAGGCATCTTTCTCCAGTTCGACGTGGAGGCGCTCCAGACCTGGGAGGCTCAGACCGGGCCCCGGAGCCAGGGTTCGATCCTACGTCGCGGGCACCGAGGCTGGCGGGCTCGACGTGGCCTCGATCCCGACCCGGGGTTCCCCGGGTTGCGCTACGCTATGCTGCATACGATCAGTCACTTGCTCATCCGGGAGTTGGCGCTCGACTGTGGCTACAACGCCGCGAGCATCCGTGAGCGTGTGTACGCGGAGAACGAAGGCGGAAAATCACAGGCTGGCGTGCTGATCTACACGGCGGCGGCTGATTCTGACGGGACGCTCGGCGGGCTCGTCGACCTCGGCAAGCCGGAGAACCTAGGCCGCCTGCTCAGGCAGGCCCTTGATCGCGGAAAGGTTTGTGCCTCGGACCCGCTCTGCGCCGAACACGATCCCAGGAGGGATCAGACGGTGCACGGCGCGTCGTGCCATGCTTGCTCATTCGTCTCGGAGACATCGTGCGAGTGTGGCAACCGCTACCTCGATCGCGCGCTCGTCATCCCGACTCTACAAGTGACTGACGCGGCCTTCTTCGAGGGTATCTGATGCAAGCGCTCCTCGATGCGGTCGTAGGCCTCGTAGCTCTCGTCTCTCCTGCGAAGGTGCGCGCCGTTGCGTCTGCCCTGCGCGGACTCAAGGCGCCGGAGGGAGCGCCCGGCCCGAACACGCTTGTGGACACGCCCGCAGCACGTGCCGCCGTTGCGCGCGTGGTGGCCGCGTGGGCACAGGAGCAAGCGAACGGCGCCGAGGTCGCTGGCATGCTCGTTGGCGCATCCGAAGCACGCTCGCGCGTAGAGCGCGAACTGAACGTAGAACTGGTCTGGACGGGCCCGACGACGCGCTTCGTTCCGACGCGCCGAACAGAGCAGGTTCTGGTCGACATGATTCGGGGTGCTGGCACAGATCTCTTCCTCGTGAGCTTCGTCGCATACGATGTGCCCAGTGTCGTGAAGGCGATGAACGAGGCGAACGAACGGGGCGTTCGCATTAGCGTACTGCTCGAAGCCTCGACGAGTCACGGAGGCAGCCTCAGCGTGGACCCGGCCGCGACAATGCGCTCGTGCGTTCCTGCATCGGAGATCTACACATGGAAGGAGAAGTCTGAGCCCTTCGTGGACGGCAAGGTCCACGCGAAGGTGGCGGTGGTCGATGGGGCGCGCGCCTTCATTACCAGCGCGAACCTGACGGGACATGCGCTGGAGAAGAACATGGAGGCTGGGGTGGCGATTCACGGCGGACCGGTCCCCCGGACCCTGCGGAATCACCTCGAGGCGCTCATCAATGTGGGGGTCATCGGCCGTGCGTGAGTCTACGCCGCTGTTGAACGTCCGCTCTCGGGTCGCCCGGGCTGTTGAACGCGGCCCCTTGCTTTCTCCCAGCCGAGTACTGCCGCTCGAACGTCGAGGTCTCGTTGGGTACGTACGACGTTGGCAAGAGCGGGAAGCGAGAGCATCGGGGGAAAGTGCCACCGGAGCCCAAGGACGTGAGCCGCATGTACGAGCGCCAGCTCATCGAGCACGGCTTCAAGTGGTCGCCCGTCAAGGTCTACAGGAAGAAGATGCAGTGCATCCGAGGGGACGAGTGGCGACTGAAGGTCTCCGTGCACCAACCGCAGCGGGTATGCCTCAGCCGAGCCCCAGGACTTCGCGCTCATCGTCACGATGCGTGACCCGAAGCAGGAGGCTCCCGTCTACGACGAGGTCGTGCAGCGGATGCAGCAGCTCGGCTGGGTGACCCAGGATCTCCAGGTCCACGAGCGTGTGAGGGCGCGCCCGTAAACCCACCAGCCTGACAGTACGAGGAGACGTAGGACCGAGGAACGACACCGCCACCCAGACCTTGCTGTCGAAGCCTCCCGACCGCGATCTCTGGGATCGCGATCTGCTGCGAGGCACGTACCGTCAACGCGTGGAACTCGAGGACGATCCCGACGGCTGGGGTCCGCCATCGAATTTCAAGGCGGCTCTCTATGCCTTTTTTTCCAACGACCAGGGCTTCTCCCGGCGCATGGGAACTTCGGCTTAGGCGCTCTAGAAACTCAGTCGTCTCCATTGATATCCAGAGCCTGGCTGCAGAGGTCCAAGAACTGCCTAGACTCGAACCCGAGATTGGCCACGGATCGCTCGATACAACTCTCGATCGTTCCTCGATCAGTGGGGAAGAGCCTCTTGGCGCTCGCGGCTATAAGCTTCAGGAGAAACTCATAGTTTCTCTGAATGCGTTTGTCGTCCCTGAAGCCTGAAGGCCCACCAAAGGTTTATCGTGCTCGTGAACAGGCCCCTCAGGTGGTTCATAGAGGCAACTTCCGCGCTGTTGTGCCGCCCTATCGCGGCTACCGGCCAATAGAGTTCGTACTCTCCGGTTCCGTCAAACGCCCGCCCGATCCAGGGTCCAGGATCCGCGATTTGATCCACGAACCTGGCTGAACAGATGATCCTTGGCCCGCGCTTTTTCGGTTCGAGGTGAACAGATCCTACGACCGCCTTCCCGATCACATTGTAGATCTGACCCAGCTGCGAACTAGTTATCGCCGGCATCTTGATGGTGCCTGCTTCGCCGAAGTCGATTCCTCCCCGGAAAAGCAGTGGATTTTGACGACGGACACCGTCATGAGCACCTTCTTTGGATATCACTCTGATGTCGACGTTACGAATGTCCCTCTCGTCGTCGTTCCTGTGTTCGAAAGGCGACGACCCAACGAGGAAGCTCTCGAACAGGAAGTTGGACAACTGCTTAACGAAAAGGGAAGCGTCCCTCGAGAAAACGAAAACCGAGTCACTCATCGGGAGGAAGTAGTCAAACGAGGTGACGTAAGATCGCTCGGCGACAGGCCTGAGTTGATCGTTGTACTCGGGCAACGGATGAGAGGCATTGTCGACAATCCGGGTGGCCAAGATATCCGAGTAGTCAGAGAGAAGACCCACAGCCCCCTCAATGCAATCATCGACCGCTGACGAGTAACCAAGGACATCGATGAAAGCAACGCAATACTCTGTTGTCATTACTGTACTCCAATTCCGCTATCACTCACTGCCGTAACACTACATAAAACAAACACATGCAAACGCACTTACAGCCAACGTGGACCTGTTGCGGAGAACTCCAACCGTGCGCTCGGTAGGTTAGGCTGAAGTTCCCTAACCGATCGAGCGCAACTGGCCCACAGCATTAACTTTTTCTCGATCCACGACGCTCCCTTGCTGACTACACGCTGATCTGCAGCAGCAGATCGAGAGCCCTTTGCTGCTCACGAGTCGGAGTCGTGTCCATCTTGAACGAGCCTTCGCCTTCAGCCGCTCCTGTTCTCTGGCACTCGTTGCGCACGATCGAGCGCAGGCTGGCCATCAGTGTCCGGAAGCTGTGGGCTCCTGTTCCATCCTCGAGCTTCCTGGTAGCGAGTTTGTCGTACGCGGCATCGGAGCGGTCGGCCGGATCAACCGGGTCCCTTAGCTCCTTCGCTTCCTGGTCTTCATCCGCGAACAAGAGAGGACGCCAGGCCTCCATCATGTGCCAGCGCACGTAGTAGGCCAGCGCGCAGATGAAGATATGCGCCCTGACCCGGTCTGCGACACGATGGCGGATCGGTCTGACCATCAGGTCGATGCTCTTGAGCGTTCGGAAGGCCCGCTCTACCTCGCTCAGCCGCTTGTAGTTCAACACGGCCTCCGCCGTGTTCATCATCTCCCGGCCTGCGCTCGTCCTGACCACGTATACGCCGTCCAGTGCGGCCTCGGCCCGAACCCGGTCGTCGGCCACCTTGTAGCTGAACTCGCCGTCCTCGATGCTCAGGTCGAAGTGCTTGGCCACCTTGTACTTGTCGATGATCTTGCCGGTTCGGACCCCGATCTTGTCCTGACCTCTCAGCCGGCCACGTGCGACCATCGACTGGACCTTGTCCAACTCCCTCGATGTCGCCTCCATCAGCGAGCGCCGCTTCTCGGCCCTCAGCTTGGCCAGCTCCGGGTTGCGGCACGCCACCAGGCGCTCGCCGGGGAAGTCCTCATGTTCGAACTCGAAGATGTTGCGCTCGTCGAACAGCCCCAGCTGCAACGAACCTCCGTCGACCAGTTTGCGGATCGCATCGGTGCGCAGCGCCGTGAGCCAGTCGACGTTTTCTACCTCCCTGAGCTTGTCGATCTGCTTCTGCGAGATCATCCCCCGATCGCAGACCAGCACCATCTTCTCGATGCCGAACTGCTCGCGAACCTTGCCCACCTGATCCAGCAGCGTCTTCGGGTCAACGGTGTTGCCTTCGTACACCGACACGGACAGCGGCCGGCCTTTTCGGTCAGAGACGAGGCCATAGTTGACCTGCAGCTTGCCCTTCTTGCCGTCACGGTTGTGGCCCAGCTTGGCAAGCGGGCAGGTCTTGCCCTCGAAGTAGCTCGAACTCAGGTCGTAGAGCACGAAGCTGCCTTCGCTGAGGTGACGGGCGGCGAGCTTCTTCTCGATCTGTGGCTGGCGTTCCAGCAGCCAGTCCATGGCCTCGTAGAGGTCATCCTCATCGACGTCTTCGACCTCCAGCGACTGAGGCAGGGTGGTTGTACTCCACGTCCTCGGCATGACCAGCTTGCTGTCAGGTTCGAAGATCTGACTGGCCACCATGGCCATGGCCAGACTTCTCATCTTGGACTTCCGGCTAGCGAGCAGCCGGTCGAAGCCAAGCCTCGACATGGCCGACAGGACGGCTTTGGCCTGTCCATGCAGGTATGAGCGCTTGACCTCGAACAGTTCGTCGGCTGCGAACAGCTGCTTGCCGGAAAGGGCCTTGCGGATGAGCGCGACGATGTCGTCGCCGAGGCTTGTGATGTTGGCGATGGTCTCCTTCTTGACCTTGCCTTTTTCGCGGTACGAACGCCGGAGCAGGTGGG
>CAZEJK010000072.1:22337-22721 GCA_964512045.1 uncultured Thermoanaerobaculia bacterium
CAGGAAGATCGCGTAAGCGGAGTCGTCGGCGTCGGCCTTGTAGGTCTTGCCCTTATAGGTTCTCTGTGTTGTGACCACGTGTGCTGTTCGGTTCTTCGCCATCGTGCATGAACCAAAGCACACCCAGGGGAGTTTGTCAAGAGCAGAACCTCATTTTAGTGCCTACGTTTTTGCAGGCAAGACTGGGTCACACATCGGAAAATCCCGATCTGGAGCGGCCCACATGGATTGGTGGTGCTTTTCAGTTAGGGAACTTCAGGCTAAACTGATCACGGATGGCTTGCCCCGGAATACGCACATCTTGACAGTTGGCAAACGAGGCGAGGCATCAGGGGCTCCGCCCCAGATGAATAGCCCGCGGTAGCGGCTCGGGTTTCCCCAACT
>CAZEJK010000073.1:0-22690 GCA_964512045.1 uncultured Thermoanaerobaculia bacterium
CGTCGTAATCCCTTTTCATCGGGTCATTCGTTTGGTCCCTCGGTGGTGTAAGGCTTTGGGTCGGCACGCGATACGCAGCCAATTTCCGCAAACCGTGGGCGGAGCCGGTACGGGCACTGAGACTGAGTCTAGCGTCTCGTCAAAGTGTCTGATTTGTAGTGAGTTCTGACACGTGCAACCGATCCACTGTCTCAACATAACTGCTGTCCACACTCGGCTTCTCGGCGTGTCCAAATACTGGACTCGATTGCACATCTGGCTGCGACCCGCCTGACCACCGGATGCTGTGTTGTCAAGGAGCTCGTGACTGGTCGTCATGATGGCCCAAGTATATCAAGGAGTCAGGCGCTTCGACCCCCTGCGCTGGCGCTACGGTACGAAGGTATCCTCCTCATCTGTAGGTGGAGAGACGCAGCAACCAGCCGTCGCAATCCGTGGAACGCACCCAGCACAGAGCTTGTAGATTCGCACGCTGTCAGTCTCGGGATCGATCAGGTCGGAACAGCAGTGCTCCAGGCTGGGTAGCCGACGAACCGGCACCGGTCCTTCGAACACGCTCTTCTGGACCCGCGGGAGAAAGTCGAGGAGACGCTTGGCCAGGCGCGCACGCGTCCGGTCCTCGACGATATCGTACGCGACGACTACGTACACATCCTTCATGACACCGGCTCGTAGGGCGTGTACTGATCCGGGTCGCCCGTTCTGATTGCGGCCGCGAGCCGGCGGCACTGTCGGCGCAGCAGCTCCCGCAGGGCGACAGTCGTGCCATCCTCCGGATCCAAGACATCACCTCGCAAGGTGTTGAGAAACGCACGGAAGAAGATCGGCCGACCGGTCCGCGATAGGTAGACCGCACCGTCGCGCTGTGCGCTGGTTGGTCCCTTCTCGGGCTCGAGCCAGGGCGCAAGCTCCTCGGCGCGTGCGGCTCCGCTCCTCTCTGGGGGACCGAAGTCGCTGGGCACCAGCTGGCGCCGGTTGATGAGAGTGAGCGTCATACTGTCCACGACCACAGCTCGCAGCTCCTCGAGAAGGTCGAGGGCTAGCGAAGGGCGGCCGTACTCCGGGCGGTGCAGAAACCCGACCATCGGATCCAAGCCGACGCCAGCAAGCTCTCCTTCCAGCAGTGATCCAAGAACGGTGTACCCGAACGACAGGCACGCGTTCACCGGGTCGCGAGGCGGGCGCCTGTTGCGACCCGAAAACTGGAAGAGGGGGTTCAAGATGAGTGTGTTGAACACGCCGAAGTACACGTGGCTCGCTGCTCCCTCATGACCCAATAGCCTCTCCCGGTCCTCGCAACGACCACCCTGCTCCGCCATCATTCTCAGCCGCAAGGCCGCGTCGCGAATCTCGTCTCCGGCCCGGCGGCTTCGATACCGCAGAAGCAACCTGCGTTGGTTCCGGATCTTCCCGGCGACGATCCTACGGGCGAGAGACAGCGCAAAGCCCTCATCGAGGGCACGGCGGTGCTGCTCAACACGCAGCACCACGTTTCGTGCGGATGGGCCGCTGAGGCGTCCCAGAAGCTGGCCCTGCTGATCCAGAAACGTCAGCTCGATGCCAGCGGTGAGTAGGCGACGGGCCGCCCGCGCCGTCAGGCCCACAGTCGCCAAAGCCACGATGGCCTCAAGCTCCTGGAGGCGGACCTCCTGGAGTATGCGCTGGCCTCTTCGGACGCGAAGCCGTTCACCCTCGCAGGCGATGTCGACGCCCCCCTCGGTGATGACCAGAGTGCCCATGATCCGGGGGCTAGCCCTTTGGAGCAAACGTCAGGTCAGGCACTCCATCGGCGGTGGTCAATGAGACCGTCCCTTCGTCGAGCTCAACGGCGCCTCCGTGCTTCGGCAGGATCTCCATCAATGCCAAGCGGAGAGATCGGAGGTCGTCCTCCAGCAGTCTTCGCCGATCTTCCAAGGCCAGGTAACGGCTGGCCAAGCTCCGCGGATCGGGAAGCTCATCCTCGTCGGTATTGCGCGCGGGGGGCGGGTCCTGCGGCGCTGTGCGGAGATGCAGGAGCGGGGTGGGATAGTGATCCAGGTCCTCGGGAAACTCACAGGCGCAGTCGAGATGTTGGGTGACTCCGGGGATCCTCTGTCGGATCTTCGGGCACGAGACCGGGTTGCCGCGCAGCGGTGACTTGAGGAATCGAGACTCGGGCACACCCGGGCAGGAGCGAATCAAGAAGTTGAAGGCCGCCACACCGCCTGGCACGTGTCCGAAGACATGCTCGAGAACCACTTGCTCATCATGCTCCAAGGTCCGCAGCTCCAGAGCGCGGCGCTTGAGCTCCGCAAGGACAGCACACCGATCCAACAGATGTGCCACCTGCGAATGGCGCTCGAAGTCCGCTTCTGTCCAGTCTGGGGGCGGTGCAGCGTGGACCCGCACCACGGGCTCAGACCGTTCGGCCTCCCAGGGAGGCGCTCCTGCGTCGGCGCGCGAAGCCTCGGCGTTCGGCGCCGAAATCTGGTCGAGCGCGCCCAAGAGGTCACCATGCGTCATCTTGGTCACAGCGCCGAGAAGATCGAAGGGACGGGGGTGCGGCGTCCCGTCTGGCTTGAGAAGCAAGCCTCGGCGCCCCGTGCGTCGATGGACACCGAGTGGCACCTTGATCAGGTTACCGTAGCCCTTCCCCTTTCGCCGGGACTGCCTCGGGAAGAACTCCAGCGCAACTCCGCCCGGCAGGTCGCTTTCCATCTGCTGGAGCAGCACCTTGCCAAAACGGTGGAGAAGATCTGCACGCTCCGGCTGCTCGAGAAAGAACCATAGGTGTCGTCCCTTGTAGCCGGAGTCCTCGAGCAACGGAGGCAGCCCGATCCCCTGGCAGTACGCCACAACACAGCTCACGGCCCGCGCGAGATCCGAACGGACCTCCGCCGCCTCGTCAGCACCGCGCCGAGCCCACTCGATCGCGCTCTTGGTCAGATCGATGTCAATGGCGAAGAACAGGCACGTACCGTCCAGGCGGATCGGGTAGACCCCCAAGGTCACGTCGCCGAAGAGGTGCTGACGCACGTGCCGCGCTGTGAGCGGCTCCTCGACGGGCGAGTACCCTGCAACACCCTTTCGGGGCGAAAACCACTGTCTGGCGTGCACGTCCTCGCGCCCGGCGAACAGTCCGAGGAAGCGGGCCACCTGCTCGTCTGTTGGGTGCACGATCAACGCGAGATCCACAGCGTCCCGGCGGGACTCCGCACCCAGGCGGCTCTCCTCTACCGACGGTTCGGCAGGACTCGCGTGCGGCCTCAGCCGCATGCCCATCTTTGCCAGTCGTTCTCTGACTCGGTCGGCCTGCTCGGGCCATCCAAGCCTGCTGTAGAGCTCGAGCAGCTGCAGAAGGTTCTTGGTGTCCTCGGGCCGGCTGGCGGCAAGTGCCTCGCGATGGATGGCAGCCCGCTCGAGATCGCCGGCCTCTGCGGCAAGCTCTGAAAGCCTCAGGTGTGCCTCCGGGTGCCCAGGGTCGCCACGCAGGATCACGTTGTACGCGGTCGTGGCCCAACGGGGCTCTCCTACCTCCTCACACGCCTGGCCAAGTGCCAGGAGGTAACCGGCGTCATCAGACTCTGGTGCTCGCCGCACCAGAGGTTCCAGGGCAGCGCGAGCTCGCTCGGTCTCATGGCTCGTCAACGCGCGCTCAACAGCGTTCGGAAGGCGGCCCGTTGTCACAGAACCTCCCCACGCCGGCCACGCCGATCTGCCGGCACCGACACCAACTTCCACGCCGTGGGAGAGCTGCCCTGCAAACGCTGGCAGTCCTGGACCAACGCGAGAACTCGCTGGGCATCCCTCTCGATGTTGAGGTTTACGGCGCACATTCCGGCGTGGGCGTACCGATTGCGCAGCCGCGCGATCTCGGACCACAGCTCTGCGACTTGGCGCTCGTCATTGGGCAGACGGACGTTCCTGACGTCCCCAGCCGTCCGCAGTCGATCTTCGACTGCACGTCGGACATCCTCACTCAGCCACTCGCCTTGCTGGCCTCGAGCCAGAATGACTCGGCTCACGAGCAGCTCCCGAAACGCCTCAAGCGCATTGCTCAGGGCGCCCACCTCGGCCCAGCGCTCCACGAGGTGGAGCTGACGATCGATCTCCTGGGGTGTCAGAGCAATCTGTCTCTTGGTGTACCTGTCGAGAGAGGCATCCCGCGGCACCGGCACGGAGACACCCTCCAACGCATCCGCCAGCTCACGAAGCAACGAGGCGATTCCCGGCAGCAAGAACGCGCTGACCTTCGAAGGCTCCAGGCGTCCAACAGAACGCAGATGCTGACCCGACTGGAGCCCGAGATCGAGCGGCAGCCCCGCCGGGAAGGCGCCGCCAACCGATGTCGCCGCGCGCACGAGTGCCTGAATCTCGCTGAGCACCTGACGACGCTGCTCGGATTGGGCGCCGGTGGCTGCAAGCTCCTCGGTGCTGCGCTCACGCTCCAGACGGCCCAACAACCGGGTCAACGCACGCGGGTCGAACGCCTGCCGGAAGTCCCGCACCGCAGCCGCCCACTCCGCCAAGTCAACAAGATGCCGCAGATCAACGACCGGCGTCGACGCAGGCGCGTCCCGATCGAAGACACCGTAGGCCATCACCCCGGGCACGATCTGTCCTCGGTTGGCGAGATACCGCAAAATCCAGGTATGTGCGATGGGGATCGCTCGAAACGAATGTGTCAGATCCAGATGCAGTGTCGGCTCGTGCTCACCACCGTGGTCGGCAACCCACTCTTCGATCCGGCCTACCTCCCTCCAGAGCGCCTCACGCGACCGCGGAAGCTCGGTGGGGACCCGTCCGGTGAGCACCGCCGGATCAAGGACAAGACGCTCCATCTCGGAGGCCACCTCGGCCTCTTTCGCCCGCCATGCAGTATCGGTAGCGATAAACGCGACGGCATGGGGCGACCTCTCCGTAACCTGCAGGTATCTCCATACCGCGAGACCGGCCACGGCGGTCTCCAAGGTGTACCCACCGTCGAACTCGTACGAAGTCCTCTCATACACACCCGTCCCCAGGTTGATGAGGAGCAGGTGCCGCGGCGAGCAATCGGTGCTCACCATGATGTCTCCCACGGAAAGACCGGAAGGTCGCTCTCCTCGATCTCGAGAAACTCCAACACCTTGACGAGCAGCTTCTCGAAGGTCTCCAGCTCGATGTGGCTATACGCATGCTCCCGCCAGCTGTGATTCCGCTCAACCTGCACCTTGCGCAGCTCGGTTTGCAGCGTGGCATACCGCTGGCCTACCGGGTCTGAGAGGGCCCTAAGCAGATCAAAGGACCGTTCCAGCGGCAGCTCCACTGGATCAGAGTCGAGGCGTTTAGCCCACTCCAGCTGGTCGGCATGCTCGTCGATCAGGGCCTTGGGACACCTCGAGTTGTTGATCTGGTGGGCGACCAGGAGCCGGCCGCGCGCCAGCTTCTCCATCGCGGAGTACAGGAGCATCACGCCATCATCCGGATCGCCGTGGACCCTCGCGCGGCGTACTGCCGTCGCCACCAGGTCGCGAGGTATGGCAGTCCCGTCCAGCCCTCTGAAGTGATGCGGGGTCAGCCGAGGTTCGTCTTGCACCCTACACAGCCGTTCCGCTTCCTCGGCGACAGCTTTGAGGCCCGGTAGCAGCCCGGAGCAGCGACGCAGAAACTCCGTCCGTGACCGGCGGCGACTGCCCTCGAGCGCCAGCTCGAGCTGCTGCACGCCGTCCTCGAGGCGCCTTGCAGCGCGCTCGTACCGCTGCCGGTCCCAGGCGGCAAAGCCCTGAAGTACCGAACCCACTGCGTCGGCAGTTCGACTGGTGTCCTTCGGTATGAGATCGACAGCACCCGCAAGGTGGCCCTTCGAGAATGCGTCAATCGCGAGCGCGATGCGCTCCTCCGCCATCTGCTGCCACGGGTTAGCGTGCAGAAAGACCTTCTCTTTTCCGTCCAGAACGACGCCCACACCGCTCTTGTTACGAGCCCCACTGCCGGCGCCGCCGACGTACGTGAACCGGACCCCGAACTGTGCGCAGACCAAGGTCACGGCGGCCGACATGACCTTGGTGCCGCCGGTGAAGTCCGCCACCATGTCCGTCCATGTCAAGCCCCAGCGCTCGAGGTGCTCGGGGATCTCCCGCCGAAGCACCTCGTAGCACGTCTCGAGCGCCTCAGCCGACTCCGTCTCGATGAGCTCCAAGCCGAGGTGCCGGTAGTCCTCTGGCAGCTTCGGTAGGATCGTCGCTTCGACATCCGATCTGGTCTCCGGAGAGACAAAGAACAGCAGCCGCCGCGGCCGCTGCTGGCCGATCGAGTAGACCAGCGGGGACGAAGAGCCACCCACACTGAGGAGAAGGACCTCGGGGGCCGGTTCCCTAGAATCCATGTCTGCACTCGTCACTTCTTGGCCCTCCATACATGCGATCTCAATCGTGCGCGCTCGCTGAACAGCAGCTCCAGCCACGATCGCGGAACCTGCGTTTGTGTGGCATTTGCGGTCCTCAAGCTAGCCTCTCTAGCCGCTCGTCAATGGCTGAGTGGACCTTGTGCCAGACCTCCAGCTCATGCTCCTCGACCCACCGTTGGTCGCCCGCTGGCAAGCTCGATCGCAAGACCTTGGGCAGACCATGCGGAACATGGAACACACGTCCAACATAGCTCCCGTCGCTCTTGTTCGTTCTATGGATCTTGAAGCGAAGCTGGTTCGCCAGCCGACCACCGGACTTCCAAGACTTGACCGAGTGATGAGTCACAGGATAGGCAAGCAGATGGCGTTCGGACAGACGGGATCCGACTTCTAGAGACGTGCGTGTTTTGACCTTCACCCTCGCCAGGTCTTCCATCACTGATTGCCAATCACTTCGCGAAGGAGTCCTCCACACAAGTGGGCCCTCCCTGTCGCTCCCGATGGCGTGGGGCCACTCAAGGTCCATGCATTCCTCAACTGGGCGCAGAAAAGCACGCCAAGCGTTCGGATCAAGAACCTCACCGGAGCTCCCGTCCCCGAGCTTCAATGCCAGGGAGCCCCAACCGTTCCGACTGCGGCCCCCGACGCAACCAAACGCCTCGACAAGCTCAACGACCTTCATGAGAGCCGACAGGCTCTCCTGTTGTCGACAAGCGATCCGGATCTCGGCGCTCGAGCCGGCTGCCAGCGCCGGCGGAAACTGAAGGCCCTTCACACCCACGGGCCCAAAACCGAGGTAGACGTCGGCATGCACCATGGCCCCTTGACCTTGAGGTCCAGGTTCCATCTTGCCCTTCGGTTCGACCTCTGGATGCTGGACCTTTCCCAGATGAGGAAGTCTATCGAGAGATCCAGGGGCCCATTCCCTACTTTCCGTCTCGCGAACCCGTATCGACACTGAGCTTCGCTTGGCCCACGTCGACCGGCCGTTCTTCAGAAAGGCATGACCAAAGACTCGACCCTCAGCCTCGCGAATCGCCGTGTGGTCGTACTGGTGATCGGCAGCAACCGCAACCCTCCACCAGTGCCGTAGAAGAGCCTTGAAAGGCGGGCTCCTCCACTCGGCGGTCTGATGCGCCCCGCCGAGAAACGATGGAGTCAGCAGCGTGGCCTGCACTGTTACCTTGTTCATCCCTCGTCCCCCTCGATGAGTGCCTTGATCCGCTGCACCCGTTCCCACTGCTTGCGCTTCTTTTTCTTGACCTTCCACTCTCCCAGCTCGCCCATGGCCGCCTTCAATGCCCGAGCCAGCCGTACCTGGTCGTGTCCCGAGAGCTCATCAAGCTGCTGATATGCATCAATTACCTCATCATGGCTGGGCTCGTTAAGACGGTCGAGCAGGCGGTCCACCGGCGAAAGCGCGGCCAGTCGTGCTTCCTCGGCTGCTCGCAACCGTTCCTCCTGGATCTCCCTGCGCCGTCTTTCTTCCGCAGCGTCTCGTTCACGCTCGGCCTGAAGATCCCGATACATCGCGCCGTAACCGACACTGGTCTTCGCCCCGAAGCCTAGCCACTCGAACGCATACTCAAACGCGTTCTCCATCAGGCTCCTCCACCGCGTTCGGCCATCGACCTGTTCTAAAAACCAGCTTGGGAGTTGCCTTTGAGGACGCAGGTGGACAAAGAAGCTGAAATGCCAGCCAGGCGGAACGGTCAAGAAGAGAATCGGATTCGGACTTCCCGCATCGTGCGGCGGCTCACCATCAGCGTAATAGTGCGCGTAGTGGGGGTTCATGATGTCGACCCGGAGACCGCTACCAGGACCCTCGGGAGGCTGAGGTATGGCATCCCAAAACTCGCACGCGCCTCGCATCGACAAGTGACGGAGCTCCGAGCATGGGGCGGAGCTTTCAGGGCTCACCGACAGTCCCTGGGCCCATGCCACATCGGAAACCTGACTCAGGTCCGAGTCTGGTGGCAGTAAGGCCCTTCGGGTCTTGGCCAGGAGACTCAGCTGCTCAGGATGCTGTTGTGCGACTGCCAGTGCGGCATGGTAGGCGCTGTGCAGGCTCTCACGTTCAGCCAACACAACGTCAGCCTCGGTATGCCTCCCGCTCCTTCGCTCTCGTTCATGTACGGCGAAGTAGCCGCTCGTGGCATCGAAGCCGAAGAGCCACCACACCGCGAAGATGCTCCAGCCAGCGGGTTCCGACTCGAGAAGGGCGAGCTCCTCGGCCGCACGCCGAACAACGCCCTTGACCGACGACCCAGGTAGGTAGGGCACCCCGTATGGGTCGAGGAACGCGAAGCCGTTCTCCAACGGATGCTCCATTCCCATACCAGTGACCAAGGGCGCCGTGCTCGTCCCCCGTATCGTGAGCGTGTCAGTCGCAGCCGCACTCAGCGCGGTTTGGCGCTCGACGAGGGCATCGATCTGCCGACGGACTTCTTGACGGACCTCCTGGGCTCTTTCCAGAAAAGCGGTCTTTCCTTCGGGTGGCAACCGCTTCTTCGGGTCTTGATCCCAATACTTGGAAGCCCAACCATCAAAGAAGAGGCGAAACCGATGGCCTGGGGGGAGCTGTGCCGTCCCCATGGCCTCTTGCAAGTAACGTGGTCCTGCCAGCATGAACGCCCCCTACTTCTTCTCATTCTTCTTCTCATTCGCCTTGGCGAACTGACGCAGCCACTTCAGAAAGACCAACGCTTCCTCCGTGGCGCCGATAAACTTCGAAGAGCTCATCTCAGCCATCTCGGGTATCGCCACATTGAAGCTGGCGTCCTTGACGAAGCTGCGTCTGAGCAGCCAAGCAAGGAGCGCATCGGCCAAGTCCTTCGCCTTGCCTCCACGGTTGTAGTAGTACGCCAGAGCCTGCATCAGACCGTTCGACATGATCAGCGCGGGCGCACCGTTTGCCAGCGACACGTACTCCTTGTCCACACCGTCCTTGACCTTCTCCCAGGCAAACGCAGCACGTTGCTGCTCGAGGCTTTGCATGGCTGCCTGCTTAGTCATCGGACACCCCCACGAAGGACAGCACCACCTGACCGCGACCCGTGGTGGCATCGCCTCCGATCTGGACCAGTGCGCCATCTCGCCGGGGACCAGCAGTCGTGATGGTCTGAAGGACCTCTTGCGCTGGCATCGGCTCGGCACCATCACCCTTCTTCTTTCGCTCCTCAGAGCACATGACCAGGCTCACGAGAATGGACTCCGGGGGGAGGTTCTCGGTGTAGAAGAGCCCACCGTCATCGGCGGTCCCGGTCGCATCGTCGATCCGCACATGTGGCTCGACCACGGTGGAGTGACGAACGAAGTAGCCGAACCTCTCGTCAGAAAGGACTACCAGGTCCGCCTCGAGCTTCGCGCGGAACTCAGCGAAGCCATCGCCGCCCGGCAGGGCATGCTCCGCAAGCCACGCGACAATGTCGACAAGCTTCGGCATCGGTCTCGACTTGAACTCGTAGGCCTCAAGAACGACCTTCGAACCGTCGTCGCCGGAAACGACCTTGGACCCCTCGAGAAGCGCGCAGTCGTCATCTTCGACGCCCGGGATCTCCCACTCGCCCGCCTCTGCAACGCCCCCAAGCACAAGGAGACGTTTGAGCCTCGCGAGGGCCGTGGGGCACGTGGCGTAGACAAACGACCGGCGGAGGCTGCGCACCGGGAACGCGACCAGCTGAGCGTCCGCGAAGCTGACACACCCGGCATGGTCCGAGGCATCAGCCTTGGGACCATCATCAGGCTTGGGACCAAACAGCTGCTTCACTACACCGTCCCTCCCCTCGCGGCTTGTCCACTCATGACGCAGTGCACCCTTGATACCGGAGCCGGCCATCATCGGGAACTCCGTGTGGCGCTCGCGCTGGATCGGATTGTCGATGGCGCCCAGGGCCGTGCCGGCGCCCATGTGCACCGGGCTGACGCAGTACAGAAACATCGGAGCCTTCTTCTCAAACATCGTCACCTCCTCACTCACCTTCGGGCGACCATCGCCCGATCCACACGTTGTTGAACCCCTCGGCTCTGCGTTGCTGCCACAGGGAGCTGGTCTCTTCTCTGAGGTCAGGCAACACCCAGAGCCCGCAATCTTGCAGCTGCAGTAAGTCGTTGGCGTCTCCTTCGACTATCTCGAGCCAGTAGACCGAGCCGGCTGGCGCCGCCCGCTGAGCTGGCTTCGGACGGTGTGCCGCCACATCCCAGCCACTCACCGTCTGGTACCTTGGGACGGATGCGGCAACAAGGCGAACCGTACACCCCAACCATTGGGCAGGGGCTCCCGGCTGATCGGGGTCAAGACCAGGCAACAGCCAGCCATGTGGCAAGATCCCCGGAGAGGCGAGAATCACCTTCACACCGTCGGCGCCTGACATGTCGGCATGCGGTGGCTCGGGCGTCTGCCACGACGACACTGCTGCGCCGCGTCCGTCCCCGCCAAGGCGCAGGAGACCGTCGGTTGGGAGGAGCGCATCCGGAACCCCGTCAACGCTGACGACAAACCCGACCGCTGAGCTCATCGCAACCGTCTCCGTGGTGTACAGCTTGCCAGCGGCGACGGTTCGTGCGCCGGCGTCCAGCGCAGTGCCCAGGCGTGGGTCCGTGGACCACAGCTGATCTCTGCGCACGAGATGCTCCAGGTCCACGAGCTCGCCGCTCAGATGCCGCTGCAGACCGTGAATGTCGAGCCAGTACCCTGTTTCAGGCTTGCACGGCTTCTCGGTGCGGAGCACCGCTCGGCTTCGCAGTGGCGAGCTGCTTGTCACCGCGGAGTGGCCGCGCGGTTGGACCTCGAGACAGTGGAGTCTGGTCTCGAGCTCCCCATCCCCGTCACGTTCTGACGCGACCACCAGATCCGCGGGGCACGGCACGTACCAGGAGCGCGCGAGACCGTTGCCCAACGCCACGGGGCCCAGCCGGAAGCTCCCTGGGGCCTTCGGCGTGCCAAGGGCTTCCCCTAGATCCCCGGGCGGCGGCTTCTCAGTCGTCTCTGTGTACTTCGCCAGCGCAACGCCGTGATCTGCCAGCATGCGCGTCCGGATCGCACCGGCAAAGACGGACGGCCACGGGGGCATCAGCGGCTCTGCGTGGTCACCTCCAGCGGCGCCGAACAGCCGGTTCCCGCGAAGGTAGAGCACGTCGATGGGCTCGATGAACAGCTGTCTCACGGCGACACCTCCAATCGCGCTTCCCCTCTGGCGCCCGTGTTGGAGGAAGCCCGTCCTTCGCGAGCGAGGAACTCCGCAACGACGAGCAGCTCTGCGAGCCTGTCGGGCACGGACCGCCACTCCTCCTGCACCTCGTTTGGAGCACAGGCTTCCATCGCCACACTCACCAGGTGTCGCGCAAGCTCAGTCGCTCGGTGGTGCTCAAGCCCGTGCCGGTGGAAGTGGTAGCCCATAGGAACTGCAAGCATGTCGCTGTACGTCCGAGCCTTGGGGTCGTCTTCGTTCCTCGACACGTCATCGGGATGAGCCGGAAGGTCTGGCAGCCACTCCAGCACCGAGTACGCCGCGCGTCTCGACACTCCTGGCCTGGCAAGCTCATCGCGAAGCTGGAACAAGACCCCGAGAGCAGTGGGCCGGTTCGGGTCAGTGGCCTTCTCTGCGCTGCTCGCAGGACCACCAAAGCCGAAGCTGGCGGTCAATTGGGTCAAGCCGCCGGAACGCTTCATAAGACTCACGGAGAACGCGTTCCGGCCGGCGCTCTTGGCGCGACGCTCGGCGGCGTTCAGCTCCCGCAACACCGCCTGGAGCGGCGCCGAGTGGTGTGCGACAACGGCGCCTGCCGATGCTGTCGCCCACGGCCCCATCATACGAAGAAGACGTGAGCCCCGGCCTCGGCCGGTCAGCACGAAGCCGCTCCTGATCGCAAGACCGTCGTCTTCCTTCAGCACCGGCAGCAGCTCATACAGCGCATCCTTATCACCTCCCGGGACATCGCCGGAGTAGGCGCATCGGAGCACCAGCAGGCAGGAGAGCAGATCCTCCACCGGCAGCATGGCGAGCACATCGTCGCCGCCCGCATAGATGAGCTTCCCGCAGAACAGCTCCTCGACCACCCAACGCGCCACGTGAATCGAGAAGCCGTTCAACGCTGACGATATGGCGGCGTGACGAGCTGGCGATGAGCTCCGCTTCGATCCGAGGTACTGTCCAGCGTCGCTCTCTTTCGGGAACCGGTCCCTCAGCTCCGCTGCCAGATCCGGATGCCACGCGTCTCGGTGCTGGATCAAGAGAGAATCATCAGAGCCAGAGACCCATGCTCCCATCCGATCTCCGTCGAACTTGATCAGGCCGTAGTAGGTTTCGGGGCGATGCCCGAAGAAGTCACTCAGCTTCTTGCGGGCTTTCGAGACCTTGGACTCCGCATCAGCATCCCCGTCTTGCAAGGACTGGTTCATCTCGTCCAGAACCGCCGGAACACGACGAACAACCTGGGCCAGCTCCGGGTCGATGTCACGGAGCGCCCGCGCCAGCTTCTTCGGAAGTGGAACAACCGCCGCTTCAAGGCCCGTCTTGCCACCAAAGTCATCCTTCAGCTCCGTAAGGCCTTGTGGAAAGCCCTCCTTATCCCGCGAACCCGCCTCGCGGACCACCCATGAGAGAAGTGACCCGGCCACGGCCATGGTATGCGTCGAAACAACGAACCGCCCGACCGACTTGGTCCCCGACAACACCTCCTCCTCCATCCACCTCGCAAACACACGGGGCCAGGCTCGCTTCAGCGTGCACGGGGCGCACAGGTGCTCGCCCTTGCTGGCAAACGCGCCGGGCTCGATTGCGGACCAGACGGTCTTCCTTTCCTGCCGCTGGCCAGGAGGAGTCGCGAGGTCTTCGCGGTCACCCGTCAACCACTCGCGTTCACCACACAGCGAGCACCTGTAGCCACCCTGCTCGACCTGCTCAAACGGGCGCGCCACCTTCGCCGCTGCGTGCAGGCGGTCCGAAAGCTCGTAGATCGCAGGGTAGAGCACGCCTGGGTTCGGCTCGAACATCTCGGGGTCGTCGCTTCCTGCGCCCGCCCGACCGCTCAGCTCGATGCTCTGTTGCAGGAGCTGCCATGCGGTGGATCCCAGAAAACCCGGCTTCTCTGATGCTGGAATGAACCGCCGCAGCTCCTCCTCGAGCGTCTCTGTCGAGACGACCTTCGATCGAGGTCGGTCAGTTCCGCCGCTGACTTTCCAACCTACGAACGGTCGCCATGGAACGACCGACCAGTACAGCTCGGGGAACCCCGTCAGCTGCTGCTCGGCTTGGGTCATCATCACATCTTTGATCGTCTCTGCCCGCTCGTCGGCGACGTCAGCTCGTTCAAGTAGCTCGTCGATTGCCTCGTCCGCATGTTCGATGACCCATTGGCGCACCTCACGCTCGATCTCTTGGGCCACGCCGCCCGCTTCGTCAGCAGGAAGGACCGCTACGAACCGGTTTGGCAACGCCGCCGCGAAGAGAGGGTTCGCATCGGAGCTCGAGCGCTTCCACTCGGGAGCACGCCAGCGGTCTTCGGGGAAGGCAACGCCTTGTTCCTCGAGCCAACAATCCACGATGGGTACGCCCCATAGGCTCGGGAAGACCACCGCGTCCGGTCCGTAGCGCTCACACACGATCTTCATGGCCTGCCAGCAGAGTACTGACAGCAAGTGGGAGCCGGCCCATAGGTCACTGACGCTCCGTGCCTGAGCAATGAAGCTCTGCACCGGCCCGAGGCTCATCATCAGCAAAGCCGGCGAAGCCTCGTCTGCGCAAGGATGCATCGCCCCCGCGAACGCCGACGTGAGTGACAGATGCTCCCAGATCGAGTGATCTGGAACTCTAGTGTCCGCCGGCAGCAGACGCCAGAGGTGGCCAATGTCCTCGAGACCCTCGGGCGGTCGCTCCGGTCCGAGCCTCCATAGGGTCAAGAAGGCGGACCGATACTCGGCCAAAGTGGTCCGCTCTCCGACGCTCTCCTCCGTCAGCAGCCCGGAGAAGAGATCCAACGACTCCCGCTCGATGTTTGCTCTGCTGTCGATGTACGATTCAACTCGGATCGTCGAATCACCCCGGGCAACGCTGCTCCACAACGGATGCTTGAGCACACCGCCGTCGCGCCCCCAGAAGCGCACCTTGTCAGCGAAGAGCATCCGCTCCTTCGGTCGAGGTACCTGCGGCCGATCTGCCGCCGAAGCCCAGTGATCGGCGAGGCGCACGATACGATCGATCTCGGAGCCAGGCCCTTCATCACCGAAGCAGAGCTGGCGCAGGCGCTGGACCGTGCCCTCCTCATGGGAACCGCCTCGCATGAGGATGAGCGCTTTCTCAGCCGGGTCGTGCAACCATGCTGCGAGCTTCGTCTTCCAGATGCTCTCATCCCTACTCATGGGCCCTCCCTGCCGCGAAGGTCCGTGGGCCAGGCGCCTCCAGGCACCTCCCATGCCGCTTCGCTCCTCCACGGCGTCTTGCGGAACTCTGGTTGAGTACGACACACATCGAAGACCTCCTCTCACGATCTGGGCAGAAAGCTGGCGTTGTCATCAGATAGCGGAGCCTGAGTGTTCAGACATGATGTCATTGATGTTAAGCATACACTAACTCCGTGCAGCGAACTGCTCTGATCTCCATTCTCAGTAGGGAATATCGTCCAGAAGATCGTCTGCATGCTCGTACTCGTCGAAAAACTGAGTCGACCGCGACCGCTCGAGGTCGTCCTTGAGCCTGCTCATCCACTTGGAGACGAGGCTGTTTCTGGTTTCCACTGGCACGCCGGCCAGGCGGACTAACGCCCGACACAAACGGAAGAGGACGCAGTTCAACGCAGCCTCGTCGCCCTCCCTGCAGGTCATCAGATCGCACCCCTCGTCAGCCCCGAACATCACGACGATCCCATGGTCGCCGAGCGTCTCCGACAGGACAGGCCAGCATTGGCGAAGCACATCAAGATACCGATCGAACATGAGACGACCTCCGAGGATAGTACGAGATGCAGATATACTCGAGATGGGTGGGCATGAGTGGCGGGGTAGGCGAGGCAGGCGATCGAGGCGGGCAGCTCTTGGCAGGAAGCGTATTGCTTGAGATCAAAATAGGCCGATCTTCGGGTGGTGTCAAGGGAGTCGCGACGATGTCAGCCGTCTGGTGAGCTCCATAACGGCTTTGAGACTACGCTATCCTCGGGTTACGGAGGAATCATGCCTCGCTTTTCGGTTGTTGCGTGCACCGTTGGTACCAGCGTCCTGAGCAATCTCGAGCGCGAGCGAGCGTCGGGGTCGACGGAAGTGACACGCGCGTTGTCCGAGCTGCAAGCTGGCCGAGCGGCGGACGCCGCTACGTACTTGGCCCACCTGCCCAGCCATCTTCTTGGTGCAGAGGTCTCTAGCCTCGAATCAATGTGGGCCGGGGGACCATACAGTAGAGCCGACGACGTGGTGCTGCTCCACTCCGACACCGACGACGGGGCAGCCGCTGCTCAGATGGTCCGAGTCATCCTGGCCCAGCGCCGCTCGGTGCTCGCGAGAACAGTACGAGTCGAGGGTCTCTCTGACCAGATCCCAAGCCGGTTCAAGGTCCAAGGGCTGCGTTCACTGGTCCGCCTTCTCGCCAAGGAGTTGCGCGATCTGAATCAGGGGTGCTCGATGGTGGTCAACGCGACCGGAGGCTACAAGGCACAGATTGCTGTCGCCGTGGTGTTCGGGCAGGTGCTTGGCGTCCCCGTGATCTACCAGCACGAGAGGTTCCAGGAGTTCATCGAGCTACCGCCGCTCCCAGTGTCACTCGATACGGCGCAGGCCCGCAGCTATGTCGACCTCCTCCACAAGCCGTTCGTCACCGTCAAGGAGCTACTGAACAGGATCGGGCCCCTCGCAGAGGGAAACGCAGCCTACGCCGCCTTCCGCGTGTTTCTTGGAGATTACGGTACAGACGCGTCAGGCGAAGAAGGGTATTGGCTTTCTCCCATGGCAGAGCTGGTGATTCAGGCCATCGAAGTAGAGCGTAGCGGGCGATGAGTGCGACAGGGCAGGGCTCGATCGATTTGAGACCGCTGTCGGCTGTGGTCACGCGATGGCGACTCGCGTTCCGAGGGGATGCACCAAGAATCACGGCCGCACTCCTCCGCGGGGGAGTTCTCCTTCAGTACCGTAGACGAGTCTGCCCCCGTGATCGCTGGGACGACCCATGCACGAGCTGCTCACTCCTGGAGGGCTGCAGCTACGGTCAGGTTTTCGCAACGCGTCCTACGGACCTCGCAGTGCTCCGCTCGATCGCGGCCGTACCACGACCCTATCTCTTTCGGCCACACGGCCCTCTCGAATCCACCTTCACGGTGACGTTCGTGGGCGCAAGCTCCGTGCTTCTCCCACGGTTTGTGACGTGCCTGCGATCGCTCGAGCCTCGAGGATTGGACCGACACGGACCGCCGTTCGGGATCGAGACGATCGAGATCGCCGAACCGGGGTCAAACAGCGTTCCGTGGGACCCAAGCTCGCAGCCAGTTCCAGTTTCGTTAGGGAGATGGTGTGAGGCGCCGTGCCCTCCGCACGTCAGGATCCGGTTTGTTACGCCCACGAGCCTCAAGGCGAACGGTCGCCGGGTTGACCGCGCCGATCCTTCCGCACTGGTGCGGCGAGTCCGCGATCGCTTGTCGGCGTTGGCGACCTGCTGGTGTGGAGGACCACCAGACTGGGACTTCAAGGCGATCGGCGCCGCAGCTGATGAAATTCGGGTGGCCGACGACCAGACTCGGTGGATTCGATCGAGCAGGCGCAGCGGACGGACAGGGGAAACCTACTCTATCTCCGGGTTCATCGGAGATGCCGTGTGGTCGAATATCCCACCTCACATCCATACCCTGCTGCAGGCAGGCGCCCTTCTCGGCGTCGGCAAGGGCTGTGCCTTCGGGAATGGGCAGTACGAGCTCTGGCCAGTTTCACCCTGAGCCCCGCCCTCGCGAGTGACCTCGCGCAGGTCCTTCTGCACGGTCAGGTCGCCCCGCCAGCGGGTCTTTCCTTGACCCAGCACGCAACAGCGAGCGCGCTTGGGCACTGGGGTACGATGGTTCTGGACAGCGAGCGGCGAACGACGATGGCGGCGATCGATCCACACACCGAGGAGGATCCCACCGGTCTCAACACCGAGATCCTCGAGGAGAAGATCGCCACCTACGTCCGAATCGCCCGGCAGCTCGAGCGGCTCGTGGATGCCGCCCATGAGGCATAGGAGCTTGCCGTGACGGCCACGGGACCGGCCCGCCGTCAGGAGATCGCCACGTTCCACAACATCCGACAGCAAGCCGAGGAGTACCTCTGGTACCTCGTGGTGCAAAGGGAGGCGATCGGCCTGTACCGCAACGAAGGCCTTGAGCGCCACTGCCCGCTCCCACCGCGCATCCGTGACGAATCGAGACCGAAGGGAACGCAGCTTCGATCTTCCTCACCAAACCGCCGAGACGCCCTGCACGGAGCACTCCCGCACATTCACCCACGCCGTCATCTCGACCGAGCCCCCGTGGCCAATCGAAGCACGCCTCATCCCGCAACGAACCGAGTCGAGGCGCAGTACGCCGGCGAGTGGAGAGATCCCGCCGGAGAACCGGAAGCTCCTGGCAACGCTTCCGGCACTGGACCCGACCCCGCCAGCCAGCAGCCGGACCCGGATGGACGATTTGCTGTGACCCGCACGCCGGGGGTCGACCAAACCGCCCGGTGCTCGGTCAATCCGATATGGTCGCGGCTCCGCGAGTCCGGGGTCGAGACCACGGGTGGCGTCCGACCCGCGGGCGAGAAGGGCGTTGCTTCATGGCGCCCTCGCGCCGTTGCGGTTCCTCTTGGGGCCGTGTGGTCGGCGTTCGACGGCATCGGCTAGGATCAGCACGTGCATGTGCTGTATCTGACGGATCGTGTGACGGTGCGCGGCGGCGCCGGGCTGCATCTGCTGGATGTGATGGCTGCCGTCGAGGCGGTTGGCCATCGCGTCACGGTGGCCGCCGGCAAGGTGGATCGCACTGCGCCCGCAGGGTTCCGGCATCGCACGGTGCGTCTGCGTGGGCTCGCCTCCCCGACCGAGTCCTCAACCCGGCTCGACGGGCTCGACGAGCTGCTCGAACGGGCCGACGTCGTGCATCTCCAGAACGTCATGAACCCGGAGGCGATCCGACGGGCCGTAGCCACCCGAAGAGCAATCGCCACCGTGCAAGACCATCGGGTGTTCTGCCCCGGACCCGGGCGCACCCTGCCCGATGGCAGCCGCTGCACCAGCGCCATGGGTGTCGCCACCTGCGCCATCTGCCTTCGGGAGCTGAGCTACCGGCAGCGGATGGTCCAGATCACGTCAGCCCGCCGGGACGCCATGCACGGGGCCCGGCTCGTCGTGCTCTCCCGGTACATGGCCGACGAGCTGGAGGCTGCCGGGCTCCCTGGCGCCACGGTCATCCCACCGTGGGTCGAGCCGTGTCCACAGGCCGAGCACGACGGTGACGCGTTCCTTCTGGGCGGTCGACTGGTGTTCCACAAGGCGCCGAAGACGGCATGGGAGGCGTGGAGGAGTGCCGGCAGACCGCTCCCGCTTCGCGTGGCGGGCACCGGCCCTGTCGCCGATCAGCTCGCCGGCGCAGAGCTGCTCGGCTGGCTCGATCGCTCATCACTGCGCGACGAGCTGCGCCGCGCCCGAGCCCTTCTGTTCCCGACCCGCTGGCAGGAGCCGTTCGGAATCCTCGGTGTCGAGGCCCTCGCCACGGGTACGCCCGTCATCGTGATGGACCGGGGCGGCACTCGCGACTGGTCAACGACCGGCTGCCTCCGAGCTCCGGAGAACGACACCGCAGCCTTTGCAGACGCCATCCGACGGCTCGCCGAGGATCCAGAGCGTGCAGCCGAGCTCGGCAGCGATGGCGCAGAGCGGATCCGGGAGACCTACGCCAAGACGACCCTGTGCGCGAAGCTTCTCGAGCTGTACGAGTCCGTGCGACGGTAGACGACGTCACTCCTGGTTTGCCAACGCCGTGTCGGCATCGGCCCCGGCATCCTCGGCCGCAACCTTCACGGGCTCGGTCTGTGCGGCCTCCCGCGCGTCATCGTCAGCCTCCTTGCGGTCTCGATGTGCTCGATACTCGAGAGCAGCAGACACGAACGACGCAAACAGCGGATGGGGATCGTACGGCTTGGACTTGAACTCGGGATGGAACTGACAGGCAAGGAACCACGGATGATCCGGCAGCTCGATGACCTCGACGAACACGCGATCTGGCGACTTGCCACTGGCCACCATCCCCTGCTCCTCGAGCAGCGGGACGTACTCCGGGTTGACCTCGAACCGGTGCCGGTGGCGCTCCCACACCTCGTCGGCGCCGAACGCGTTCCACGCCAACGAGCCCGGCTTCAGCCGGCAGGGGTACCGTCCGAGACGCATGGTGCCGCCAAGCTGATCCACTCCCACCAGCTCCCGCATCTTGTAGATCACCTTGTACGGCGGCTCGGTCCGGAACTCGGTGGAGTTGGCGCCGCCTAGCCCACACACGTTGCGCGCGAACTCGATGATGGCCGTCTGCAGGCCGAGGCAGATACCGAAGTACGGCACCTTCCGACCGCGCGCAAACTCGATCGCACGGATCATCCCCTCGATGCCGCGCTTGCCGAAGCCCCCTGGAACGAGAATGGCGTCCACATCGAACAGCTGCTCGGGGTACCCGGAGCCCTCGAGGGTCTCGGAGTCGATGAACACGAGATTCACGTGCACACCGTTCGCCAGGCCGCCGTGGCGCAACGCCTCGTTGAGCGACTTGTACGAGTCGGTCAGGTCCACATACTTGCCGACGATTCCGATCGACACCTCGCCGTGCGGGTTGCGGATCTTGTCGACCACCTCACGCCACCGAGACAGATCACGGGTTCCCTTCGGCAGCTTCAGCGCCTCGAGCACGTACTCGTCGAGCCCCTCCGCCGCGAGCTTCAAAGGAACGTCGTAGATCGTGTCCACCTCCTGCGCCGGGATCACGGCCCGGGGCTCGAGGTTGCAGAACAATCCGATCTTCTGCCGAAGCTCCGGTGGCAGCTTGCGATCCACCCGGCACAGCAGCACATCAGGCTGGATACCGATCTTCAGCATCTCCTTGACGGAGTGCTGGGTGGGCTTGGTCTTGAGCTCGTCGGAGGCCTGGATGTACGGCACCAGCGTCAGGTGAATGTTCAACACGTTCTCGCGGCCGACATCGGAGCGGAACTGGCGGATCGCCTCCAGGAACGGGAGCGACTCGATGTCGCCGACCGTGCCCCCGATCTCCACGAGCACGAAGTCTGCATCGTCGCCCAAAGCACGAATCCTCGACTTGATCTCATCGGTCACGTGGGGGATGACCTGCACCGTGTCACCGAGGTAGTCGCCACGCCGCTCCTTCTCGATCACGGTCTGGTAGATCGCGCCTGTCGTGAAGTTGTTCCGCTTCGACGGCACAACCGACGTGAACCGCTCGTAGTGGCCCAGATCCAGGTCGGTCTCGGCGCCATCGTCGGTGACATACACCTCACCGTGCTGGAACGGCGACATCGTTCCCGGATCGACGTTGACGTACGGGTCCACCTTGAGCACGGTGATCGAGTAGCCGTGCGACTCGATCAGCGCGCCGAGCGACGCCACCGCGATCCCCTTCCCCAGACCAGATACAACACCGCCGGTGACAAACACGTACTTGGTCGCCATCCTGTCCTCCAACCTGCTTTCACTCAGCCCTTGGGCCACGTTCGTGCGCGTGGGTACCGTTCGTCAGCAGCTGCTCGACTCGCTGGAGGTCCGCGGGCGTATCCACACCCCATGCGTCCTCGGGAGCATCCAGCACCAGAATCCGAATCCCGTTCTCCAGCGCCCGCAGCTGCTCCAGCCCCTCCGCCCGCTCCAGCGGCGACGGCGCCAGCACGACCATCTCGCGCAGCACCGCCGGCCGGTACCCGTAGATACCCAGGTGCAGCCGCCAGATGGTGCTGGCCACGACAACATCCCGGGGGTACGGGATGCACGCGCGCGAGAAGTACAGCGCCCAGCCCTCGCGGTCGCGCACGACCTTCACGGCGTTCGAGTCGCCGGCCCGCTCGCGTGCGAGCGGACGACACAGAGTTCCGATGCCGGCAGCCGGCTGCCGGCGCATTCCTTCGACCAACGCATCGATGTTCGCCGGCGACAGCAGCGGCTCATCACCTTGTACATTCACCACCAGCGACAGCGCATCGACCCCGGCCAGCGCCGCTGCCACCCGATCGGTCCCCGACGCGCACTCTCCGGTCATCACGCTCTCGGCACCGGCATCTCGACCCGCCGCTGCGATCCGCTCGTCGTCGGTCGCCACCACGACCCGACGTACGGTTCGTGCCGCCAGGGCACGCCGCACAACGTGGGCGATCATCGGCTCACCCGCGATCTGTGCCAGTGGCTTCCCCGGGAACCTGGTCGAGGCCCACCGAGCAGGGATCACGGCCACCACGTCCTCAGTACAACGCCGCTCTGTCATCCTGTGCTGAGACGGTACCGTCCTCTTTCATGGATGTCAAGGCTCCAAACAGACGTTTGTTTTGTCTCGGATCTCCGTGCACACCGTGATCGATTCCCTGATCCGGTGTGCGCCGCCATCGCCCACAGCACCACAACAGCGCAGATGGGTTGACAGAAGCACGACGGTATCATACAAACAAATGTATGGACTCTACAGCCCGCGAACGCCTTCTCGAAGCCGCACTCCCGATGTTCGCCGAGTCCGGCTTTCGGGGGGCCCCTGTCCGCGCCATCTGCACCCGGGCCCGTCTCAACCCGGGCGCCGTTTCCTATCACTTTGGCGGCAAGCGACAGCTCTACCGTGCCACTCTCCGCCACGCTGTCCAGGAGCTCGCCCGAGAGGTCCGAGCAGCGGTCTCCAAGAACGAAGCCTCCGCGCACGATCTGGAGGCCGTGGTCCGCGGCCTCGACTCGGAGCTGCATGCCCGGCCCGAGCTCGTCCGGCTGCTGCTCCGCGACCTGGCTGATGGCGGCAGCGCCATGGTCGAGGCGCTCGCACCGGTCGCCCGTGCCGCGATCGAGGCCGTCGGCGACGACCAGGGTCGCCCGGTCGCCGCCGCATACCTGCTCCGGGCGTTCGGCCCCGTGCTCGCCCTGCATATCCTCGCGCCGCTCCTCGGCTCCGCCACCGGCGAGGAGATCGAGCGCGTTCGTCGCGCGCTGGTCGGCTCAGAACCATAGGATGGGAGTCGACGGCAAGGGGCGCCTTGGCCGTCGCGCTGATGGATCGCGTCGATGCGATCACCCGGCTTCGCTTTCCCCCTCCCACCCACCGCGGCGACGCCGGGGCAGACGCGGGCCACTACAACCGGAC
>CAZEJK010000074.1:0-22649 GCA_964512045.1 uncultured Thermoanaerobaculia bacterium
GAGCTAACGGCCAACACCTAACCGCTGACAGCTACGCGGGCGCGGGACCGGCACCTTCGGAGCATTACTTTGGTTGCGGCCCGCGGCCGCGTTGGCTCGAGCTGTCGGAGGGCTCCAGATCCGCCGCGGAGCTACCGTCCAGGTATGGCAGAAAGAGAATCAGTGCCATTCCGGGGAGGGTCGCAATGAACGTGAAACCGAAGAAGTACTCGAAACCTAGAGCGCCCGCGAGGAACCCGGACGCCACGCCGGCGACCGTGAAGCTCACCGACATGAGAGCCGACAGGACGGCGTAGTGCGCCGCCTTGTGCGCGCGCTTGCAGCAGCGCATCAGGTAGACCATGAACACCGCTGTTCCCAGGCCGGAACCGAACCCTTCGATCACGATCACCGAGGTGACGAACGGCAGGCTCAGCGCCTCGGTAGCCGCCGGTGTGCCGATCAGCGGCTCGTAGCGGTGTGCGACTGCCATGTAGAGCAGGTTCAGCAGGTTCTGCGCGAGGACAAAGGGCCAGATCCATCTCTTGAGCCCGTGGCGCGAGATCAGCCAGCCACCGAGCATGGTGGCTGCGATGGTCGCCCAGATCGCCATGCCGTTGGCCCATCCGAACTGCTCAGGCGACATGCCGACCTCTCGCAGGAACGCATAGCGCATCTTGAGGAGGAACGACTCACCGGTGCGCAGGAGCACGACGAAACCGAGGATGACCCCGATCCTGGGTTGATCGAGGAAGTCGAGAAATGCGTGCGCGTAGTGAGAGCGGCTGGCAGCGATCCGTCGTCCGATCAGAGGCGCCAACGTGGCGAGCACGATGAGCGCGATCAGCAGGGCGAGCCCGATCCAGCCTGCGGTGCTGATTCCCGCGAGAGCCGGTCTGGCTGCGATCGACTCCTGCACCGCAGTCGACAGGACCAGCCAGCGGCCACCCGCGATCGCTGCGGCGACGGTTGCACCGATCAGCAGTGTTTTCAGCGAGAGCGCGGCGCGGACGAGCTCACCGAAACCGACCTGCTGAGACTCCACTCGAGGCAGGAACGCCAGATGGTAGGCCGTGAGGAGACCCATGACGCCGGCGAGAGCCAACAGGGTGACCAGCCAGCCGGCCCGATCGATGATGATGAATGCGGGGCTGGCGACAACGAACATCGCGATCCGGTACGCCATGGCACGGAACCCCACCCATCGTGACTGCCCCGCCGTGTCCAGCGCCTCCAGGTAGTACCCGTCGATGGCGATGTCGTGCGTGGCGGACAGGAACGCGAGTGCGACGAATACCACCGAGGCCACGACGAGCACGTGAGGAAGCGTGGTGGTGAACGCGAGCACGACCAGCAGGGCCGATAGCACCAGCTCGATGGCGACCAGCCACGCACGCTTGGTCCCGTACCGGTCGAGCCACGGTCCCCACAGGAACTTCAGGTTCCAGGGAAGGTGGAACAGGGCGGTGAGGCCGATCGCCTGCAGGCTGGCGCCAAACTCCTTGAACATCGCCTCGGCGATCTGATGGACGATGGAGTAGGGATACCCCTCGGCGAAGTACGTCGTGGAGACCCATGTGGCAGGGTGGCGCAGGAAACGGCGTTGTCGACTCTCTGGCTGCTCGGACACGCGCGGCTCCTTCCGCCGGCAGCATAGCTGGGCAGGCCGTCAGGTGCACGATCGAGCCTGCCGAGATCATTACGGCCATCTCCGGCGCCAGCCTGTCCAGGCGGCCGATCGCCAACAGCATGGCTCGAGCGTCCCGCTTCCGTGATACACTCCGAGTGTCCATTCTCAGCGAACCGTCCGCGCTGTGGAACCTCCCAGAGGAGGTCCCATGCGTGTGCGATATCTGAATCCGATCTATGGTCTCCTGATGCTTGCTGTGGCCGAAGCCGTAGCTGGTACCCCTCCACGACCGACAGCAACTCCGACGCCGACGCCAAGGACGCCGAAAGTGCTCCATGTCCGCTCTCTGGCGGAGTATGCACAGCGTGTGCGGCTCGAGCCGTTGGCGGAGGTCGCACAGGACGGTGTCATCGGAAACGAAACGGTGACGGATCTCGCCGAAGGTGTCGGTGTCACCCAGGTGCACCGACCAGCAGCCGATCCCGCGCCCGTTCAAACTCCGAAGCACGTGGATCCCCGCGTGCGCATGCGCTGGCGAAAAGCGTATGCCCGCCAGCACGAGAAGGTGGCTCGGCTCATCGGCAAACGGGAGGCCCTCGAGGCCGAACGGAAGAGCCTGCGACGGCAGGTCTGGACGACGAAGACGCTGGCGCGGCTCGACGCCGTCAAAGCGGAGCTGCACCATCTGGAAAGCGAGATCGCTGCTGCGGAGGCGCGCCTCAACGGAATCGTCACCGAGGCGCGGAAGGAGGGTGCACTCCCGAGCTGGTTCCGCGGCTTGTGACAGTCTGGTACGGCTCCTGCGGTCGGATCGCGGCGTTCGGCCGGATGCGGCAACGGTATACTCGAGCCCGAGGGCAATCCGAAGCCCCGGAAGGGAGAACCCATGGAGTTCGATGTCGTGCTCCTGTCGCGGCTCCAGTTCGCGCTGACGATCATGTTCCACTACCTCTTCCCACCCCTGACCATCGGAATGGGATGGCTCATGGTGGTGTATGAGGGCATCTACCTGAGGACCGGCAACCAGGTGTACGAGGACATCACTCGGTTCTTGACCAAGCTCTTCGCGGTCAGCTTCGCCCTCGGCGTTGCCTCGGGGATCGTCATGGAGTTCCAGTTCGGGACCAACTGGGCCACCTACTCGCGCTACGTCGGCGATGTGTTCGGCTCGCCGCTGGCAGCGGAGGGGATCTTCGCGTTCTTCCTGGAGTCCGGTTTCCTGGCGGTCCTGGTGTTCGGCTGGGATCGGGTGTCGAAGAAGATGCACTTCTTCTCGACGCTGATGGTCGCCGTGGGCTCGACGTTCTCGGCGGTGTGGATCATCGTCGCCAACTCCTGGCAGCAGACTCCGACCGGATACCACATCGTCGGCGAGGGTGACGCCGCCCGGGCCGAGATCCTCGACTTCTGGGCCGTGGTGTTCAACCCGTCGACCGTCGATCGGCTTGTCCACACCGTCGTCGGGGCTCTCATTCTGGGCGCGTTCTTCGTGATGAGCGTTGCGGCGTACTACATCCTCAGGGAACGTCATCTGGAGCACGCCAAGACGATGTTCAGCGTGGCGTTGATCTTCGGCGTGGTGGCCGCGCTCGCCGCGCCGTTGACGGGCCACTCGAGCGCTCAGGTGGTGGCCGAGCACCAGCCGGCCAAGCTGGCGGCGTTCGAGGGCCTGTTCGAGACGCCGGAGGGCGGTGCGGGCTTGAGTCTCATCGGCTGGCCGGACGCCGAGGCCGGGACGACGCACTTCGAGGTGAGCGTTCCGGGTCTGCTGAGCTTCCTTGTCCACGGCGACTTCTCCACCGAGGTGCCGGGCCTGGATCGGGTGCCACGCGAGGAGTGGCCGCCGGTCTTTCTGTCGTACATGGCGTATCACATCATGATCGGCCTGGGGATGGCGTTCGTGGTGCTGATGCTGGTGGCACTCTACTTCCGCTGGCGTGGGACGCTGTTCGAGAAGCGGTGGCTGATGTGGGTGTTCGTGTTTGCCGTCATCGGTCCGTTCGTATCCAACGAGCTGGGCTGGGTGGCCGCCGAGGTGGGTCGTCAACCGTGGATCGTCTACGGCATGCTCAAGACCTCCGATGCGGTGTCGAAGGCTGTGTCAGGTCCAGAGGTCGCCGCTTCCATGGTGATGTTCGGGGTGATCTACGCGCTGCTCTTCTTTGTCTGGATCTATGTTCTCGACTCGAAGATCAAGCATGGGATCGAGACGGGCGCAGCAGCAGCGGCGGGTGATGGCGGAATGCTCGAGGTGGCGACCGAGCGTGCCGAACCCGGTGGCTCGTCGATGACTCACGAGCGTGATGACGACGAGGAGGTGGAGTGATGGATCTGAACCTGCTGTGGTTTGCTCTGCTCGGCGTGCTCCTGACGGGCTACGCCATCCTCGACGGGTTCGACCTCGGAGTGGGGATCCTTCACCTCGGGGCGAAGACGGATACCGAGCGTCGGGTCGTGATGAACTCGATCGGGCCGTTGTGGGACGGTAACGAGGTGTGGCTCGTCACCTTCGGCGGCGCGCTGTTTGCAGCTTTCCCACATGCTTACGCCACGGCGTTCTCGGGTTTCTATCTGCCGTTCATGCTGCTGCTGTGCGCCTTGATCTTCCGGGCAGTATCGATGGAGTTTCGCTCCAAGCAGGAGGCCACCGGCTGGCGCCGTTTCTGGGATGTTGCGTTCTGTGCTGCTTCAACTGTGGCGACACTCCTGTTCGGCGTGGCGGTTGGGAACTCGATGATCGGTATTCCGGTGGGACCGGACATGGAGTTCACCGGTGGACTGCTCGATCTGTTGAGCCCGTACGCTCTGCTGGTGGGCGTGCTTGCGGTGTCGCTGTTCGCCATGCACGGGACGATGTACCTGTATCTGAAGACGACCGGTGAGTTTCAGAAGCGTATCGGCCACTGGCGGTGGTCGTCGTTCGGTATCTTTCTGGTGCTGTACCTCTTCACCACCATCGTGACGCTCGCCGAGGTGCCCCACGCCACCCGGAACTTCGAGGAGGTGCCGTGGGCGTGGGGAGTGGTGCTGCTGAGCATTCTGGCAGTGGCGAACATCCCCCGCGCGATCTACTTCGGCAAGCCGCTGGCGGCGTTCGTATCCACATCGGCAACGATCGCTGCGCTGGTGTTTCTGTTCGGCGTTGCACTCTACCCGAACATGATTACCTCCAGCCTCGATCCTGCGTGGAGCTTGACGATCACCAACGCAGCGTCGTCACAGAAAACGCTCGGGATCATGGCCATCATCGCCGCGCTGGGAATGCCGTTCGTGATCGCCTACACCGCCATCATCTACTGGACCTTCCGGGGCAAGGTGGAGATCGGGAAGTTCTCGTACTGACGCGGCCGCGGGCCGGGGCCGGCTGCCGGGGCGGTGACCCGGTCCAGTATCGGAGCCGCACACTTGGGTGGGTGGTTTGGGACGCGTCCCGCGGTCGTTTGAGCGCGTGCTACCTTTGATGTGGACGCCACTGTCGGAGGAGGTGCGCATGCAGATTCCGGAGACGCTGATCGAGACGTTGCGTTCGGCCGAGCGGGTCGCGGTTCTGACCGGTGCGGGGGTGTCTGCAGAGAGCGGCGTGCCGACCTTCCGTGATGCCCAGACCGGGCTGTGGGCACAGTACCGTCCGGAAGATCTTGCCACTCCGCAGGCGTTCCGGCGCGATCCGAAGCTTGTGTGGGAGTGGTACGCCTGGAGGCGAGAGCTCGTCGGGCGAGTGGAGCCGAACCCCGGGCACCTGGCTCTGGTCGTGATGGAGCGGCACGTGCCGGTGTTCCATCTGATCACGCAGAACGTGGACAGCCTGCACCAGCGGGCGGGGAGCACGAACGTCGTCGAGCTGCACGGGAACCTGGCGCGCACCTGCTGCGAGCGCGATCGGGAGATCGTCGAGTCCTGGGACGAGTCGTCAGAGGAGATCCCGCCGCGATGTCCGACGTGCGGCGCTCGGCTGCGTCCGGATGTCGTGTGGTTTGGCGAATCGCTCCCCACCGATGCGCTGATTACGGCCGTTGAGGCCGCGCGGCGGGCTGAGGTCTTCCTCTCGGTGGGCACGTCAGCAGTCGTGCAGCCAGCGGCATCGTTGCCGGTCGAGGCGTTGCAGGCTGGTGCAGTGGTGGTGGAGATCAACCCCGATCCGACGCCGCTGACGCCGATGGCCACGCACGCACTGCATGGGCCATCCGGCGAGGTGTTGCCGGAGGTCGTGGCAGCGGCCTGGGGAGAGCAGTGACGGCAGAGATACCGCACCTCGCGCCGTCGCCGGCGACTCGCAGCGCGCTCTCGGGTGTGCCATGAAGGTTCGATCACTCGCAGCGGTGTTTGACCGCGCTCCGCTGATGATTACCGTCAGCGCTCTGGAGGACGGACGGTACCTGGAGGTGAACGAGGCGTTCACCCGCGTGACCGGGTACACCCGTGAGGACGCCGTCGGTCGGACGTCAGTCGAGATCGGGTTCATCACGCCGGAGGATCGCGAGACGCTGCGCCAGCACGTTGTCGAGCACGGCCGAGTCGACAACCTGGAGCTCGCGCTTCGTCACAAGAGCGGCGCCCCCGTGCACTGTCTGTACTCCGGTGAGCTCATGGAGATCGATGGTCACCGCCGGCTCGTTTCGATGGCGGTGGATATCACCGAGCGACAGCAGGCGGCCAAGGCGCTCCGCGACAGTGAGCAGCGGTACCGGGAGATGTTCGAGAAGAACCGTTCGGTGAAGCTCCTGATCGACCCCAGAGATGGTCGGATCGTCGACGCGAACCCGGCTGCGACGCGGTTCTACGGCTCCTCACGGGACCAGCTCACCGCGCTGCGGATTATGGACATCAACACGATGACCGACGCCGAGGTTAAGGCCGAGATGGCCGCTGCCGTGGCGGAGGACCGGGGAATGTTCCACTTTCGCCATCGCGTGGCCGGTGGAGAGATCCGTGACGTTGACGTGTACTCGAGCCCCGTGGTCGTCGGCGGCCGCAAGATGCTGTACTCGATCATCCATGACGTGACCGAGCAGCGGCGCGCCGAGGCCGAGCTCCGTCGGTTGGCGGCGGCGATCGAGCAGGTGGGTGAGGCGATCGTCATGACCGATCCAGACGGCGCTATCGAGTACGTCAACCCTGCATTTACCGTGATCAGCGGTTACTCAGCAGAGGAAGCGATCGGCAACACTCCGCGACTGCTCCAGAGCGGCGAGCACAGTCAGGAGTTCTACCAGGAGCTGTGGGGAACGATCACCAGTGGACAAACCTGGCAAGGCCGGTTCGTGAACCGGAACAAAGCTGGCGATCGCTACGTCGAGTCGAGCACGATCTCGCCGGTGCTCGGTCCCGACGGATCGATCGAGAACTACGTGGCGGTCAAGAGAGACATTACCGAGCAGGAGCGGCTGCACGAGGAGAGAGAGCAGCTGAGGGCGCAGTACCACCAGGCACAGAAGATGGAGGCGGTGGGACGGTTGGCCGGAGGCGTGGCCCACGATCTGAACAACCTCCTGACTCCGGTGTTGGGGTACTCCGAGCTGTTGATCGAGGACCTGGCCGCAGATGCCGGCTCCCGTCAGCTTGCCGAGCAGATCTTCACGGTGGCGGTTCGTGCCCGCGAGCTGGTGGGCCAGCTGCTAGCTTTCGGGCGTCGCCAGCCGCTGGAGATTCAGGTGGTCGACCTCAACGAGAGCATCGAGCGCTTCATTCCGCTGCTACGACGGACGATCCGCGAGGATATCGTCATCCACTGGCAGCCGGCTGAAAGGGCGCTCTGGGTGCGCGTCGATGAGGGACAGCTGGAGCAGGTCCTGATGAACCTCGCGGTCAATGCGCAGGATGCGATGCATGGAGGCGGCGAGATTCACATCGCGACGGCGATGCTGGACCTGACATCTTCCGATGATCGACAGGGACACGATGTCGAGCCCGGGCGCTACGTCGCGTTAGGAGTGGCGGACACAGGTGAGGGAATGGGGACAGCGGTTCGCGAGCGGGCCTTCGAGCCGTTCTTCACCACCAAACCTCTGGGAGAGGGCACGGGGCTCGGGCTTTCCACCGTCCACGGTATCGTGACCCAGCACGGGGGACGGATCTCGCTGGCCAGCGAGCCTGGAGAGGGGACGGAGCTGACCGTCCTGTTTCCGTCGGTCGCCAAAGGTCGTCCGAAGGCGGTTACCCGGGCCCCCGCGAGCGGTTCCTCGCAGCGCGGGCACGAGACCGTGCTGGTCGTCGAAGACGACGAGACCGTCCGGGTGTTGGTGGTCAGCATCCTGTCGCGCTTCGGGTACGAGGTTCTCGAGGCCAGGAGCGGCGAGGAGGCGCTGCGGATTCTGGCGACACAGGCGGATACGATCCAACTGCTGGTGACCGATGTGATCATGCCCGGAATGGACGGCAAGGAGCTGGCCGATCAGGTGCTCGCTGCCGCACCAAATGTGAGGGTGCTGTTCATGTCCGGGTATCCCGCGAAGGTGATCGCCGGGCAGACCCTGCTGCACGATGGAGCCGACATCATCCAGAAGCCGTTCACGGTCGCCACGTTCCTTGCCCGTGTCCGCGCTGTGCTGAGCTCGCGTTCAGGAGCGTCCCAGAACGTAGAGTGAGACGGTCGGACGCCGCATCAATCCACCGTGATCGACTTGGAGACGTTCTTCGGGACGTCGGGGTGGACGCCATGGTCAACGATGCCGAGGCGATCGAGGACGCGGGCCTTGTGCTCGCTCATCTTGAGGGCGAGGCGTTGCAGGACGACGGTTGCCGAGAACAGGGTCGCGATCCGGTCGTTGGTGCGCGGCAGGGCGATATAGACCGACTCGTACGAGGGGTTGTCGGCCGGTGCCTTGGTGGCGGCCTGACGGAGTGCGGGGTGGTCCTCGGCGATGACCACCGTCATTGCGCCGCGAATCTTGTGGGTATTGATCTGCGAGATGGTCAACGCCACATCTCGCTCGTCCGGTCCGGTGATATAGATCAGCGGGTAGTCGGCCCGGAGCGTGTCCAGGAGCTGCTGGCGGTCGATGGCGGCTGTGAAGGCGGCGCGCTCCGGATCGGTGAGCGCCAGGTCTTCCGAGGATGGGGAGAACACGCTATCGCACCCTGCACGGACGAGCCGGGCCACCGACTGGACGTCGAGGTTGGCGGTGTGGGCACGCTCCACCAACGTTGCCAGTGACAGTCCGAGGCGGGCGAGTAGCGTCTCGACCTCCTTGGGACCGAAGACCGTATCGAAGCCGAGGATCGTGTTCGGTCCGTGCTTGAACTCGGAGCCTTCGAACCCCTGGGTGTGGTTGAGCACCACCTCGCGGATCTTCAGGGCGCCTTCCTCCGCGATCGCCGACATGCGCGTGGCGAGGATGTGGATGCTCGGCTCCATGGCGAGCAAGGTGGCCGCTTGTTGGACCGCAGCATCGGTGGCATCGAACGTCTCACGGATCAGGCGGGGTAGCGTTCTCAGCTTCTCCATGCGCCGTGACAGCAAGCCTTCGTCCACCTCGAGCTGCTCGGCGAGCGCCAGCGCCAGACAGTGGAGCACGACCATCTGGTTCATGAAGCTCTTGGTGGCCGGGACCGCGATCTCGGGGCCGCAGTGCAGCGGTACGACGAGGTCGCTCTTCTCCTGGGCGAGAGTGGAGTTCAGATTATTGACGAGAGCGATGACGTGCACGCGGGCAGCGCTCGCGGCAACGTCGTCGATGACGTCGATCAGGTCCTTGGTCTCACCGCTCTGCGAGACCGCGATGAGCACATCGTCGTCGCAGAGGGCACGTGCGTACTGGCCGTGGTACTGGCCGGGGAGGATCGGTAGCAAGCTGGTCCCGCAGATCTCGTTGAACATCACGGCCGCAGCCTTGGCGGCGTGGTACGAGCTCCCGCAGCTGACAGCGTAGAGCCGGCCGCCGTTCGCCAGCGCCAGGGCGCAGGTCCGAGCGCAGCGTGCCACGGCTTCCTGAAACTCGGTGACCTCCTCGAGCTCCCCGGCGGCGTCGAGCAGTCGGACGAGGAGCTGATCGCGCGGGCCGCGGGCCATCTGCAGGAGATCGGTCATCAGGCTGGCGTCGGAGGAGAGGAGGCGGTCGGCCAGCTGCTCGGGAGGCGCGTCGACCCCGGCCTCCGCAGTTGCCGGCGGGATCGCGTCGAGCAGGCGGGTGATCCACGGATCGTCACCGAGCTCGTACAGAGATCGGGCGAGGGGCTCGTCGTCGACGATGTCGCGCAGCGGCTCGATCCGTCCGGCAAACGGCTCGTGAGACTCCTGATCGATCGAGCGCAGAGCAGCCGAGAGCACGCTCACGGCTTCCGATCCCCCGCTGAACAGACGGATCACACCGCGGCAGGTGGACTCCTGCGCGGAGATCTCCTGATCCATGAACGTGCGGAACGGCGGTTGCAGCGCGGTGTCCTTGGCGCGCAGGCGGCTGCGCACCGGTGCGCGGTCGAGCCGGTCGCCGGCATGGACGGTGGTTGCACCGTGCTCACCGGAGACCGTGCGGCTGCGCACTGACCATACGCTGTAGCCGTCGGCGGTACACTCCACCATCTCGCCCTCGTTCAGCGGGACCAGAGCACGGGTCAGCTTCAGCACGCACGAGAGATCAGACGACGCAATGGCCAGCCGTCCGCCGACCGGGTCGTTGCCGACACCGAAGTACAGGCTCGAGCCCTGCTTGATCGCGATGAGCGTTTCGGTGACCGGGTCCACGACCACGGCGGCGTACGAGCCCTCGAGGCGGTCGGCCGCAGCGATGACGGCGCGTCGGAGACAACGGCGTCGGACCGACGGTTCGCGCTGGTCGGAGGCTGTGTACGTCTCGAGCTCGCGGGCAAACCGGTGCTCGATGGTGTGCACCACCATCTCACCGTCGTTGTCGGAGAGGACCGTGTGGCCTTCGGCGGTCAGATGTGCCTTGAGGTCGTCGCAGTTGGTGACGTTCCCGTTGTGGGCGCCGTACAGATGAGCGCGACACCGTACCTCGTGTGGCTGGGCGTTGCGATCGTCCACGGCGCCGAACGTGGCCCAACGCACTTGCCCGCACAGGACCTTGCCCTGCATCTGGGTGATGCCGAGCTTGTGCACCAGCACTGATGGCGCGCCGACTCCCTTGACCAGGCGGATGGCTCCCTGCGCATCTTGCACTGCCGCACCGGTCGAGTCGTAGCCGCGATACTCCAGAGCTCGCAGAAGCTCAGCCGCGACCAGCCCGAGCTGACCGTGTTCGTGTTCGTACACAAGTCCGATGACACCACACATACTGACCTCGCTTGCTCCATGGTGGAGTCGCCCGAAGGCTCGGGACGATGCCGAGACTGTAGCTCTGAAGGCGTTGCGGGGCAAATGCCGGAGCTCACGTCATCGAAGCATCACTTTGGTTGCGGCTCGCGACCGCGTTGGCGACGTGCAACCGGCGCATCTTCGAAGCAGCGAGGCAGAAGCTCAGCTCAGCTCAAAAAACGCGTTCCATGCTGCCGGCGTAGCCGGTGAGCTCCACGTAGCCCGATCCCGTTGTGCTCCCGGTAGCAGTGACCGGGCCCTCCCAGTAGACGGTCCCGGTGGAGCGGCTGGTGTCCAGCTCGGCCGCCTGGAGCAACGGCTCGACGATGAGGTCGAGGCTCTCCGAAGGAACTCGCAGGCGCCAGCGAGAGGGGTAGTTTGCACCGCTTGACGGGCTCGTCCACCGATCGAGCACCTCCAGCCCGACCTCGTCCACGCTCAGGGATCGAGTCGTGCCGTCGCCGTTCACCAGTGTGCCCGATGAGTGCCGATCGGCCGAGCCGTCGGTGCGTCGCAGCCTGTAGACCATCAGATCACGTCCGTCGTCGAGACGGAGGCTGAACCAGTCCCAGCCTGCGACACCGTCGCCGAGCTGGCTCGTGCCCCACTCATGGTCGAACCAGCCGTCGCCGTTGACATGGATCGTGCGTCCGTCCAGCATGAGCTCACCGGAAACTGCGAGGCGTGTCCAGCTGAGATACATGGAGGCGTTGCCGCCCTCGGGGCCCTTTTGCGAGTACCCGTCGCGACCGTGGAGGACCAGCTGTCGTTGTGGCTCGAAGGTGAGCTGGAGCGCCGTGCTCGTGGCACGGTCTGCGAGCGAGGCGTGCAGCGTGTCGTCCTCGCCACGGATCAGCTCCCAGTCCTCGATCCAGACGTGCAGATCGTTGCTGCTCGCGCCGGCGAGACCGACCGCCGCCCGTCGCAGGCGCTCTGCGTGGCGAAGCTCGCCCCGCGCGATGTCGGCGATCGCCATGTGCGCGGCGATGGCATCCGTGGCCCGGAGTGGCGAGTCCTTTGCGGTCCTCGACGATGGATCGATGCCGTGCCGGAAAAACGTGATCTGGACGCCATACTGTCGTCCGTTCTCGTCAGTGGTGATGGCGGTCAGATACCACCACTCGGTTCGGACCGACGGATGCGAGCCGTGGTCCCGCGGCAGCTCGATCGGCACCGGGCCGTGGTGGCGCTTCCAGCCGGCGGTCGCGTCGGCATCTGTCGCCTCACCGAGGCCGACTGCGAGCGTCGCCAGGGCTCCGATCAGCACCAAGATGCTCCACAGGCAATCGTTGGAGCAAGGGCGGGCACTCTGCTCTCTGCGCTGTGTACGCTCAGCTCTCACGCAGCACCTCCGCTGGCTGCAGCCGGCTGGCCCGGATCGCCGGCAGGATTCCGGCCAGGAGGCAGGCGGCAGCAACCCACATGGCCGCAGCTCCAATCGAGCTCCACGGTACGACGAGCTCCAACGACCAGCCGAACGACTGCACGTTGACCACGGTCACCAGGATGATGCCCACCAGCAGACCGGCCACGACCCCGGCCGCCGCTGCGGCCACGCCGAGCAGCATGGCCTGGCCGAGCACCACTGCAGCAAGCTGTAGCTGTGAGCCGCCTACCGACCGGACGACGGCCAGATCCCGGGCGCGCTCGGCAAGCAGGGCGAGCAGCACAGTGATCATGGCGACCACGGCGACAGCGCCGGCCACCACCGCCAGGGCCCCGGTGATGGCAAACGTGCGCTCGAAGGCGGACAGCGCCTCCTGGCGCAGCTCCCGGTTGACCAGCGCCTCCACCAGCCAGCGCCCGTCGAGTGCGTCGAGCAGCCGCTGTCGAGCGGCATGGGCGTCAACTTCCGCTGGAAAGAACAGCGCCATCTCCGACGGCGCGCTGCTCGGGTAGCGCTGGAGCAGATCCGAACGGTCGATCACCACCAGTCCGTTCGATCGGGAGTAGTCCCGGAAGATGCCGAACACCTCCCGCTCCAACGGGCCCCCCGCCACGTCGAGACGGATCGTGTCGCCGCGGCGTACTCCGAACCGGTTAGCGAACGGCTCGTTGACCACCGCACCGTGGGCCAGGAGAGCTTCTCGAAAGACCGACCCCGACGGTCGCCCGTCCATGAACGGGACGCTGCCGTGGTGCTGGACGACGTCGAACGCTGCGCCTGCCAGGGTGATCGGTCGTCCCTCGAAGCGGGCGGGCACCGTGTGGAACGGGTCCACGGCCTGGGCACCGAAGAGCTCGGTGGCGATGTCGATGATCTCCGGATCGAGAGTGCCGACGGGCATTCCGGTGGACACGGTCATCGGCCGGACCCAGATATCGGCGCGCAGGCCGGCCTCGGTCCAGTGCTCCACCGTGGTCCGAAACGAGCTCACCAGCGTGGTAATGGCCACCGCCAGCGCCGTCGCAACGGCCACGGCGCCGGCAGCCCACGCCGCTCGACGCCGGCCCGCCGCAAGCGCGGCTGCTGCGAGCCGGAGCGGTGTCCAGTGCAGGCGAGCGAGCGGTCGCTGGCCCGCCCGAGCGAGGACATCGACCAGCGGTGAGGCTGCCGACAACAGAGCGAGAAGGATGCAGAGTGCAGCCAGCAGGGCCGCGATCGGGAGGCCTTGGATCGCCGGGAGAAGTGTCAGGATCCACGCCCCAACCGCCAGCCCAAGTGTCAGGGCGGTCGCGCGCAGGAATCCGGCTCGGGAGAGACGAGGGCGAGGATGATGGACCAGGAGCTGAATCGGCGGTGTGGCGACCGCCTCAGCCAGAGGAAGGATCGCCGCCGTCAATGCGCTGACGACTGCGAGCAGCATGCCGCCCACGATCATCCACGGCTCGAGAACGATCGAGGTGGAGGGTACGCCTTGAATGACCGCGGCAACCGTCGTCCGGACGCTGTCCAACGCCGCACGGGCGCCGAGGTAGCCGCCAATGATTCCGACGACACCGCCGACCAGACCGAGCCCTACGGCCTCACACAGCACGACAGATGCGATCTGGCCGCGAGAGGCTCCCAGCGACCTCGCCAGAGCGATCGAGTACCGCCGTTGCACCACCGAGGTTGCGAGCGTCGTCGCAACCAGTACGCCACCGACGAGAACCGAGATCGCCGAAAGCGCACTGAGGTTGAACCGCAACGACGCGACCATCTCCTCGGCAGTCTCGCGTCGGCGCGAGGGCGTCACCAGCTCCTCCTCCGGCATGAGCACGGGGCGGAGTGCTTGCTCGAGCTGATCCACGGTCACGCCTTCCCGTGGAGTGAGCTCGATGCGATCCACGTGCTCCATGCGATCGTACAGCTCCTGTGCGAGGGCGATGTCCACCACCACGACGCGGTCCCACACAGAACGGCTTCGCGGAGGATCGAGTATCGCGGCGACGGTGAGAGCCACGGGCCGCGCCTGTGCGGAGATCGTGATCTCCTCACCGACGCTCACATCGAGCTGAGACGCGAGTGGCTCCGGAAGGAGGCAGGCGCGCTCGGTCAACGCCTCGATGAGCTGCTCCTGGCTGGAGCCTACCACGGGCCGAATCTGTGCATCCACGAGCAGGTCCACGCCCAGCAGCCGGACTGCGTCACCGAGCTCCGTGAGCAGGGTGATCTCCTCGAAAACGGGAACGACAAGTGCGTCCCTGCCGACGTGTCGAAGGTCGCCGAGGCGCTCGACGGGAACGCCGCCGGGTCGGGAGATCTCGAGCCGCGAGCGACCAGCGACCTCCTCCACGCCGGTGGAGAAGGCCGCGATGGCGGCGGAGGACGCCGCGATGGTCGCCACCACAGCGGCAACGCCGGTGCCAACACCGACCACAGTGACGAGCGAGCGCCATGGTCGCTCCAGGTTGGGGCGGAGCAGGAGTGCCCGGAGGAGCTGGAGCATTGCGTTACACCACTGCGTCGACCACCTGGCCGTCGCGCAGGTGGATGACTCGGTCTGCCCGCGCAGCGAGACTGCGGTCGTGGGTGGCCAGCACGAGACCAGTGCACTCGTCGCGCCTGAGCTGATCGATCAGCTCGAGGACGGTGGCGCCAGTGCGGGAGTCCAGGTTTCCGGTCGGCTCGTCGGCGACAAGAAGCTGAGGCCGGTGGACGAGCGCGCGCGCCACGGCGGTCCGCTGTTGCTCCCCACCGGACAGCTCCGATGGGAAGTGCCGTCTCCGGTGACCGAGCCCCACACGTTCGATCAGGTCGTCGACGCGTCCGTCGTCATGCGTGCCGCCGAGGGCCAACGGCAGAGCGATGTTCTCTCGGACGCTCAGGTGCGGTACCAGGTGAAACGCCTGGTACACCAGACCGATGTGGTGGCGTCGAAGCTCGACGAGCTGGCTCTCGACGGCACGCGACAGCTCGATGCCGCAGACCACGACGCGTCCTTCAGTCGGGCGATCAACCCCGGCCACGAGGTTGAGAGTTGTGGACTTGCCGCAACCGGATGCGCCGACCAGCGCCACCATTTCTCCGGCGGCGACAGTTAGCGAGATGCCGTCCAGAGCCACCACCGTCTCGCTGCCCCTGCGATAGGTGCGGGTCACATCTTCCAGGCGAGCCACAGGTCGAGCAGGTGCGTCAGCTGGCATGGTTCCTCTCTGCGGGTGGCGGAACGCCCCCAGGGTGCAACGGATGAAGGTCGTTGGAGCTTCCGGAGAGCTGGTGCACGGCCGAATCACAGCCGAGTGGTAGGCGTGGAAGCGGATTGACCCTACGGGAGACGGCTTCGGAACCTCTCCGGACCCTCGAAACCGGTGATCCGGAACAGCTCCTCCCCGTCGACGAACACCGCAACCGTGGGGACGCCGAGCACGTCATACCGGTCCTTGATCTCGCGGGTGGCCTCGGAGCGGTCGTCGGTGAGGTCGACCTTGAACCGGCCGTAGTCTGCGAGGATCTCGGCGACCCTGGGGTCGGCAAACGTCTTCGACTCGAGCTTCTTGCAGGGGATGCACCAGTCTGCGTAGAAGTCGACGATCACCGGTTGACCCGAGGCGATCGCCTGCTCGACGGCTGCCTGCTCGTAGGGCTGCCAATCGAGCTCGGCGTGACCGCCACCACCTCCCACCGGCAAGAGCACCAGACCGGCGACAATCAGAGAGGTATTGAGCACACGCATCACGCGGTCGACGGCGGGCTGCTCGTGGCCGGTGCGCTCCACCACCAGCAGGTACAGCCCGCCAGCGAGAAGCAGCGCTCCGATACCCCAGGCTGCGAGACCCGGTGGGAGTAGGGGGTCGAGGAAGTGTACGGCCAATGCGAGCAGGACGACACCGAAGAACCGCTTCACGCCGAGCATCCACATGCCGGACTGCGGAATCTTCTGGATCGCGCCGGTGAAAATGCCGAGGATCAGGTACGGCAGTCCGAGGCCGAGCGACAGGGCAAAGAACAGCGAGAAGCCGAGCACCGGGTCGCCCTGCTGGGCCACGTAGGTCAGCAAGCCGGCGACGAACGGCCCGAGACACGGTGCGGCGACCACACCGACCACCAGTCCCATGATCAGGGCGCCGACGACGCCGGCGCGGCCGCCAGACATGGTGGTGATCGAGGTTGGCACCCGCAGCTCCCACATGCCGAACATGGAGGCGGCGAGAGCGAGCACGACGGCGACGATGAGAAGGATGACCCACGGGCTTTGCAGGGCCGAACCGAACAGCTGTCCGGCCATGGCCGCCACGGTACCGAGCACAGAGTAGGTGACGGCGATGCCCAGCACGTACGCGACGGCCAGCGCCACCGTCTTGCCGCGGCCGCCACTTTGCGATGAGAAGAAGCCCACCGTGATCGGGATCAGCGGGAAGATGCATGGCGTGCCGTTGAGCAGGATCCCGAACAGGAAGGCGAGGACGAGCTGCAGGATGAGCGACGACGAGGCCAGCCGCGAGACCACGTCACCGTTGTTCCCCGCGGCCGTCTGCGGCGACTGCGAGGACGCCTTCGCGGTGGCGGCTGCAGCGAAAAGCTCCTGGTTGATGGTGGCGGAATCTGTGCCGGCGGGAGCAACCTCGGCCTCAGTCCGAGCGGTGACGTCCAGCGGAGGGAGACACTCGGAGTCGTTGCACGCCTGTGCTGTCACGGTTGTCGCGAGGGCCGTGGCGCCGGTGGCATCCGACGGTACCGTGCCGGACGCGAGGAGCAGAACGCGGCCTTCCCAGACGTTGATCGGCTCCTCCTGGAAGTCGAAGCGCAGCTGCTTGGCCGGCGGAAATGTCACCGTGGGCTCGTTCCAACCTGCCGGTACGGACCAGCTGACCGTTGTGGGGAGAGAGAAGTCGTCTCCAGGCTGATCGGAGTTGACGTGCCAGCCATCGTCAATCGTGAGAACCACGGCCAGCCGGTAGGGCTCGCCGGCCACCAGCGGCGCGCGGTCCACAGTAAGGGCGACTGAGAACACTGGCTCAGGTGCAAAGCCCTGGGCCCCTGCCGGAGCGGCCATGGTCAGCGCAGCGAGAAGTCCAATGACAGTGAGAAGTGATCGCGGCATCGGTGAGCTCCTGTTATCTGGTCGGCCGGTTTCAGCCCTCGTCGACAAGGTCGGGCGCCCAGCGGCGGACGAGGCGCCGGACCTCGTTCGAGTAGCTGCTCCAGTGCTGTTTCACCAGATCGGGTCGCCTGGTTACAGTCGTACGCACCGCGTGCTCGAGCCGCCAGCGGCGGATCGCTTCGTGGTGTCCGGAGAGTAACACCGAGGGAACCTCGTTGCCTTCCACCTCGGCGGGTCGGGTGAAGCATGGTGCGTCGAGCAGGCCATCCACGAACGAGTCGTCCTGAACGGACTCGGGATCTCCGACGACGCCGGGAACGAGCCGAGCGACGGCTTCAATGACGGCCATCGCAGCCACCTCGCCTCCGCCCAGGACGAAGTCGCCGATGGAGATCTCGTCGGGGTGGAGGATCTCCGCCACCCGCTCGTCGATACCTTCGTAACGACCACAGATCAGGACCAGATGCTCCTCTAGGGCCAGCTCGGACACAACATGGTGGTTGAGCGGACGTCCCCGAGGCGTCAGGAGCACTGTATGGCTGGGGGGGTTCGTGCGTGTCAGTGAGCGGGTTGCGGCCAGCACCGGAGGCGCCTCGATGACCATCCCGGCTCCACCTCCGTACGGCTCGTCGTCCACCTTGCGCCAGCGGTTCTCCGCCCAGCGCCGCAGGTCGTGAGCCTGGATGGACACAGTCCTCGCGACAATCGCCCGCCCGAGCACACCCGCAGAGACGAACGGCTCGAACAGCTCCGGGAACAGGGTGAGAACGTCGAAGCGCATCGTCTGCCAGAGCTACTCGAACAGGCCATCAGGAGGATCGAGCAGGATGCGACCGGCCTCCAGATCGACCTCCACCACGATCGCGTCCACGTAGGGAACGAGATGCTCCCGGTGGCCCTTCCTGACGATCAGCCGCGTCTGGCCAGGACCGGGATCGAGGCCGGTGACGGTACCGTACACCGTGGCGTCTGTGCCGCGGCACTCGAGGCCCACCAGATGGTGCTCGTAGTAGTAGCCCTCGGGAAGCTCGTCGAGTGCCTGCTCTGGAAGGTAGAGGTAGTGACCGCGCAGCGCTTCGGCGGCGTCGCGGTCGTCGGCGATGTCCAGGGTGAGCAGCCACGCACCTTTGTGGTAGCGGACGCTGCTCGCTGTCGCGAATCGGTCGACACCGGAGTCACCGCCGATGCCGACGCGAGCACCGTCGTGCAGCCGCTCCGGAAAATCGGTGATGATCTCCGCGAGGAGATCACCGTGCACGCCATGCGGCTTGCGCAGCTGACCGACGATAAGCCAATCCCGTTCGGTCACGGCCGCCGTCAGCTCACTCCAGGATCTCGAGGACGAACCGCTTGTGGATCTTCATTCCGCCGGCGGCGAGCAGTGTGCGCATCGCGCGTGCGGTACGACCTTGGCGACCGATCACCTTGCCCAGATCCGAGTCGCGGACACGGAGCTCGAGGACGGTTGTCTGCTCGCCCTCGACCTCGGTCACCTGGACGTCTTCAGGGTGGTCGACCAACGCCTTGGCAATCTCTTCGAGAAGGTCTTTCATCGCGCTCACAAGAGCTCCTTTCTCGGTTCAGCGTCAGCAGAGGGTGCCGCAGTTACTGAGAGCGCTTCGCCGTGTGGACAAGCGAGCGCACCGTCTGCGACAGCTGTGCTCCCTTCTCCACCCATTGGTCAACCTTCTCATGGTCGATCCGGATTTCCGGGGGCTGCTGGTGGGGGTTGTACGTCCCAACCTGATCGATCGAGTCGGCCGTCGGCCGCTTGCGAGAGTCGGAGACGACGATGCGGTACAGAGCGTTCTTCTTGGCGCCAACGCGCTGCAGTCTGATCATGAGCATGGTACGAGTCCTCCTTGGTAGGTGGTCGGGGTGCGCTGCACCAACGACCTCAGCGGAGCCGGAGCTGGCGTTTGAGAGTTCGAGAGTCGGCCTTTCCGAGCTTCTTCATGAGCTTTCGCATTTGACCAAACTGCCGGAGCAGCCGGTTGATTTCCTCGACTGAGGTTCCGGACCCCTTGGCGATGCGCCGTTTGCGGGAGCCGTTCAAGATCTGTGGGTGGCGCCGTTCCTTGGGCGTCATCGAAGAGATGATGGCATCCATGCGCGTCAGCTGTCGCTCCTGGGTGGCCTCGTCGGGACCATCCTTGAGCGCCTGTCCCATCCCGGGGATCATGTCCATGACCTGCTGGAGAGGCCCCATCTTGCGCAGGCTGCGAAGCTGATCGGAGAGATCCTCGAGATCGAACTTGTTTTTCTTGAGCTTCCTTTCGAGCTGAGCGGCCTTCTTCTCATCGACGGCGTCCTGCGCCTTCTCGACCAGGGTGAGGACATCGCCCATGCCCAGGATCCGACCGGCCATCCGTTCTGGATGGAACGCTTCCAGCGCGTCGACGCGCTCGCCGATACCCGCGAACACGATCGGACGTCCGACGACCTCGCGGACGGAAAGTGCCGCTCCGCCGCGGGCATCACCATCCAGCTTGGTGAGGACGACGCCGGTGATGTCCAACGCATCGTGGAACGCCTTGGCGGATCGTACGGCGTCCTGCCCTGTCATCGCGTCTGCCACGAACAGGATGTGCTGCGGCTTCAGGATCGCCTTCAAGCGCTCCAGCTGTCCCATGAGGTCGCTGTCGATGTGCAGGCGACCTGCGGTGTCGAACACCAGAACCTGGTAGCCCTTGATCATCGCCTCGCGTTTGGCCTGCTTGGCGATCACCTCCGGGTCGTCGAGCTCGGCGGTATCAAGCGTCGGCATCGAGATCTGCCGACCGAGAACCATCAGCTGCTCCCGTGCCGCCGGTCTCGAGGTGTCCGCGGGCACCAGGAGCGGGAAGAGGTTCTTCTTCTCCTTGATCCAGCGGGCGAGCTTTGCAGCCGTCGTCGTCTTACCAGAGCCTTGCAGACCGACCAGCATGACCACCGCCGGACGTCCCTTGAACGAAAGATCGGTGGTGGCGCCACCGAGCAGTGTGACCAGCTCGTCGTGCACGATCTTGGTGACCTGCTGCGCCGGGGTGACGGATGTCAGCACCTCGCGGCCGACGGCCTTCTCGCGCACTCTCTCGGTAAAGCGCTGCACCACGTTCACGTTGACGTCAGCCTCGAGCAGGGCCAGGCGGAGCTCGCGCAGCGCTGCGTCGATGTGGTACTCGGTCAGGTGACCTTCGCCACGCAACGTCTTGACAACCCGACCGAGACGGTCCTGAAGGCTCTCCAACATAACCGCGGCAGTCTACGGTGCCCGGCGCCGACGGTCAAGAGATCGGGGGTGGTGCTGGTCGGTTTCGGACAAAATCAAGATGCCTGTATTCAGCCGTTTGTGCGTGGAGTGGTATCATCGGGAGCCGTGGCTGCGAAGCCTGACCCGCTGCCTCTGGTGGTGGCGCCCGATCCACCGCCGTGCTCGGACCCCGAGGTGATCGGGCTGTTGGAGCGCGCCGCAGTCGCCGCTGGTGGGCGTTGGCTGACGCTCGACCTTGAGCCAGAGCAGTCGGGCCGTTGCTACCGGTATGCATGGGGTGACCCGGAGCCTGACCAGGCGGAGGAGGTGCAGCTGGCTTCGTGCGGTCTGTACGGTGCGCGCGTCTGGTGCTCGCCGGCTGTGTGCAACGCGCTGGTGCGGCTTCTGCCACTCCTCGAGTCGGCGTTGGAGCACCTTTTCGCGGCACGGGTCCTGCGCCACCAGGCGTCGATGATGCGGTGCGCTCTGGACACCACTCGACGCGCCATCTTGCTGTTCGACAACGACGGAAACATCGTTCATGCGAACCCGGCAGGAGATGCACTGCTGTCTCGTCAGACCGAGAGTGGCCTGCGCGTGCGGCTGGCACACGGGGCGAGCCAACCTCTCGTGACCGCGTTGTGCAGGAGGGTTGAGGGCCACGACCCGGCCGACCGACAGAGCTCTGACCGACTGACGCTCGAGGATGGCTCGCAGCTGGCGTGCGAGATCCTGTCGCTTGCGTCCTCCGAGCTGAGCGCTGGTCGCTCGACGATGGTGGTGCTGGAGCCGGTTGGGCACGCCGATATCCAGCAGCAGATCGAGAGGGCTGGCACTGCCCATCTCCTGACGAGTAGGGAACGGGAGGTCCTCGCCCTCCTGTGCGATGGGTTGTCGACCAACGCCGTGGCCACGGTCCTGTGCATCTCTCCGCACACCGTGCGGGATCACGTCAAACGACTGTATCGGAAGACCGGTGCGAGATCCCGTGCAGAGCTGGTGCGGCTCGTGGAGTGAGACGGCGCGGAATGTGATACGGGGTATACTGATGGGTGTTTGGAGGCACGGGAAGCTGATGAAGAAGAGAGTGTATAGGGGTGCCATCGTCACCCTGGTGGGGTTTGCCGTGGTGCTCACGTTCATCGCCGACAGCTCGTTGGCCGAAAAACCGGCGGGGTACGTTGTCATTTTGAAGAACGGGTCGTCGATCCGTGCTTCGAAGCCAATGGAAATCCAGGGGCGTCAGGTGATCATCACCCTGCTCAACGGTACCGTCACGAGCATCTCGATCGAGCAGGTCGATCTGGTCAAGACCGAACGGTACAACCAGCAGGGGCTTGGCTCCAGCATCAAGATGGATACGCTGTCCGATCAGGGCCCCGAGCCGACCCCAACGCCACGGCCACGGCTGGGCGATGTTGGACGCCTGGAACGGCGGCCGACGCCGACAGCGGTGGTCGGCGTTGCGCCGACACCCACGCCGACCCCGCAGATCAAGCTGAGATCTTCACCCTATCCGCACTCGAAGGTCGTCGAGGACTTCCGCCGAGTGTTCGATGAAGAGCGTCTGTACCTGTACAAGATGAGCGTGGGCACCGCCAGCGATCGGCTGCACATCAACGTCGTCACGGACTCCGAACGCGAGGTGTTCCAGGCGGTGGAGGTCGTTTCCAAGGCGTACTACGTGATCCACGAGCTCGGTGGCGATGGCGTTCCAGAAATGGTGGAGCTGCAGCTGATGACGACGACCAGCAAGCCGGCGGGAACGTTCCGGATCGATCCGGAGATCGCCCGCTTGCTCGTGCAAAATGAGCTCTCCGTCGAGCAGTTCTACGTGCGGTACGTGATTTTCTGACGCGGCTGGAGGTTGCGAGCAGCCGGGCCATTCTCGCCGGCTGTTTGATTGCGGCCCGCGGCCGCGTTGGCGGCTCAAGCATCCCGTATCTCCGAAAGCTCGAGGCATGAGCCGGGGACCGGATGACCGGGATCCGGCTGTCGGGGCCGGGACCAGGACCGGCACCTTCGGAGCATCACTTTGGTTGCGGCCCGCGGCCGCGTTGGCTCGCAGACGGTCGCGACAGCCGTGGCGCG